>DJAN01000279.1:0-3434 GCA_002429615.1 Lysobacteraceae bacterium UBA6001
CTCGCGCGTGGCGGCATCGTCGCGCGCCTGCAACTGCCATGGCGAGACCGCCAGCGTCGGCATGCCATGGCGTGCGGCGGCGCGGCGCAGCGCGTCGTGCTGCCCGGCCGGGCGCAGCGAGATGAGCGTGGTGGGCACGTGTGCGGAGGCGGCCATTGCGGGCATTATGCGAGCCCTTCGCCTGTCCGTGCCGTCCCGATGCTGCTTCCCGAGCCCTCCGCCGACGACCTGCGCCAGCTGCAGGACCATCTTTCCGCGATGCCGCCGGTGGCGGCGATGGGCATCCGCGTGGCGCGCTATGAGGACGGTGCGCTGTTCCTGCAGGCGCCACTGGCGGCCAACGTCAACGACAAGGACAACGCCTTCGGGGGCAGCCTGGCCTCGCTGATGACACTCGCCGGATGGGGTTGGGTCAGCCTGCAGCTGCGCATGGCCGGGATCGGCGCTGATGTCTATGTGGCGGACAGCCAGTTGCGCTATCTCAAGCCGGTGTACGAGACCCTGCAGGCCGATGCGGCCCCGGCCTTGCCGGCGGAGCGCGATGCCTTCCTCGCCACGCTGCGCCAGCGTGGCCGGGCGCGCCTGGGCCTGGCCGGGCAGGTGCGGCTGGCCTCGGGCGAGATCGCCGCGACCTTCGCCGGCCGTTTCGTGGCGATCGCGAAAGGGTAGGATGGCGCCTCGTTAACGGGGAAGCAGGCGAATGCGACAGGGGATCCGGATCGCGCTGGCGATCGTGCTGATGCTGTTGAACGTATCGGTCGCCGAGGCGGCGTCCAGCCGTGCGCAGCGGCGCAGCCTCGAGGACATCCAGACCGCCTACGCCGCGGCGGTGCGCTGGAGCGACTTCGAGACCGCCCAGGAAATCGTCGATCCCGCGTACCGCCAGGCGCATCCGCAGACCGACCTGGAGCGCGAGCGCTACCAGCAGGTGCAGATCTCCGGCTACCGCGAACTGCGCGCCGGGGTGGGGGCGAACGAGAACGAGGTGATCCGCGACGTGGAGCTGCGGGTCATCAACCGCAATACGCAGGCCGAACGCACCGTGCGGGTGCGCGAGACCTGGCGCTGGGATCCGCAGGCCAAGCAGTGGTGGCTCGCCACCGGCCTGCCGGACCTGTGGCAGGGCCAGTAAGGGCGCCGGCCGGGCCCGTCCGGCCGCCGTCTTCGGGCTGTGCGACAATCGCCGCCCGCTTACCAGACCCCTGAAACCGTGAATTTCGAAGAACTGCTGGCCTTTGCCGGGCGCAATCCGTTCCTGTCGATCGTTTTCGTCGGCCTGACGATTGCCATCCTCTACACCGAAATCGCCCGCCTGTTCCGTGGTTTTGCCGGCCTCAAGCCCGCCGAGCTGACCCGCCTGATGAACGGCGAGGGCGCGGTGGTGGTGGACCTGTCCACCAGCGCCGAGTTCGAGAAGGGCCATATCGCCGGCAGCCGCAACGCGCAGCCTGCGCAGTTCGGCCCCGAGCACAAGCTGGTGGCCGATGCCAAGCAGAAGCCGGTGGTGCTGGTGTGCCGCACCGCGACGGGTACCGCGTCGGCGGCCGTGGCCAAGCAGCTCAAGAAGGCCGGCTTCGAGAAGGTGTATGTGCTCGATGGCGGCATCCCCGCCTGGCAGCAGGCCGAACTGCCCCTGGTGAAGGGCCGCGCCTGACCCCATTGCTGCCTGAGCGCCGTCCGTCGGCGCCCCCTGCGACAGGCATGTGATAATCCCGATTCATTACCGAAATCCGCTTTTTTTGGAGCAAGAAATGTCCGACGAAACCAACAACGGCGCCGTGGCGCCGGCCGACACCGCCGGCGGCCCCGCGTTCACCATCGAGAAGATCTACGTCAAGGACGTTTCCTTCGAGTCGCCGAACGCCCCGGCCGTGTTCAACGAGGCCGTGCAGCCGGAGCTGCAGCTCAACCTCAACCAGAAAGTGCAGCGCCTGAACGAGAACGCGTTCGAGGTGGTGCTGGCGATCACCCTGACCTGCAGCGCCGGCGGCCGTACCGCGTACGTGGCCGAAGTGCAGCAGGCGGGCGTGTTCGGCCTGGTCGGCCTGGAGCCGCAGGCGGTCGACGTGCTGCTCGGCACCCAGTGCCCGAACATCCTGTTCCCATACGTGCGCAGCCTGGTCAGCGACCTCATCCAGGCCGGCGGCTTCCCGCCGTTCTACCTGCAGCCGATCAACTTCGAGGCGCTGTACGCCGAAACCCTGCGCCAGCGCGCCCAGGGCGGCGAGACCTCGCTGGCTGATTCGGAGCCGGCCGGCAACGCCTGAGCGTTGACCGGCTGATCCTCGGATGAGCGATCAAAAGCAGAAAATCGCCGTCCTCGGCGCCGGTTCCTGGGGCACCGCGCTCGCCGCGCTGGTGTCCCGGCACGGTCATCCGACCGTGCTGTGGGGCCGCGACGCCGCGGTGATCGAGGCGATCGACCGCCAGCACGAGAACCCGCGCTACCTGCCGGGGATCGCACTGCCCGACGCGCTGCGTGCCACCACCGATCTGGCGGAGGCCGTGGCCGGGGCGGGTTGGATCCTGGTGGTGGTGCCGTCGCATGCGTTCACCGCGACGGTGCGCGCGCTGGCGCCACTGCGTCCGGCCGATGCGGGCGTGGCCTGGGCGACCAAGGGTTTCGAGCCGGGTTCGGGTCGATTCCTGCACGAGGTGGCGGGCGAGATCCTGGGCGATGCGGTACCGCTGGCGGTGGTGACCGGGCCTTCCTTTGCCAAGGAAGTGACCCTGGGCCTGCCGACGGCGATCACCGTGCATGGCGACGATGCCGAGTTCGCGCAGCAGGTGGCCGAGGCGATGCATGGGCCGACGTTCCGCGCCTACACGGGCGACGACATGGTCGGTGCGGAGCTGGGCGGCGCGATGAAGAACGTGCTGGCCGTGGCGACCGGCGTGGCCGATGGCATGCAGCTCGGGCTCAATGCGCGCGCTGGCTTGATCACGCGCGGTTTGAACGAGATGCTGCGGTTGGCGGCGGTGATCGGGGCGCGGCCGGAGACGCTGATGGGCCTGGCGGGTCTGGGCGACCTGGTGCTTACCTGCACCGGCGATCTGTCGCGCAATCGTCGCCTGGGCTTGGCGCTGGGGCGTGGGCAGAGCCTGAGTGATGCGGTGCGCGAGATCGGACAGGTCGTCGAGTCCGTGCAGACCGCCGACGAGGTCATGCGGCAAGCCGAGGCACATGGCATCGAGCTGCCCATCTCCAATGCGGTGCGCTCCGTGCTGCACGGCGAGCTGACGCCAGAAGCCGGTTTGCGCGGCCTGCTGGCGCGGGAGCAGAAGCCGGAGTATCCGGCTACGTTGTTCCAATAAGCGGTGCTGGTGCTTCGCTTTCGCTTGAGTGATAAGCCCGGCTTCGGCCGGGCTTTTTGCATGCTTGCAGATGCACGCGGAGGGGCTATCGGCGGCGCCCGGCGGCAGGCCCCTTTCGG
>DJAN01000279.1:3740-14757 GCA_002429615.1 Lysobacteraceae bacterium UBA6001
ATCCATCCATGGAGGCTCGTAGGCGACATCCTTGTCGCCTACGGTCCCGAAAGGGGCCTGCCCCCGGTCACCCGATACATCCGTGTGGCTGATCGGAAGTCAAAGGCGTCGTCGGTTTTGGGGTGTGGTGGGCAAAAAAAAGCCCGGCATGGCCGGGCTTTGGGTTGCGACACGGGAGAGAGACGTGTCGCGCCTTGCTTGATGCTTACCAGCTCAGACGCGGGCCGACCGACCACTGGACGTCGCCATTGTCGGTGTACATCTTGATGTCGCCGCTCAGCGCCCAGTTCTTGTTGAAGTTGAACTGGCCACCCAGACGGCCGTAGAACTCGCCTTCCGGGTTGATGTTGTCGCGCTTGGCATAGTCTTCATAACCGGCCAGCAGGTAGGTCGAGAAGCGCGGGCCGAACGAGTTGTTGATGCCCACTTCGGTGGCCCAGCCGTTGAAGTCCTTCTCGTAGTGTTCCGGGTCCAGGTTCTGGTACGACACGCGCGCCAGCAGGTCGGTGCTGTTGCTGATCGCGTAGTTGTAACCCAGGCCGACGTTCCACTGGTTCACGTCCAGATTGCCGGCGCCGTCGAACTTCTGCTTGCTGTAACCGGCGAAGACGTGGAAGTTCGGATGGAACGCGTAGGAGCCCTTGATGCCCCAGCCATCGGCGTCCGGGCCGTCGACGTTGGTCTTGATGTAGTCGCCTTCGACATAGTTGTAGGAGATGTTGTCGGCGGCGGAAGCGGCGAACGGGAGAGCGGCCAGCAGGCCCAGGGCAAGCAACGAAGTCTTCATTGGGTATTACCTGTTCTTTATTGTTTGGTGGTCGGCGCTGAGGCGGTTGCCGTTCGCTGCCGACATGTAAATTCTCTGTTATTCACCTCAATCGCCACTGAATTTGTGCATGAGTGCAGGATTAATCGCGTGCGTTGTTCAGCGCACGATCCTTGTTTATTTCGAAGCGAAAGCGCACGCGAGCGCGTTGCAAATCGCGCGACGGCGAAGCAATTAGAAATTTCTTAGACGCATGCGCGTTGCACGCATGCGCATGCCGATGACGCGTGGCGGATCAGCGCCCGAGCAGCGAGAAGCGGGCGAAGCCTTGCAGGAAGTCGGCCAGGCGCTGGCGCGTGACCGGATCGGACAGCTGACCCTGTGCATCGATCAGCAGCGCGGCATGCGACACCATCAACCGGCCGCCGGCCCACTGGCGCGTGCCGAGTGTGCGCAGGATCGGCAGCCACGCCGCTTGCGAGAGCTGGGTGCCGAAGCCACCCGGCGAGGCGCCGATGACCGCGAACGGACGATCACCGAAGACGCGGGCGATGTCGTTGGAGGGACGCGACAGCCAGTCGATGGCGTTCTTGAACACGCCGGGCACGCCGTTGTTGTATTCCGGCGTGACCAGCAGCACGCCGTCGGCGGCGACGATCTTTTCCTTCAGCGCGGTCACCGCGTCAGGCATGCCCTCGCGCTGCTCCACGTCGCCGTCATACAGCGGGATGCCGTGCAGCGTGGCCGCTTCCAGGCTGATGCCTTCGCCGGCGACATCGACGGCGGCGCGCAGCAGGGCGGTGTTGAACGAGCCGGCGCGCAGGCTGCCGGAAATGCCGAGGAGACGGGCCATGGGAGTTCATCGCGAGGGGGTGTGGCGATTATGCAGCGCCACGCGCGTGCGGCTCACTGCCCGCCGGCAAACCCGAGCTGGCGCCAGGCCTCGAACACGACCACGGCGACGCTGTTGGACAGGTTGAGGCTGCGGTTGTCCGGGCGCATCGGCAGGCGCAGGCGCTGCGGCTCGGGAATCGCGTCGAGTACGTCGGCGGGCAGGCCGCGGGTCTCGGCACCGAACAGGAAGGCGTCTCCGGGCGCAAAGGCGCAGGTGTCATAGCGCACCTGGCCGCGGGTGCTCAGCGCGAACAGGCGCTTGGGCGCGATCTGGGCCAGGGCGGTGGCGAGGTCCGGGTGGACCTGCAGGGGAGCGTATTCGTGGTAATCCAGGCCGGCGCGCTTGAGCTGGCGATCGCTCAGGTCGAAACCGAGCGGTTCGATCAGGTGCAGCCGCGCGCCGGTGTTGGCGCAAAGGCGGATCACATTGCCCGTGTTGGGCGGAATTTCCGGCTGGTACAGCAGTACATCGAAGAAGGACGGCTCGCTCATCGGCGAATTCTAGCCGCCACCGGCCAGCCTGGCAGGCCGACCGGCAGGGCTCAGAACTGCGCCTGGACGCGGACCACTTCACCCAGCAGGGCTTCCAGCTGGCTCGGCGACGGGGCCAGGTGCGGCACCGGCAGGTTGACGATGACCTGGCCCAGCAGGGCGGCGATCGACTCGCTGGCGCTGTCGGCGCTGGCAACCGGGGTGGCGCTGCGGTCCAGCTCGGCGCGCTGTTCGGCGGAAGGACGCACCTCGACCGAAGCCAGGGTCACGACGCGCTGGGCGGCAGCCTGTTCGGCCTGCATTTCCAGGATCTGGCCGACGGTCGGGCGGACCTGCACGGCGGACAGGGTCGGGATGTCGCTGTGGAGTTCGTGGTCGCGCTGGGCGATCTGCTCGGCGGACGGACGCACCTGCACGGCATCCAGGGTGTTGATCGTGGCGGCGTGGGCACTCATCGAACCGAAGACCGAACCGGCGGCGAGGGCGAGGGCGACGCTCAGAGACTTGGTGTTCATGGCGGTACCTGTTGTGGTGTGGGTGAGCGGTGGTGTGGTAGTAAGGTAGTACACCTAATCAGGACGGTCAAGCGGAATTTCAGATTTCCCGATTTGGTTCAGCGTTTGGTCAGGTTGGTTTTGATCCTTCCTTCCCGCATCCACACCACAGCAGGTCGCGTGCCAACTTCATGCCATTGATTTAAAAGTGTTTTTCACCGGTTGAAAGTGTCCGCTGTCCGGACACTCAGATGCGCGAACGCTGTCCGGACAGGCCCGAGGGGTGTGTTACCCGGCCCGGAGATTCAGGACGCGCTGGCCCCGGCAGTGCGGTGGACCTGAGCGCCAGCCCGCATGAGCACCAGGCCGCGCCTTGCCAAACCCGTCGGCTGGGGCACAATCCTGTTCACCTTTCTGATGACCGCCGCCCGCATGCGCGTTCTGATCGCCGCCAGCCTGATCTCCCTTTCCGCCGCCGCCTGCACCTGGGTGCCGATCGAGCCTGCCGGCAAGTCGGTCCGCGTGATCCCGCCGGGCGCCGTGCCGGCCGGCTGCCAGCAGAAGGGCGAGGTCGTGGTGTCGGTGAAGAACAAGGTCGGCTTCTACAACCGCAACCCGCTGCGGGTGCAGGAAGAGCTGGAAACCCTGGCCCGCAACGAGGCCCCGAGCGCCGGCGCCAACGCCGTCCAGGCCGAGGGCCAGCCGGCCGACGGCAGCCAGCGGTTCAACGCTTATCTGTGCAGCGGACGCTGAACGGTTTTGCCGGGGGCCGACCCCGGACCTTGTAAAGATGCGGTGAAGGCTGGCAGGGGCTAGAATGGCGCCCCCTCGCCTGAAGCCATGGCGCTACTTCGATGCTCTTCAAGAACGTCTCCATCGCGGGACTGGCGCATGTTGATGCGCCGCACACGCTGACGTCCCAGGAAATCAATGCGCGCCTGCAGCCGACCTACGACCGGCTCGGGATCAAGACCGACGTGCTGGGCGATATCGCCGGCATCCACGCCCGCCGTCTGTGGGACGCGGACGTGCAGGCCTCCGACGCCGCCACCGCCGCCGCGCGCAAGGCGATGGCCGATGCCGGCATCACCGCCGACCAGATCGGCCTGCTGGTCAACACGTCGGTCAGCCGTGATTACCTGGAGCCGTCGACCGCGAGCATCGTCTCCGGCAACCTCGGCGTCGGCGACCACTGCATGACCTTCGACGTCGCCAATGCCTGCCTGGCCTTCATCAATGGCATGGACATCGCCGCGCGCATGCTGGAGCGTGGCGAGATCGACTACGCGCTGGTCGTGGACGGCGAGACCGCGAACCTGGTCTATGAAAAGACCCTGGAACGCATGATGTCGCCGAACGTCACCGAGCAGGAGTTCCGCGACGAACTCGCCGCGCTGACCCTGGGCTGCGGCGCCGCCGCCATGGTGATGGCGCGCAAGGAGCTGGTGCCGGACGCGCCGCAGTACCGCGGTGGCGTGACCCGCTCGGCGACCGAGTTCAACAAGCTGTGCCGCGGCAACCTGGACCGCATGGTCACCGACACCCGCATGCTGCTGATCGAGGGCATCAAGCTGGCGCAGAAGACCTTTGTCGCCGCCAAGCAGGCGCTGGGCTGGGCGGTGGACGAGCTGGACCAGTTCGTCATCCACCAGGTCAGCCGCCCGCACACCGCCGCGTTCGTGAAGTCGTTCGGCATCGACCCGGCCAAGGTCATGACGATCTTCGGCGAGCACGGCAACATCGGCCCGGCCTCGGTGCCGATCGTGCTGAGCAAGCTCAAGGAACTGGGCCGCCTGAAGAAGGGCGACCGCATCGCCCTGCTCGGCATCGGTTCGGGCCTGAACTGCTCGATGGCCGAAGTGGTGTGGTAAGCCGCCGCGCGCCGCTGGCCGGCGCGCGACCGTCTGGCGACACCGCAAGACGAACGCCCGCGCCGCAAGCCGCGGGCGTTTCATTGTCCGCAAGAGGAATCCGATGACCGTCACCACCGCCCTGCCCGGCTATCCGGCGCACCCGCAGCGCTTCGAGGTCCGCCCCGGCCTGTCGATGTCCTACCTGGACGAAGGCCCGCGCGACGGCGAGGTGGTGGTGATGCTGCACGGCAATCCGTCGTGGAGCTACCTGTGGCGCAACCTGGTCGCCGGACTTAGTGACCGCTACCGCTGCATCGTGCCGGACCACATCGGCATGGGCCTGTCCGACAAGCCGGACGACAGCCGCTACGCATACACCCTGCAGTCGCGCGTGGAAGATGTCACCGCGCTGCTCGACCATCTCGGCATCACCGGCCCGATCACCCTGGCCGTGCACGACTGGGGCGGCATGATCGGCTTCGGCTGGGCGCTGTCGCATGCCGCGCAGGTCAAGCGGCTGGTCATCACCAACACCGCCGCGTTCCCGATGCCGGCCGCCAAGCGCATGCCGTGGCAGATCGCGCTGGGCCGCGACTGGAAGATCGGCGAGTGGATCATCCGCGGCTTCAATGCCTTCTCCGCCGGCGCCTCGTGGATCGGCGTGGAGCAGCGCATGCCGGCCGACGTGCGCCGCGCCTACGTCGCGCCCTATGACACCTGGGCCAACCGCATCTCCACCATCCGCTTCATGCAGGACATCCCGCTGTCGCCGGCCGACCGCGCCTGGCCACTGCTGGAGGCCGCGGGCAAGGCGTTGCCCGGCTTCGCCGACCGCCCGGCGTTCATCGGCTGGGGCCTGAAGGATTTCGTATTCGACCGTCACTTCCTCGACGGCTTCCGCGCCGCGCTGCCGAATGCCGAAGTGCACGCCTTCGACGATGCCGGCCACTACGTGCTGGAAGACAAGGCCAAGGTGCTGGTGCCGGCGATCCGCGAGTTCCTCGACCGCCACCCGCTGTAAGCGCGGCTCAGTAGTCGGGCAGCGGATTGCGCTGCGCGTCGTCCACGCCGATCCAGTCCGCCGCTGCCAGCGGCGGCAAGCCGTACGCCGCCCGCGAGCGGTCGCACTGTTCGCTGCGCTCGTCGCCGAATTCCAGCGACGCCGGCACCTGTGCGCACACCGCCGGGCGGCGGTCGTGGATGGTGCAGCGGCTGTAGCGCCCGATGTCCGCGTCCAGCGCGATGCAGCGCGGCTGGGCCTGCGAGGTGCCGCGCATGACGCGCTCGTGGGCGCGCAGCGAATCGGTCAGTTCGACCGGCACCCGTCCGCCCAGACTGGGCTCGGCCTCGCTCCAGTGGAGGCTGACCCGGAAATGGGCACAGCAGGCACCGCAGGAGAGGCAGGGATGCGCCATGGGCGTGGAGGACAGGGAAGCGGCGGCGGCATTCTGCCGGAACCCGTGCCGGGTGCAAGTCGGCGGCGTTCAGTGGCCACCGCCGGGCGATGGAGACGACACGAACGCGGGCGCGCGGCGATAATCCCCCGATGACCCCACCGTGCAACATCGCGGCCACGCTGCCGGAACTGGCGCGTACGCAGCCGCAGCAGATCGCCATCCGTTGCCCCGGCCGTCGCGGCGCTGACGGCATGGCGCGCTACGACCTCACCTTGACCTATGCCGAGCTGGACCAGCGCAGCGACGCCCTCGCCGCCGGCCTGGCCCGCTACGGCATCGGCCGCGGCACGCGCACGGTGGTGATGGTGCGGCCTTCGCGCGAGTTCTTCCTGCTGATGTTCGCCCTGTTCAAGGCCGGCGCGGTGCCGGTGCTCGTGGACCCGGGCATCGACCGCCGGGCGCTGCGGCAGTGCCTGGACGAGGCGCAGCCGCAGGCGTTCATCGGCATCCCGCTGGCGCAGCTGGCGCGGCGCCTGCTGGGCTGGGCGCGCTCGGCTACGCGCATCGTCACCGTGGGCAGGCGCTGGGCGTGGGGCGGCACCACGCTGGCGAAGATCGAGCGCGAGGGCAGCGCGGCGGGCAACCAGTTGGCCGATACCGCGCCGGACGACGTCGCCGCCATCCTGTTCACCAGTGGCTCCACCGGCGTGCCAAAGGGCGTGGTGTATCGCCACCGCCATTTCGTCGGCCAGATCGAACTGCTGCGCAACGCCTTCGGCATGCTGCCCGGCGGCGTGGACCTGCCGACCTTCCCGCCCTTCGCCTTGTTCGACCCGGCGTTGGGCCTGACCTCGGTGATTCCGGACATGGACCCGACGCGCCCGGCCCAGGCCGACCCGCGCCGGCTGCACGCCGCCATCGCGCGCTTCGGCATCACCCAGCTGTTCGGCTCGCCCGCGCTGATGCGCGTGCTGGCCGACCATGGCCAGCCGCTGCCCACCGTCACACGCGTGACCTCCGCCGGCGCGCCGGTGCCGCCGGAAGTGGTGGCGAAGATGCGCACGCTGCTGCCGGAGGATGCGCAGTTCTGGACGCCCTATGGCGCCACCGAATGCCTGCCGGTGGCGGTGATCGAAGGCCGTGAACTGGAACGCACCCGCGAGGCGACCGAGGCCGGCGCCGGCACCTGCGTGGGCCGCGTGGTGCCGCCGAACGAGGTGCGCATCATCGCCATCGACGATGCGCCGATCCCGCACTGGGAAGGCGTGCGCGAACTGCCCGCCGGCGAAGTCGGCGAGATCACTGTCGCCGGCCCCACCGCCACCGACACTTATTACAACCGCGATGCCGCCACCGCCGTGGCGAAGATCCGCGAGCGCTCGCCCGGGGGCGCCGAACGCGTCGTGCATCGCATGGGCGATGTCGGCTACTTCGATGCCGAGGGCCGGCTGTGGTTCTGCGGCCGCAAGACCCAGCGCGTGGAAACCGCCGCCGGGCCGATGTACACCGAGCAGGTCGAACCGGTGTTCAACACCGTACCCGGTATTCGCCGCACCGCGCTCGTCGGCGTGGGTACGCCCGGCGCGCAGCAGCCGGTGCTGTGCTACGAACTATTGCCCGGCGCGCAGGGCGAGGGCATGGCGCAACGCCTGCGCGAGCGCGCCGAAGCTTTCCCGCACACCCAGGCGCTGACGCGCTTCCTTGCCCATGCGGGCTTCCCGGTCGATATCCGTCACAACGCCAAGATCGGCCGCGAGCAGCTCGCGCGCTGGGCCACCGAACAACTGGAGCGCAACACATGAAGATCCTGGTCACCGGCGGCGGTGGTTTCCTTGGCCAGGCGCTGTGCCGCGGGCTGGTCGAACGCGGGCATGAAGTGCTGAGTTTCAACCGCGGCAATTACCCGGCGTTGCAGTCGCTGGGCGTGGGCCAGATCCGCGGCGACCTCGCCGATGCCGACGCCGTGCGCCACGCCGTCGCCGGTGTCGATGCGGTGTTCCACAACGCGGCCAAGGCCGGCGCATGGGGCAGCTACGAGAGCTACCACCTTGCCAACGTGGTCGGCACCGAGAACGTGCTCGCCGCGTGCCGGGCTGCCGGGGTCGGCAAGCTGGTGTACACCTCCACGCCGAGCGTGACCCATCGCGCCACCCATCCGGTCGAAGGGCTGGACGCCAGCCAGGTGCCTTACGGCGAAGACTTCCAGGCGCCCTACGCGGCGACCAAGGCCATCGCCGAGCGCGCGGTGCTCGCCGCCAACAGCGCCACGCTCGCCACCGTGGCGCTGCGCCCGCGCCTGATCTGGGGCCCGGGCGACAACCAGATCGTGCCGCGCCTGGCCGAACGCGCGCGCGCCGGCCGCCTGCGCCTGGTCGGCACTGGCGAGAACCGGGTGGACACCACCTACATCGACAACGCCGCGCAGGCCCATTTCGATGCGTTCGAACACCTGGCCGTCGGCGCCGCGTGCGCGGGCAAGGCGTACTTCATTTCCAACGGCGAGCCGCTGCCGATGCGCGAGCTGATCAACCGCCTGCTCGCCGCCGCCGGCGCGCCGCCGGTGACGCGCTCGATCTCATTCAAGACCGCGTACCGCATTGGCCGCGCCTGCGAAATCCTGTGGCCGCTGCTGCGCCTGAAGAGCGAACCGCCGATGACGCGCTTCCTCGCCGAGCAGTTGTGCACCGCGCACTGGTACGACATGGGCCCGGCGAAACGGGATTTCGGCTACGTGCCGCGGGTCAGCATTGACGAGGGCATCACAAGGCTGAAGTCCTCATTTGCCACCCACGCCGCCATCACCAGCTGAAGACTGCGCCAACCCGATCATGTCCATGCGCCGATCCGGCACGTAGACCACTTCGGGAACGCCATGCTGCACTACGCCATCGTCTTCTTCGTCATCGCCATCATCGCCGCGGTGCTGGGCTTCAGCGGCATCGCTGGCGCCGCGACCAACATCGCCTGGATCCTGTTCGTCGTATTCCTGATCCTGGCGGTGATCTCGATGTTCCGCCGCGGCCGCGTCTAGTCGAAGCGGCAGCAGGCTGGCCGGCGCATCCTGCGGGTGCGCCGGCCCTGCGGCAGGGTCAGCCGACCGTGCTGCGCAATCCGGCATCGGCGCGGTGACGCGCGATGGCCAGCTCCACCAGCCGCGTGATCAGGGCGCGGTAGGACAGACCACTCGCCCCCCACAGCTTGGGATACATGCTGATGCGGGTGAAACCAGGCAGGGTGTTGATCTCGTTGATCACGATCCGGCCTTCCGCGGTCAGGAACACGTCCACGCGCGCCAGCCCAGCGCACTCCAGCACTTCATAGGCGCGCAGCGCGATCGCGCGGATGCGCGCCTGGGTGTCCTCGTCGATCGCCGCCGGCACCACCACTTCCGCGCCGGTCTCGCTGATGTACTTGGTGTCATACGAGTAGAACTCATCGTGCACCACCACTTCGCCGCACACGCTGGCTTCGGGCGCGTCGTTGCCCAGCACCGCGCATTCGATCTCGCGCCCCACGATCGCCGACTCCACCAGCACCTTGTGGTCGAACGAGAACGCCAGCGCCACCGCACGGGCGAATTCGGCCGCGTCGCGGGCCTTGCTCACGCCCACCGAAGAGCCCTGGTTGGCCGGCTTCACGAACAGCGGCAGGCCAAGCTGGGCACTGATCGCGGCGAAGTCGGCGCTGTCCGCGTCGCGGCGGCGCAAGGTGACGAACGGCGCCACGTCCAGCCCGGCATCGCGCAGCAGGCGCTTGGCGACGTCCTTGTCCATCGCCACCGCCGAGCCGAGCACGCCGGAACCGACGAAGGGCAGGTTGGCCATGCGCAGCAGGCCCTGCAGCGAGCCGTCCTCGCCGAGCGTGCCGTGCACGATCGGGAACACCACGTCGATCTGCGCCAGCGCCGCGGCCGGCTGCAGCGCCTGCAGCTGCTGTGATTCACGCCCCGGCAGCAGCGCCACGCCCTGTCCGGAGTGATGCAGGGCGATGCGTGCCGGGTCCTCGGCGTTGAGCAGGTAGCCGCCGAGGTCGTTGAGGTGCCACTGGCCCTGCTTGTCGATGCCGATCAGGGTGACGTCGAAGCGGTCCGGGTCGAGCGCGTCGACGATGTTCCTGGCCGACTGCAGCGACACCTCGTGTTCGGCCGAACGGCCACCGAAGATGAGGCCTACCCGGATCTTGCCCATTGCATTACCCGCCTTGTGCGAAAACGAAAGGACATAGGATGCCCCTATTCCACGCCGCGGAGCTGGCTGCGCGCCCAACCGTCGCGTGGACCGGCGCTGCGGCGGGCGCAGCCGCTAGAATGGCGCCCATGCCTGCTTTCCCCCTGCCCAACCTCAAACCGCTGGCCGGCCGCGCGCTGGAAGCGGCGCTCAACCGCGCGCTGGCGCTGGATCCGGATACCCGCGCCGCGGTGCAGGCCCTGGATGGCCAGCGCATCGAGATGACGCTGGAAGCCCCGGCGCTGGCGCTGCAGATCCGGGTTGACGGGGATCACCTGCGGGTGGGGCCGGTGGATCGGACCCAGGAGCCCGACCTGGCCGTGCGCAGCACCCTGGGCGGCCTGCTCGCGCAGCTGCCGCTGCTGGCGCAAGCGCAGCGCGGTACCGTTCCCGGCGGACGCATGCGCGTGTCCGGCGATGCCGAACTGGCGCGCCGCCTGCAGCAGCTGGCCAGCCGTTTCGATCCGGACTGGCAGTTGCCGTTCGTGCGCGTGTTCGGCGAGGTCATCGGCGTGCAGGTCGCGCAGGCCGCGCGCAGCGCATTGCGCCAGGCGCGCGTGCTGGCCGGCGGCCTGGCCCGCGATGCGGCCGAATACGTCACCGAGGAGTCGCGCGACGTGGTGCCGCGCGGCGAGCTCGACGCCTTCCACGACGACGTGGACCACCTGCGCGATGACGCCGAGCGCCTCGCCGCGCGCGTGGCCCGCCTGCGCGCGGGAGGTGCCGCATGAAGGCCTTCTTCCGTGCCAGCCGCATCGGCCGGGTGGTGCTGCGCTACCGCCTCGACGACCTGCTCGAAGGCACGCCGGCCGAGCGCTGGCTGCGCCTGGCCAAGCCGTTCGTGCCGCGCGCCCCGGCCGCCATCGCCGCGCAGTCGCGCGGAGATCGGAAGAGC
>DJAN01000277.1 GCA_002429615.1 Lysobacteraceae bacterium UBA6001
GGCTTCAGCCGCGACCGCCGGATTGTCGTGGTCGCGGCTGAAGCCGCTCCTACATGAACACCCCGAGGCGCCTGCCGGCCGACCTTCACGCGACAGGCGTGCAGCGCTCAGATCAACGACTTGGCGTTCGACAGCACGTAGTCGCAGCCCTTCTTGCGCACGCTGCTCGGTATCGAATTCATGTCCAGCGTCTTGCCATCGCTGCCGGACAGCACGCCGGTGAGGCCCTTGTCGTAGCCGGCCTTCTGTTCTTTTTGCCCGGTGACCTGGCCCATCAGCTTGTCCTTCACGCCGCTCGCCGCGTCGCTGCTGAGGTAGTTGTTCTTGATGCAGTACTGCAGCACGCCGGCCGCATTGCCCCCGACGCCGGAGGTGATGGCCGGCATCGCGCCGCCGCCCAGCGCACCGGTCAACGCACTGGTGCCCTGGCCGGTCGTCGTGGCCGGCTGCGGGCTCCAGGTGTCCTGCGCGGCCGTCGTGGCCGGCTGCCCGGTCAGCTTGTCCTGCGCACTCTTCAGGTCGATTGCCGCGGCCGTGGCACTGGCCCCCAGCACCCCCATCGACAGCACGATGCATGCAATCTTCATGGCCGGCTCCCTTCATCACGGATGGACGCGGCGAGCCTAGTCCGCCCCACCTTCAGGGCAGGTCAAAAAAGAACGCCGGCACAAGGCCGGCGTTCTGGGTACCCCTGCGGGCGCTGCTTATTTCAGCAGGTGGGCAACGCCGCCGCGCTCTTCTTCCAGCTCGGCCAGGGTCTTGTCGATGTACTTCTGGCTGAAGGCGTCGATTTCCAGGCCCTTCACCAGGGTGTACTTGCCGTTCTCGGTGGTCACCGGGAAACCGAAGATCACGCCTTCCGGAATGCCGTAGCTGCCGTCGGACGGCACGCCCATCGTCACCCACTTGCCGTTGCTGCCCAGCACCCAGTCATGCACGTGGTCGATGGCGGCATTGGCGGCCGAGGCGGCCGAGGACAGGCCACGCGCCTCGATGATGGCGGCGCCGCGCTTGCCCACGGTCGGGATGAACGTGCCCGCGTTCCATTCCTGGTCGTTGATCGCATCGGCGATCGACGCACCGTCGGCGGTGGCGAAGCGGTAGTCCGGGTACATGGTCGGGCTGTGGTTGCCCCACACGATCAGCTTCTCGATGCCGCCGACCGGCTTGCCGAGCTTGGTCGACAGCTGGCTCAGCGCGCGGTTGTGGTCCAGGCGCAGCATCGCGGTGAAGTTTTCCGGCTTCAGGTCCGGGGCCGACTTCATCGCGATGTAGGCGTTGGTGTTGGCCGGGTTGCCGACCACCAGCACCTTCACGTCACGGCTGGCGACCTTGTTCAGCGCCGCGCCCTGCGCGGTGAAGATCTTGGCGTTCTCGAGCAGCAGGTCCTTGCGCTCCATGCCCGGGCCGCGCGGACGCGCGCCGACCAGCAGGGCGATGTCGGCGTCCTTGAACGCCACTTCCGCGTCGTCGGTGCCGACCATGCCGGCCAGCAGCGGGAACGCGCAGTCTTCCAGCTCCATCATCACGCCCTTGAGCGCGGCCTGGGCCTTGTCGACCGGCAGCTCGAGCAGCTGCAGGATGACCGGCTGGTCCTTGCCCAGCATTTCACCGGAAGCGATGCGGAACAGCAGGGCGTAGCCGATCTGGCCGGCGGCACCGGTCACGGCAACACGAACGGGGGTCTTCATGGGGTGTTTCCTCTGCTTGTAAAGCGAATCAGTGGGGTGAGAAACGAACCGGCCCGGAATGACCGGGCCGGAATGAATACGAATGAACGTCAGGCGGCGAGGATCTTGTTCCACTCCGCGACGCGGTCGGCCTTGGCGGCCAGCGCGGCGTCCACGTCACCTTCCAGGGTGACCTTGTTGATCACGTCGCCCTGGGCGACGGAATCGACCACGTCCAGGCCTTCGGTCACCTTGCCGAACACGGTGTGCTTGCCGTCCAGCCACGGGGTGGCCACGTGGGTGATGAAGAACTGGCTGCCGTTGGTGTTCGGGCCGGCATTGGCCATGGACAGCACGCCGCGGTCGTGGCGCACGCCGTTGTTGGTCTCGTCCTCGAAACGGTAGCCCGGGCCGCCGCGGCCGGAACCCTCGGGGCAGCCGCCCTGGATCATGAAATCGGCGATCACGCGGTGGAAGTTCAGACCGTCGTAGAAGCCGCGCTTGGCCAGGTTGACGAAGTTGGCGACGGTGAGCGGCGCCTTGTCGGGATACAGCTCGATCTTGATCGGGCCGCGGGAGGTCTCGAAGGTGGCGATGACGGACATGGAAATCCTTGGAGTAATGGGCAATCGTCAGCTCAATAGGATACACCCGCGACCGGTTTTGACGGCTGCCGTGCCCTCCTCCTCCACCTAAAGGATGAGTGCATCCGGATTGGCCGGAACCCCGCTCTCCCGTCCGTCCATCGCGGAACTCGGAGGGCGTCCGGGGGTAGGGCCCGGCCAGGACCGTAGGCGACATGGATGTCGCCTACGAGCCCCCAGGGATGGGTTCACGGCGTGTCCTGGCCGGGCCCCGCCCCCGGGCGCCGCGCGGGAGCCCCTGGGCAGCCGCTTTTAACGTTAAAAACCCCCACCCAGCCAACCTGAACAGCCCGAAATCCACCCTGTCATCGCCCAGCGCAGCGCAACGGGTATAATGGGCGGCTTACCTCCCACGTCTTGGCGCCACCCGGGCCCTCTTCCGCATGTCCATCGAAAACCTCCGCAATATCGCCATCGTCGCCCACGTCGACCATGGCAAGACCACGCTGGTCGACCAGCTCCTCAAGCAGTCCGGCACGCTGTCCGAACGCACGGTGCTGGCCGAGCGTGTGATGGACAGTAATGACCAGGAAAAGGAGCGTGGCATCACCATCCTGGCCAAGAACACCGCCATCACCTGGCAGGGCAACCGCATCAACATCGTCGACACCCCCGGCCACGCCGACTTCGGTGGCGAGGTCGAGCGCGTCCTGTCGATGGTGGACACCGTGCTGATCCTGGTTGACGCCATGGACGGCCCGATGCCGCAGACCCGCTTCGTGACCCAGAAGGCGTTTGCCATGGGCTTCAAGCCGATCGTGGTCATCAACAAGATCGACCGCCCCGGCGCCCGTCCGGAATGGGTGGTGGAGCAGGTGTGGGATCTGTTCGACCGCCTCGGCGCCACGCCGGAGCAGATGGACTTCCCGATCGTCTACGCCTCGGCGCTGAACGGCTACGCCTCGCTGGACGAGAACGTGCGCGACGGCGACATGACCGCCCTGTACGAAGCGATCATGCAGCACGCGCCGAAGCCGGAAGTGGACCCGGAAGGTCCGTTCCAGATGCGCATCAGCCAGCTGGACTACAACAACTTCGTCGGCGTCATCGGCATCGGCCGCATCCAGCGCGGCACCCTGAAGAAGAATATGCCGGTTGCCGTCATCGACCGCGAAGGCAAGAAGCGCCAGGGCAAGGTCCTGCAGGTGCTCGGCTTCCTCGGCCTGGAGCGCATCGAGCAGGACAGCGCCGAAGCCGGTGACATCGTCGCCATCTCCGGCATCCAGGAGCTGACCATCTCCGACACCGTCACCGCGCTGGACGCCCCCGAGGCGCTGCCGGCCCTGACCGTCGACGAGCCGACCATCTCGATGACCTTCCAGGTCAACAACTCGCCGTTCGCCGGCAACAAGGACCTCTCCGGTGGCAAGTTCCTCACCAGCCGCCAGCTGAAGGACCGCCTGGAGCGTGAGACCGTGCACAACGTCGCGCTGAAGGTCGAGCAGCTCGAAGACGCCGACAAGTTCCTGGTCTCCGGCCGTGGCGAACTGCACCTGTCGGTGCTGATCGAGAACATGCGTCGCGAAGGCTACGAGCTGGCCGTGTCGCGTCCGGAAGTGATCATCAAGGAAATCGACGGCCAGATGATGGAGCCGATCGAGCAGCTGGTGATCGACGTGGAAGAAGTCCACCAGGGCGGCGTCATGGAAAAGCTGGGCACCCGCAAGGGCCAGCTGAAGAACATGGAGCCGGACGGCAAGGGTCGCGTGCGTCTGGACTATGAAATCCCGGCGCGTGGCCTGATCGGCTTCCAGAACGAGTTCAAGACCCTGACCCAGGGTTCGGGCCTGCTGTTCCATGTGTTCGACCATTACGGTCCGAAGGAACAGGGCGCGATCGCCAAGCGCCTGAACGGCGTGATGATCGCCAACGCCCCGGGCGCCACCCCGGCGTACTCGCTGGGCCCGCTGCAGGAGCGCGGCAAGCTGTTCGCCGCCGAAGGCGACAACGTGTACGAAGGCCAGCTGGTCGGCATCCACTCCAAGGACAACGACCTGACCGTCAACGCGATCAAGACCAAGCCGCTGACCAACATGCGCGCTTCGGGCAAGGACGATGCGATCCAGCTGACCCCGGCGATCAAGTTCTCGCTGGAGCAGGCCCTGGACTTCATCGACGACGACGAGCTGGTCGAGATCACGCCGAAGGAAATCCGCCTGCGCAAGAAGCACCTGACCGAGAACGAGCGCAAGCGCGCTGGCCGCGCCGCCTAAGGTTCTTCGCTCCGGCCCCGTGACCGCCAAGCCCTACAACCCGGATCCGCATGCGCATCCGGGGTTGCACCTGATCGCGCTGTTCGAGGCGTGCAAGGGGCTGTTGGCGGTCCTGGCAGCCACCGGCCTGGAAATCCTCGGGCCGCTTCCCCTGCAGGGCGCGATCAGCCACCTGATCCGGCGTTTCAATCTGGACCCGGATCATGGGGCCCTGCCCTCGCTGTTGAAGATGATCAGTCCCGACGCGGTGCACATGGCCGCGGCGGGCATCTTCGCCTACGGCCTGCTGCACATCGTCGAGGCCTGGGGCCTTTGGCGTGCCAAGGCCTGGGCCTCATGGCTCGGCTGCCTGTCGGCAGCCCTGTACCTGCCCTTCGATATCTTCGCCATCATGCGCCACCCTGGCTGGGCCTCATGGGGCGTGCTGGCGGTGAACCTGCTGGTGATCGCGGTACTCGCCCGCGACCTCGTGCGCCGCCTGCCGCGTCGTTGAAGCACACCGCGTTGCCAAGCCGGCGGTGCATCGCTAGCCTGCGGCGAGTTACCCGGAATCCCGCCATGCGCCTGGCCGCCCTGCCCCTCGTTGTCGCCAGCCTGCTCATCGCCGGCTGCCAGCAGCCGGCTCCGCCGGCGAAGACGGTGGCCGACACCGCCCCCGTCGCGGCCGACGAGTTCGCTTATGCGGAACTCGACATCGCCGACCTGCAGG
>DJAN01000275.1 GCA_002429615.1 Lysobacteraceae bacterium UBA6001
GCAGGCGGCGGCGTGGCGGGCGCCGGTGCGGGATCGCGACGGAACATCGTATCCACCCAGTATTGCAGCGCCCCATCCTGCGGCCCATTGGCCTGCGCGGCACCGAGTGTCGCCAAGCCAGCAGTGGCGCCGCCGGCCGCGCCCGCGGTGGCCCCCACCGCCTTGGCGCCCACGCCGAGGATGCCGCCGATCGCACTGGCCAATAGGCCCGCCGCGAGCAACGTGGCCACGGCCCAGGACAGGAAGCCGTGGGCGGTGTCGCGGAAATAGGTTTCGTCACCATGCAGGCGCGTCCATTTGATCCGCAGGCGGCCGGCGATATAGCCGCCGAGCCCGGACGCCACGATGGCGGTGAAGGTGATCCACGCGATGCTCGACCAGCCGAAGGTCTCCGCGCTCACGCCTTCGAATGCCCACGGCGATACCGACGACAGGCCGAGGCCTACGCCAAGGATCACCAGGATGAGGGACAGCGCGGCGGCGGCAGCCGCGCCTGCGAAGATGGCGCCCCACGACACCGCGCTCTCGGCAACGGGAACGGCAGGTTCGGGAGTGACGACGGCCACCGTATCGACGGTGGCAGGGGGAATGTAGCGATCACCTGGGATGCTCATTGCATGGATTCTCCGAAGCCTTGCGCGGATGGTGTGTGCGAGAGCGGAGGCTGCGCGTGCCACCGTGAAAGACACGAGATGCGTTCGAGAACTCCGCGTGGAGAAAAGCAGAGGGCCGCGCGAACGCGACCCTCTCTCCTGCCAGCGGTCTGCCCAGGCTTACTCTTCTTCGTCCTGGTCCTGCGGCGTCTGTTGCTGCTGCTGTTGCTGCTGGCGACGCTGCTGCTCATCGGCCTGCTGGCTGTCGTTGTCGCCCTGCTGGCGCTGCGGATTTTGCTGTGTCATGTCTGCGCTCCTCGGCGGTGGGGATACCGCCCGCCGACGGTGCGCCGTGGAAAGTGACGCACGCGTGTTGTCCGCGCGGTTCGCGATGAATGCTTCATCGCTTTCTCAACGCCGCGTCAACGCGGGCGTCCAGGCACGCCATAGCGCCCTCGCCTCTTCGGCCACGACGTCCGGCCGTTCTTCGGGCCAGAACAGTTTGCTTCCCTGCAGCTGGCGTACACCACGGAAGTTTCCGAACGCTTCGCCCAGGTAGTCCATGTTCCTCGCCGCGAAGATCGTGTCCGCCATTCCCCACACCACGCGCACCGGCGCGCGGCTGCGCCGCAACGCATCGGCGGTGCCAGCCAACGCATTGCGCGACAGCGCGATGGCGTAGGCATTGGCGAGACCGGTGCGATGCTGCGTGGACAGCAGCGGGCCGAAGTAGGTGTCGATGGCATCGTCGGTGGGATGCGCCGCATCGGCATAGCACATGCCGCCGATGCCTTCCGGTGAGCGCGCCAACACGCGATCCGCATGCCAGCGGCCCAGCCACTCATCCACAAAGCGTCCCTGTCGCGCCAGCACGATCACCGGCAGGAGGGCCGCCGGTGGACTGTCGATTTCGGTGTCGCAGTTGGTCAGAAGCACCGTGCGCACGCGATCTGGGTGCTGGGCCAGCAGCAGTTGCGCGACGGCGCCGCCGCTGTCATTGGCCACCAGGTCGACGCTGGGCAGATCCAGCGCCTCCATCAGCGCCAGCAGCATCCGCACCTGCTGCGCCGGTTCGACGGACTGGCCATCGGCCACGCGCGTATAGCCCAGGCCGAGGAAGTCCGGCGCGATGCAACGCCGATACGGCGCCAGGCGCGGCAACACGCCCCGCCACTGGAAGCCGTTGAGCGGGAAGCCATGCAGGAACAGCGCCGCATCGCCACTGCCCTGCGCCACATAGGCGATATCGCCCAATGGCGTCCTTGCATAGCGACGCAGGCCGTGGAAGGTATCCGCATCCAATGCGGGATCGGGGGCGCTTACGCCGCCGGCGCTGCCGACAAGGCCGGACAGCGCCAACGAGGCACCTGCCCAGCCGCTGGCGGCCAGGAACTGTCGTCGATTCAACATCACATGTCTCCGATGGCCGCCGCGTCCGCGGGGCCACGATGGCGCGGGCCGCCCCGGTGAGTGCGGGGCAGCGGACGGACTTCCAATGAAGGGCCGCCAGTCCGGCGGCTTTCGCCGGAGGCGGAAAGGGAGCAGCCCAGGTCGCGGTCGCGCGCACGCGACCGGGTTCTCCGCCGGCTCAGCCGTTGGCGGCGGCGGCGTAGGCTTCGCGCAGCTGCGTGGCACATTCCTCGCAGCACACCTCCACCACCTTGCCGCCGAGCTTGACCTGGATGGCGTTCTCGTCGAGTTCGCAATCGCAGGCCGCGCAGGTCTTCTCGCTCATGTCGTGCTCCTTGGGGTTGCCCGGAGTGGGCATGGACAGTAGACGTCGGCGGGGTGGCCGGCCGCTATCAAGAAATTTAGCGGTCGGCGCGGGCCGGCCCGGCGTGCAGGGCGAGCTGGCGGAATTCGCTGGGACTGCGCCCGTAGGCCTGCTGGAAGGCGGCGCTGAAATGGCTGTGGCTGGAGAAGCCCAAGTCCTGGCTGAGACGGCTGAGGTCCTCGTATTCACCGAGCAGATCGAGCGCACGCGCCAGCCGCAGGCGCATCTGGTAGCGATACAGCGGCACGCCTTCGACCTCGCGGAAGCTCTGGGTCAGGTAGACCGGCGAGACGCCGACTTCGGCGGCGACATCGGCCAGCGTCCAGCGCCGCGCCACGTCGCCCATCAGCACCACCTTGGCGCGGTCCACCAGGCGTCGCTTGCCCGGGCTGGCGCCGGCCGCATGCGCGGTGCGCGGGCCGATGGCGCGCTGGGCGAGGACCAGGGCGAGGCTTTCGCCTTCGAGCGGATCGGCGATGCCTTCGTGCAGGCTGTGGCGCAGCATCGCCACCAGCACCTGCGTGCGTGGATCGATGCGCAGCCGCGGCAGGCGGAAGCGCGGCGGCAGGCCTTCCTGCAGCAGCGCGGGCGGGGCGATTTCGTGCAGCAGGGTTTCGTCGATGGTGAGCGCGAGGCTGGCATCGCCACCGGCGTGCGGGTGGCTGATGCGATACGGCTCGTCGGCGTTGAAGAAGATGACCTGGCTGGCGTCGGCCACGACGAGGTCGTCCTCGAGGTGGCGCACGTAGGTGCCGCGGTAGGGGAAGACCAGCTCGGTACGGGTGGCGCGCTCGATGTCGCTGGCATGGCGGCAGGTGCCCGCGCACACCACGTCACGGACCTGCACCAGCGAGGTCTGCAGGAGCAGGTGCACGGTGAAGTCGGACATGACCGGAGGCCGGGGTGGGAGGTGGGGCCATCGTAGTACGGCGGCAGCGCCCCTGTAGGAGCGGCTTCAGCCGCGACCCGGGGACGGCGGCCGCCGTTAGGGACCGCATCACGGAACGTTTACGGTCGCGGCTGAAGCCGCTCCTACAGGGGGCGAGGGTTTACCAGACCAGGTCGTCCGGCACCTGGAACTGCGCGTAGTACGCATCGTCGTCGGAGAGCGCGGCCTCGGCGTCGGCACCCGCCTGCTGGCCGTGGTCGAGCACGATCATGCTGGCGTCGCGCTCGCGCACCTTGTCGGCAGCCGGGCGCGGCAGCAGCTCGAAGCGGTCATCAACGCGCGCGATGACCAGCACGCCGGCGGAGAGCTTCTTGCGCAGGTCGTCATTGACCAGCAGCGTGCGGATGGTGCCGTCCACGGTGAAGCGGTATTCGCTTTCGCCACTGCGCGGTACTTTCTTGTCCGCGATGATCTGCCGCGCCTGCGCGCGCATCTCGGCGACACGGGCTTGCGCCTTGCGCTCGGCTTCCAGCGCACGATCACGCTCGGCCTTCTCGGCGCGGGCGCGCTCGGCCTCGATCTGGATCTCGCTGGGGCCGGTCGGGCCCTTGGCATGCAGCGCCTTGTTCTGCTCACGCGCGGCGGCCGCCACCTTGGACTTGTTGACCAGCCCCGCCTTGAGCAACTGTTCCTGCAGGGGATTCGCCTTGGCCATGACACTGCTTTCTTGCTGGGGATTCAGGCCCCATGATACCGCCCGTCCCCGTCCCCCGCCCCTGCCCGGTTACCGATGGAAACCCTGAAATACCTCACCGGCTACCCCGCGCCCTTGCTGGAACAGGTGCGCCAGCTGATCGCGCAGGGCCGGCTGGGCACGATGCTGGCCGAGAAGTACCGCGACACCCACGCGGTGCGCAACGACGGACAGCTGTATGACTACGTGCAGGCGCTCAAGGACCAGCACCTGCGCCGCTCGGTACCGCTGGGCAAGGTGCTCTACGACGGCAAGCTGCAGGTGATGAAGCATGCGCTGGGCACGCACACGGCGATCTCGCGCGTGCATGGGGGCAGGCTGAAGGCGAGCCGGGAGATCCGCATCGCCACGGTGTTCCGCGATGCGCCGGCGGATTTCCTGCGCATGATCGTGGTGCACGAGCTGGCGCACATCAAGGAAGCCGAACATAACAAGGCCTTCTACCAGCTGTGCCGTCACATGGCGCCGGATTATCACCAGCTGGAGTTCGACCTGCGGCTGTATTTGACCCAGCGGGATATCGACGGGCAATAGTCCGCGCCCTCTGCCGGACCCGGCACCTCCAGTTTGCGTCATCCGGCGAGCGACCCGTCGCGGCCCCTGTCCGCTCGTCCGAATCCCCGGCGTTGTGTAGAAGGCAACACCCCTCAGGCGACGGACCGCACTGGCCGCCCGCGCCTTCCGGCGTGCCTGCACGACATGGAACCGCGTCGTCGCGCCCGCGCGCCTCCCCAGGACATCTTTCCGAAAGGACACGCCGCCATGGCCGTCACCGAATCCCTTGCCGTCCAGATGCACCAGCAGGACACCAGTTATTACTGCGGCGCCGCGTGCGCGCAGATGGTGCTTGAAACCATCGGCGCCGGCCTGCTCGACCAGGACGATCTGTACGCCGACAACCACAGCCACAGCACGCTCGATGCAGGCGTGAACTGGGCCACCGGGCCCGATGGCCTGCAGTGGACGCTGATGGACCGTCGCCCACCCGCATTCACCAACTACTTCGCGCTGTACGCGCTCGATACCGAAGACCTGCTCTCGCGCAAGCTGTGCTGGACCATCCGCCACTATCAGGTGGCGCCCGTCGCGCTGGTCTATGGCTGGGCGCACTGGATCGTGGTGCGCGGCTATACCGCGAGCGCACACCCGGCCAGTTCCGCGGACAACACGTATACGATCGACGCGTTCGACATCAACAACCCCTGGCCGCCGACGCCGAGCGAGGCCAATCCCGCCCTCGCCCCGCCGCCACCGCACAGCGTGGGCGACGGTTGCGGCAGCGGCGGCGACCGCGGCATCGCCAACGAGCACGTCACCTATGCGACGTGGCGGTCGACCTACATGACTGGCGTGCCCGGCGGCTACTGGAACGGCAAGTTCGTGGCGGTCTGCGATCCCGAGCCGCCGGCCGAACGCGGCGGCCCGATGCGCGAGGCGCCGCCGCGTCGCGGCAATGGCGAACTGCTTGGCGCACGCGCAGTGGTTGACCTGGCCGTCGCCGGGCTGAAGGCGTACGGGCTGTACGAGCGCAAGGACTGGGGCGCGATCCTGCGCAAGGCCAAGCCCGCGGCCGGCGTGCTGGTGCAGCGGCTCGACCGCACCGACAACTTCTACTCGGTGGTGCCGTTCCAGGCCGGCCGGGGCACGGTGGCGTTCGCGGCGGTGGATGGGCGCTGGGGCGACTACCTGCAGGCTGCGCTGCTGCCGAAGCCGCAGACCGCGTGGCTGACGCTGGAGCAGGCGTTCAAGCTGATCGTCGGCCGGCGCGTGGAGCTGGGAGAGCAGCGCGGCCGGCTGCTGGTGCGCAAGCAGGCGGTGTGCATGTATCCCTATCTGGTGTGGCGGCCGTGCCTGGAATCGCTGTCGCCGTTCTATCCGTTCTACATGTTCACCATCGGCGGACGGCGGGTGTATGTTCGCGTCGACGGCGCGGTATTCGCCTCGCTGACCCTCAACATGAAAGGCGTTTGATGCCGCCACTGACCGAGACCGGGGCGATCGCCGCAGCGCGGCGGTCGCTCGGACTGGAGGACACCGATGCCGGCGCCGCATGGCGGGTGCAGCGGCTGGATGGGCACGGCGAATATTTCCTGGTGTTCGTGGCGCAGCGGGTAGCCTGCGTGGACGCCGGGGATGGCACGTTGCTGGCGTCGGCGCAGGCAACGCGCGCGCCGGTGGTGGTTACCGACGCGCAGGCGGTGGCGCGATCAGGGCTCGGCACGGACGCGCAGGCGCATCTGGTGTGGAAGGCCTGCGCGGCGTCGCGCTCGATGTTTGATCCGCTGTGGGAGGTGGTGCTAGGCACACAGCGAATCTACGTGGACCAGCGCGGCGCACCCTGGACGAACCTGATGGCAGCGGGCCCGGGGGGCTAGCGCCCGGGCCCATCGCGCGATGGCGATTAGTCCGCGAGCACCGCTTCGGCGATCAGCTTGTCGAGGCGACGCACGTCCAAGCCCTTGTGCAGGTTGACCTTGATATGCCCGGCCTTGGTCCAGAGCTCGATTTCCGAGTTCACGTTGAAGATGCCGTGGCCGTTCTCGGACGACCACATATAGATCGACGAGTACGGCAGCGAGTAGATCTCCACCTTCTTGCCGGTGAACCCCTGCGCGTCACGCACGATGAGGCGCTTGTTGGTGAAGATGGCCGCGTCGCGGAAGGTCTTGTAGGCGGCGACGGCTACTTCGCCCGCCACCAGCAGATCCTGCACATCACCCGGAATCGGGCACTCCGCCACCAAGGTCCACGCCAGAATTCCGCTGGTCTCCGCCATTTGAATCTCTCTGCTTCCGATGGATTGGCCGGCGAGCTTAGCGGCCCGGGCGCGCGGTGAGCAATCAATCCGTGCATGCATTCGCGCGACCGGTGGCATGGCGGGTAGGTATTCCTGTACAACCACACACGCACCACCGGATGGCGTGGCACGCATCACTTCAGGAAAGGGATTGAGCAACAGATGCTGAGGATTGTGGGGTTCGCCGGCCTGATGGCCTTGTTGTTGGTGGGATGCAAGCAGGAACACCCGGCAGCCGCGGCAGCCGCTTCGCCGGATACGCCGGCGCCCGTCGCGGCCGCGCCCGCAACGCCGGCATCGCCCACCCAGCCGCCTCATCAGGTCGGCGGCGGCCATCCATATGAAGTCCTCGGCAGTGAGGTGTGGGACGTGCCGGAGCCCGTCTCCGGTCGCACCTACCAGGTGTTCGTGGCGCTGCCCAAGTCGTATGCCGAGGATCCGAACCGCCGCTATCCGGTGCTGTATGTCACCGACGCGGACTATGCATTCCCGATCCTGCGCCAGATCTCGCGGCGCTTGAACATCGATGGCCCGAAGACGCAGGACTTCATCCTGGTGGGCCTATCCTATGCGCTTGGCGAGGAGGGCATGCCGAGCCGCCGCCGCGACTACACCCCGACCGCGGCGGGCAGTGGCGACACGTCGCCCGACGCGGTGCATGGACAGGCAGCGCCGTACATCACCTATCTGCGCGACCAGGTGCTGCCGTTCGTGGCCCAGCGCTATCGCACCGACGAACAGCAGCGGCTGTTCCTGGGGCATTCGTATGGTTCACTGCTGGGCACGCAGATTCTGCTGAGCCAGCCGGGGCTGTTCTCCGGCTATATCCTGGGCAGCCCGTCGTACTGGTATGACCAGCATGTCATGACGCGGATGGAGGCGGATTACGCCAAGGCGCATACCGACCTGGCGGCACGGGTCTATATGTACGTGGGCCAGTACGAAGCGCCGCGCTACGGCGTTCGCTATGACATGGTGGGCGATACGGAGCGCATGGCGGGGACGTTGCGCGGCCGGCACTACCCTTCATTGCAGGTGACGATGGAGGTGCTCAATGATGAGGATCATCTGAGCGTCGCACCGCGTGGGTTTACGCATGGGTTGAAGGTGTTGTTGGGGGATAAGGGCGGTTGAGGTGACGGGGGCACGCTTGATGGCGCCCGGTCCGCTCAAGTCAGCTGCGGGAATGTCGAACATAAAGGAGTTCGTCATGAGGATCGCTGTGCTTGCTTCGGCTGTTGTTTCCATCGTGTCTGGCGTTCTGCAACTGATCTTTGTGATGTGGGCAGGCGAGGCGTCCTTGCATCTGGGTTCGCCTATCCGTGGACATGGCGGCATTGCAGACCTGTTCGCGGGCCATCCGCGCCAGTCGCTGATCAAGGGCCAGTATCAGGCTGCGCTGCAGGTGATAGACACGCTCGAAGTCAGCTTGTACGTGCATATGGCCGGTGGCGCTCTTCTCATCCTGTTGGGCGCCGTGCTGGGGCTCGTGTATCTCCGGCCAACGGCGTTCGGCCCAAGACGGTAGCCACCGCGGCCGTACAGGGGCCTGAAGCATGTGGGGCAGCACCGCCAGCACCACTGGGGACTGTGCGATGTTGGCTGGCCACGAGCGTGCTTTTACCGCCACCAGGCTTCACAGGCGTTAGACTGCGCGCCCGGATATCCCGGCCCCACGGCTGAACGACCATGATCAACAACGACGTACTGCGCAGCATCCGCTTCATGCTGGACCTCAGCGATGCCAAGGTCGTGGAGATCACGCATCTGGCCGACCCGGATTTCCCGATCGAGAAGGCGGATATCCCCGCCCTGCTGAAGAAGGACGATGAAGAAGGCGCGCTGGCGTGCAGCGACCGCCTGCTGGCCAGCTTCCTCGACGGATTGATCCTGTACTTCCGCGGCCCCAGCGATAGCCAGGCGCCGCGCCCGGTGGAGTCGCGCATCACCAACAACCTGGTGCTGAAGAAGCTGCGCGTGGCCTTCCAGCTCAAGGACGTGGATATGCACGAGATCATGCAGGCTGCGGGCTTCCCGCTGACCAAGCCCGAGATGACCGCGCTGTTCCGGCAGCCGGGGCATAAGCATTACCGGCCTTGTGGGGATCAGATTCTGCGGAACTTCCTGAAGGGGCTTACGCTGCGGTTTCGTACTGACAAGTGATGGTGTTTCCGGCGTATGCCGAGCCTGCCAGGAAGCTTCTACGCAGACGACACCCGCTTTGTCAGCCTCAGTGAATCTGACAACCTCGTCTAGAGGCAGATTGTTCCAATACTGCGCAGCCGTGTATGCGTTGAAGATGCCGATTCGAGCCGCCGGCTAGATCGGCTAAGCCCTGGGTAAAGACTTGGCAGAGATGGGCAGCCGATCAGCGGGCGGCGGTTGACGAAGATCGGAGCTGGGAGCCTGCTTGTGCTGATTGACAGATCAATCGATGTTCATCGAATCCTCGCAGTCCTCTGCTTGCTGGCATCTGCCCTCTTCCTGATTGGCTACCAATTCGGAAAATCATTGGCCTTGGTAGATAACCTCGCCGATAAGGAGGCGACTGCCGTGGACTGGCCTCAACCTCCGGCCAGCGATCGCTGAAGCGCACCTCTCAGGCAGGGCGGGGCTGTCCCGACTGACCGCTCAGCCAGACCCAGACATGCACTAAGCTCGCATCGTCTGCTGACGCGGGGGTTCGCATGATCAGAGGTCTGGTGTTTGTCGCCGCGCTGCTCGCCGTCCAGGACGGCTTGGCGGCGCCCATTGCAGTTCGGGCGGACTGCCCTGCCAGTACCGCACACGACTACTACTTCGCGAGCGGAACCCTCTCCGGAGCCGACAAACACGGGGATTCTTTTGAACGCGCCTGGTACTCCAGCCATCTCACGGTGATGGGGGAGCCTTCGCTGTCCTGCGGGACGCCAGGTACCGTCTACAGATTCACCTGGCTTCGCACCTTCCATCACCCAGTCGCCGTAAGGGTTGTAGAGGAGGACGGGCGTGCCGTCCTCTATGCCGTGGAGTTGGACGGCGCAGGCGGCTACAAGCCCGGGAAGGTGTTGCGCCGTACCCAACGCACCCTGTCAGCTGACGAGTTCGTCGGACTGAAGCAGGCATTTGCCGACGCCCATCTCGATGCCCTTCCTGTGGCCGGGGCGACCATGGGAAGAGACGGCGCGCAGTGGATCATCGAGACCACCAACGGCGCTCAAGGACAGCGAGTGGTGCGTTGGTCGCCGCAGGATGGTGCCGCGCAGGACCTTGGATTGCGGCTCCTGGCGCTCAGCGGCTGGTCCTTTGACGTGATCTATTAGGATGATCGGTTCCCGAGGCCATAGCTTTGAATCTGCGCTCGTTCGGAGCTCTCGTTCAAAGCTAGCTTGACCCGTAATCTGCCTCCTCACGCCCCATTTGGCGCCCGCGATGCGGGCGCCAGCCAGAGTCAATGCACTCGCTTCTCTGCCGCCGCTGGCGGCTTCCCCCTGCGCTGGTTCAACACCGGCGGTGCCTCGGGCGGCGGCGGGGGCAACGCTTTGATCACCAGTGCGCCGTCCTTGCGCACCTCGACGCTGGCGCGTCCGCCGGGCCTGAAGCCCAGGGGCTCCATCCACTTGCCCTCCAGGCGCAAGCGCGGCACCTCGCGCCTTTCGGCGTCGTTGAAGGAACGGGTCAGGGTGCAGAACGCGGGGCGGCGCCCGGCGCGTGGACGGCGGCGAGCGGCGGCCACGGCGTCGGCCTTGTCGAGGGCCGCGCGCTCCTCGGGGGTGAGCAAGGGGAAGTAGACGGGGACGGGCGCGTTCCAGAACTTCGAATGCACCATGCCGGCCACGGTGGGGGCGGGCGTGTACTCAGGGGGATCGCACGGCTCAAAGGTGCGCTTGGATCGGGGGTGACGCATGAGGAAGCCCTCCTTGACTGGGAAGAACCCCGTCGCGTCAGTTCGACGGGGGTGTCGGGAGGCTAGAAACCGCACTGAGTCGGCGGGCGTATTTCCCTTTCGGGTGTTGTATTAGCCGCCCTCCCGACGCAGTGCTTCGCGCCGTCAGACGATCACTCAGTGCGGAGTTCCTAGGCTCCTAACTTCGAAAGGTCTCACATCACTCGAGCATGCTGAATTCGATAAATCTACTGTGAAACACCTGCTGACGCTTCCCCGATTTGCGGGATACCTGCGTCATGCAGCTTCGGCGTCCGCGCAACCACCTGACTATCGCTTGCGCCCCATGGTGCGAACCAAAGCGAAACGACCAAGATTAGCCAGAATATGCCTATGTACCAGACACTGCAGAGATTGTAGTAAAGCAGTATCCAGAATGCGCGAAGGGAACCAATCTTCGGCTTACCCTCAACTAGAAATTCCTTAGACTTCCGATGCGAGACCAAAAAACGCTCATCATCTATCGGCTCATGGTTCTCCGCACATGAAGCCCTTATTTCCTCATACTCTTCCAACTGAGCCAATTCGCCTCGATTGGCCCCTAAAGTCGAGCCCCCCGCAGTCTCAATCGCTGAGAGCTGGAACCCCAGCCTCCGTTGAAAGTCGTTCAACCGTTCGGCATTCCTATGCAATGCGTCCGCTCGCTCGGCATTCCTCGCACCCCACTCAATCAAGCTAATTGCAAGCAAGAAGACGCCCATACACGCACTCAATAACGCGAGGTACCTGTCCAGGTCAGGAGTGTTATTCGGCGCATTCGATATCTGTATAAAGGACAGCGCAACCGTCACAGATGAGAAAAAGGCTAGACTTGCCGTGGAGAAGAACGCACGCCGCTTCAGTCGACGCGCCGCGTTGTAGCGCGCGCCCATGGTGCGCCACGCTGTAGTTCTAAGTTCATTCAAAAACATATTTACACCATAGTCGGGAGCAGGGCCGGCCAAAAAAATCGTTCATCATCCACTTCAGACGCGAGCGCAGCTCCGTCTGAAGGTATCGACCTTCATCGTCCCAAATAACACAGGCATGGAGCACTTCCGCCCCCAAGCTATTGCTTGAGAGGTACCGCGAGTAGCGGTAGCCGGCTTCCTGCACCCGGTCGAATCTTACCCCAGAACTTCAATAGACGACACTCTCATCGGATTGCATGTTTCTCAATACCCTACTTCTATAGGCTTCGTAGCGAGCATTGATCTGATCATCACTAAGAACATCATCGGGTCCGACCCGGCCACGCTGGACCAAAAACTTCAGTTTATGGGCCCTCGTATTGATCACATCGTAGTTATGAACGTACCCATCTCTGGGGCGATGCTTCATCTCATGGTATGACCGGAGCAACTTCTTAAGACCAGGAGGCGCCGCATGATTGAAGTCCGGCATTCTCTCAAACATGCCAGATATAGTAATATCCATTTTAGATAGAAGCGTCAAATCATTGATTTGATTAAAATAGGCTATCCACCCATATCTACGACTTTCACTTATCGCCCCGGTAATTTTCTCATTCAGTTCAAGCAGGAATATTTCTTTTAGCCTGCCCTCGTCTAAGTATGCATATCTGTCAATCTTATTTTTTTTCTGATGTCTGTACTCGGCAAATTTTGCTGAAATGCCTTGCAGGAATCTTTCAACTGTTGAATCTCTAACAGTGATACTAGGAAAACGGAACACGTAGCCGAGATACGAGAACGGCTTCGCAAGTACGTCAAAGGTAGTTTTCGCTGATCCCATCGGATGCAGACCTAGCCCGCGCCGCTCAAGTCTCGCCTTAAGAGATTTATATGCGCTCGCCACCTGAAACTGGGGGCCGTACATCAGTACGTCGTCAACATAACGAAAGTAAGCTATGCCGAGCTTACGCATAGCCGAATCCACTTCATTCATGTAAATCGCCGCCAGGATATTGGATATAGCCAGTCCTTGCGGGACACCCTTTTCTTCCCTATTTTCAGAAGACTTATTCCGCCCACTACCGGCAGGAACAATCGGCGAGGCAAGCGCCCGACCAATCAACAGAGCAACCTCCGGGCAAACCACACGTCGTAGCAATACCTTCATCAATCTTTCTCGATTGATGGAATCATAAAATGTTTTGATATCTGTTCCGCAGACCCAGGTTTTGACAGGATCCTGCTCCACCAGCTCAAGAGAAATCTGCCTAACATAGCTACTTGCGATATTTCTTGGGACACACTCTGGAAACACCGCGCCCAAGAACGCATTTAGTTGCGCCAGAACTACCCTATCTCGAATTGTGGGCACCCCGATAACCCTGGGCGGCTTTGACCTTCCCTTTGGCTTAAGATTTTCAAGATATGGTGAGAACCGAAAAGTTCTGGCATTGCACTTGGCAGCAACTCTAACGAACTCGCTGGGCGCGCGACTTTCATATTGAGGACCAGCCAGGCGATCAACACCCTTGGATTCACTTTTACTGAAACGACACTCGAAACATTCAAATAGAGCTTCCGCCGAAAACAACTCCCGGAAGAGCTGTGATTGAGACAACGCCCCGCTAGAGAACCCCTTCAGCGCTTCTGCCGAGAGCTCCATCTCTCCACCTAGCTTATTCGACCAACTATTATTCAGGCAAAAAAAAGGGCGACTTGCAAGCCGCCCTCTTCTTCTTCCATCGAAAAATCAAACCCCTACAGGATTCGCCTTCTCAGGATCAATCTTGTACTGCTTGATAGCCCGAGCCACATCCTTGCCGGTCATCTTGCCTTCCTTAGCCAGCGCCGCAATCGCGGCATGCGCGATGTAGTACCGGTCTACCTCGAAGAACCGGCGCAGGTTCGCGCGCGTATCCGAGCGGCCGAAGCCATCCGTGCCCAGCACCGTATAGGTCATCGGCACGAAGCTGCGGATCTGGTCGGCGAACAGGCGCACGTAGTCGGTCGCGGCAATCGCCGGGCCCTGGCGGCCTTCCAGCTGCTGGGTCACGAACGCCTTCTTCGGCTCGCTTTCCGGGTGCATGCGGTTCCAACGCTCGGCGTCGAAGCCATCCTTGCGCAGCTCGTTGAAGCTCGGGCAGGACCAGATGTCGGCGGTCACGCCGAAGTCCTTGTCCAGCAGCTCGGCCGCGGCAATCGCCTCGCGCAGGATCGTGCCGCTGCCCAGCAGCTGCACGCGCAGCTCGCCCTTCTTCGGCTTGCCGGCATCCTTCAGCAGGTACATGCCCTTGATGATGCCTTCCTCCGCACCGGCCGGCATTTCCGGGTGCGCGTAGTTTTCGTTCATCAGGGTGATGTAGTAGTACTCGTCCACCTGGTCTTCCATCATCGCCTTCATGCCGTGCTGCATGATGACGGTGACTTCATAGCCGAAGGTCGGGTCATACGTGCGCACGTTCGGGATGGCACCCGCCAGCAGGTGGCTGTGGCCGTCCTCGTGCTGCAGGCCTTCGCCGTTCAGCGTGGTGCGGCCGGCGGTGCCGCCGAGCAGGAAGCCGCGGGTACGCATGTCCGCCGCCTGCCAGGCGATGTCGCCCACGCGCTGGAAGCCGAACATCGAGTAGTAGATGTAGAACGGCAGCATCGGCACGTCGGACACCGAATAGCTGGTACCCGCCGCCATCCACGACGCGATCGCGCCCGGCTCGCTGATGCCCTGCTGCAGCACCTGGCCGCCCTGGTCCTCGCGGTAGTACATCAGCTGGTCGGCGTCGACCGGCTTGTACTTCTGGCCGAACGGCGCGTAGATGCCGATCTGGCGGAACATGCCTTCCATGCCGAAGGTGCGGGCCTCGTCGGCCACGATCGGCACGATGCGCGGGCCGATCTCCTTGTCACGCAGCGCGATGTTCAGCGTCTGCACGAAGGCCATGGTCGAGCTGTAGGTGCGCTCGCCGCTGTCCTTCAGCAGGCGCTCGAACTTGTCCAGCGTCGGCGCCACGAACGACTGCGTCGCCTTCGGGCGGCGCTGCGGCAGGTAGCCGCCCAGGTCCGCACGGCGCGCCTTGAGGTACTGCACTTCCGGCGAATCCTCGCCCGGGTGGTAGAACGGGACCTGGCCGTCGGCCAGCTGCGCGTCGGTCACCGGGATGTTGAAGCGGTCGCGGAAATGCTTGACCGCTTCGTCGTCCAGCTTCTTGGTCTGGTGGGTCGGGTTGAGCGACTCACCGGCCGAACCCATGCCGTAGCCCTTGACCGTCTTGGCCAGGATCACCGTCGGCATGCCCTTGGTGTTCACGGCTTGGTGGTAGGCGGCATACACCTTGTGCGGATCGTGGCCACCGCGGTTGAGGCGCCAGATGTCGTCGTCGGACAGGCCGGCCACCATCGCGGCGGTCTCCGGGTACTTGCCGAAGAAATGCTCGCGGGTATACGCGCCGCCGAAGGCCTTGCAGTTCTGGTATTCGCCGTCGACGGTTTCCATCATCAGCTTCTTCAGGACGCCATTGCTGTCCTTGGCCAGCAGGGCATCCCAGTAACCGCCCCACAGCAGCTTGATGACATTCCAGCCGCCGCCGCGGAACACGCCTTCCAGTTCCTGGATGATCTTGCCGTTGCCACGCACCGGGCCGTCGAGGCGCTGCAGGTTGCAGTTCACCACGAAGATCAGGTTGTCCAGGCCTTCGCGGCCGGCCAGCGCGATGGCGCCCAGGGTTTCCGGCTCGTCCGACTCACCGTCACCGATGAAGCACCACACCTTGCGGTCGGACTTCTCGATCAGGCCGCGGTTCTCCAGGTACTTCATGAACTGCGCCTGGTAGATCGCGCCGAGCGGGCCCAGGCCCATCGAGACGGTCGGGGTCTGCCAGAACTCCGGCATCAGCCACGGGTGCGGATAGGACGAGATGCCCTGGCCGTCCACTTCCATGCGGAAGTTGTCCAGCTGGGCTTCGTTGATGCGGCCTTCCAGGAACGCGCGGGCGTAGATGCCCGGGGCGCTGTGGCCCTGGATGTAAAGCAGGTCGCCGGGGTGCTTGTCCGACGGCGCGCGCCAGAAGTGGTTGAAGCCCACGTCATACAGCGTGGCCGCCGAGGCGAACGAGGCGATGTGGCCGCCCAGGTCGCCCGGCTTGCGGTTGGCGCGCACGACGGTGGCCATCGCGTTCCAGCGGATGATCGAGCGGATCTTCCACTCCATCGCCGAATCGCCGGGGCTCTTGGCTTCGTTGGCCGGGGAAATGGTGTTGACGTACTCGGTGGTCGGCGAGAACGGCAGGTAGGCACCGGCACGGCGGGTCTGCTCGACCATGCCTTCCAGCAGCTGGTGCGCGCGCTCCGGGCCTTCGACATCGATGACCGCCTTGAGCGATTCGAGCCACTCCTGGGTCTCGAGCGGGTTCGGATCGTTCTGCAGTACTTCGTTCAACCAGTTCATAACGCTCCCGGTGACGGCGCGCGGGGGCCGCCGTGCAATGTTTTCGTGAACCACGAAGTGTAACCCAGGCGTATTGCCGCATTCCTCGCTACGGGGGCGTATGGAGTGGTGGGAAAAGCAGCGTTCCACGGGTGTCTGGGGATGTCCCGGGGACAGCGATGCGGTGGGGGAATAGGCGGGGTGGGTGCGGGGAATAGGCTGGCGGTGAGTGCGTTGTCCGGGAAGGTTTCCGGTCGGGGCTGAAGCCCCTCCTACAGGAA
>DJAN01000274.1:0-8425 GCA_002429615.1 Lysobacteraceae bacterium UBA6001
TCGAGCCCCCATGGATGGGTTCACGGCGTGTCTCGAAAGGGCGGCGCCCCGCCGGCCCCAGGCCGCGGCGCTTGCCCGCTCCGGGCGCGATAACCCATCCACCATTCAACCAGGCAAAAACCCCGGCACGCCATCCAACGCGCCGGGGTAGAAAAGCTCAGCGCCCGCTACCGACCACGCTGGGATCCGGCCGTCCCAGCACCTTGTAGATCGCACCGCCGATCACACCGCCGATCAACGGCGCGACCCAGAACAGCCACAGCTGCCCCAGCGCCCCGGCGCCGGCGAACACGGCCACCGCGGTAGAGCGCGCCGGGTTTACCGACGTGTTGGTGACGGGAATGCTGATCAGGTGGATCAACGTCAGCGACAGACCGATGGCGATGGGGGCGAAGCCTGCCGGCGCACTGGTATGGGTGGAGCCCATGATCACCAGCAGGAACACCGCGGTGAGCACCACTTCGCACAGGAACGCGGCGACCAGCGAATAGCCGCCCGGCGACAGCGCGCCATAGCCGTTGCTGGCGAACGCGCCGGCTGCGTTGTGGTCAATGGAGAAACCGGGCTGCCCGTAAGCGATATGGAACAGCACCGCCGCGGCCAGCAGGCCGCCGAGCACCTGCGCCACCCAGTAGGGCAGCAGGTCGCGTGCAGGGAAACGGCCGCCGGCCACCAGGCCCAGGCTCACCGCCGGATTGAAGTGGCCGCCGGAGATATGCCCGAACGCATACGCGCCGGTCAGCACGGTCAAGCCGAAGGCCAGCGCCACGCCCAGGAAACCGATGCCCAATGGATTGGTGTCGCCGCCGAATTTGGCCGCCAGCACCGCGCTACCGCAACCGCCCAGGACCAGCCAGAACGTACCGAGGAACTCCGCCGTCAATCGTTTAGCCAGTGACATGACGCACCTCATGCGCAGGCCCGCCCGGGCTGGGCGGGATGGCCGCATTCAATGCCTGCCCGCGTGGCTTGGCAACGGTAGTTTTTCGTAAGGCCGGACGCGCCGGCCTTGCCGTCAGCGACTCAGGGCCAGGCTGGCCGGCTGCAGGTCCAGGCGTTGGCTCAAGCCCTGCAGGCTGCCCAGCTCCTGGGTATCGCCCGCATCGATCCACACCTGTGCGTAGCGCTTCTTGCCCAGCTCGATCACCGCCACCCGGCGGTTGGCCAGTTCGCGCCCGCCCAGGTCGGGGCGATACCAGTAGAAGTCTTCCTCGGCGAGCTGGCCCTTCTCCTCGCGACGATCGCGCGGCAGGCTCAGGCCCGGATCGCGGGTGGTGAACATCACCCCCAGCACCTCGCGGCCATCGGCGGTCATTGCCTTGCACGACAGATAATCTGCGCCGGCCAGCTGCTTCCATTCCAGGCCGGCGGCCGGAGGCAGGGTGGGGCAGGTGGGCGACTGCTGCGCGGCGGCGCTTCCGCCGACGGACAACAGCAACAGGCCAAACAGGCAGCTTGCGGACTTCATTGGTTTTCCCCTGGCAGTGGAATGCAATGCGGTGCGCGCGCATCGCCTGGGTTGGTCCGCCAACGGGCGCCTCCCGAACCGCCCGCCTGGCGCATCCCCATGCGCGCTCCCGACGTGCCATCCGTCACATGATGCGGATGAGCGACCCCACCATAACCAAGGCTCGGCGCCGGATCAAATCCACCGTGCGGGTGCGAATGGTTCCATCGGAAACCTTCACGCACCCCGCGTCCGTCACGGGTAGTTCGGCGGTGCGGGCACCGGCGTTTCCGGCAACGGGATGAATTCCTTGTCGTCGCCGGGAATCTTGCCGAAGCGGCCTTCGCGCCAATCGTCCTTGGCCTGCTCGATGCGCTCCTTGGAACTGGAGACGAAGTTCCACCACAGGTGGCGCGGGCCATCGAGCGGCTCGCCGCCCATCAGCATCGCCTTGAGCGGGGTCTTGGCGCGCAGGCGGCCGCGTGCGCCGTCCTCGGGAATGATCAGGTGGCGCTCGGGGACGTCCACCCCGTCCAGCTGCGCCTGCCCTTCGAGAATATAGAGCGAGCGCTGCACATGGCCGGTATCCAGGTCGAGCTCGGCGTCCGGCGCCAGGTCGATCGCCACGTTGAGGGTGTCGGCGAAGACCTTCACCGGCGACTCCTCGCCGTACGCGCGGCCGGCGATCACCCGCAGCCACGCGCCGTTGCGGCGCTGCTGCGGAAGCGTCGCCGCGCTGTGGTGGTAGAACGCCGGGTCGGTTTCCTCGAAGTTGCGCGGCAGCGCCACCCAGGTCTGCATGCCATGCAGCGCATGCTCGCGGCCACGTTCCGGTGGCGGCGTGCGTTCGGAATGCGCGATGCCGCGGCCGGCGGTCATCCAGTTCACGTCGCCGGGGCGGATCACCTGTTCCGAGCCCAGCGTGTCGCGGTGGCCGATTTCGCCAGACCACAGGAACGTGACCGTGGCCAGGCCGATATGCGGATGCGGACGCACGTCGATGCCCTGGCCGGGTTCGAAGATCGCCGGGCCCATGTGGTCGACGAACACGAACGGGCCGACGCTGCGTGCCTGCAGTGTCGGCACCGCGCGGCGCACCTGCAGGCCGCCGATGTCATGGACGCGCGGGGCGATGATCGTGGTCATGGCGGAGACTCCTGGCGGCGGCGGGAATGCGGGGCAGCATGGCATGCAAGGATGACCGCTGCAGCGCCATCGGCGACATGGATCGTTGTGCTCAGCCTGCTTCCAACGGGACGTCGCCGCGGCGCGAGGCCAGCCGGTCGGCCAGCCGCGTGGGCTCGGGCAGGCGGTAACGGCCCAGGCAAGCGAGGGTTTCATCGAGCGCGCCCTGCACCGAGACGCGATGTCCCGGCGAGACGAACAGCGGCAGGCAACCCGCCTTGCTGCGCAGCACCCAGCCGACCTGCTCGCCGCGCAGACGCAGCGGCGCATGGTCGCCGCGTTCGAAGCCCGGCGTGCCGGCATCGCCGGCCAGGCGCTTCTTCGCCACGCCGATGCTGGGTAGATCAGTCGCCACGCCGAAATGCGCGGCGATGCCAAGACGCCGCGGATGCGCGATGCCGTGGCCGTCCACGAACACCAGGTCCGGCGTGCGTTCCAGCAGCGCCAATGCCGCCAGCAAGGCCGGCAATTCCCGGAAACTGAGCAGGCCGGGCACGTAAGGCATCACGGTCGGCACCCGTGCCACCACGGCCTGGTGCGGCGCCAGCGTGGCGGCATCGAGCAGCACCGCGGCGGCGCGCGTGGTGGTGCCTGCGTCCTCGAAACCGACATCGAAGCCGGCAATCCAGCGTGGTGGTTGGGGGCGGTCGTCCTCCAGCCGCACGCGTTTGGCCAGGCGCGCCTGCAGCGCACGCGCGGCGGCGAGATTTCCGTCCCAGGGCGGCAATACGGCATCGTCTGGTGCGTCCATGCCGACAGCTTGGCGCAGACGCCGCCTGCAAGGCGTGCACGGCGCCACCCGCGCGGCGTTGCCCTACAATCGGCGGGTCTTCCCCTTGTTGCCGGAGAACCCGTAGTGACCCGCAAACTCGTACTGCTGCGCCATGGCCAGAGCCAATGGAACCTGGACAACCGCTTCACCGGCTGGGTGGACGTGGACCTCACCGAGCAGGGCCGCGCCGAAGCCGCCGCGGCCGGCAAGCTGATGAAGGACGAGGGGCTGCAGTTCGATGTCGCCCACACCTCGGTGCTCAAGCGTGCGATCCACACGCTGCAGGGCGCATTGAAGGAACTGGACCAGGACTGGCTGCCGGTGCAGAAGAGCTGGCGCCTCAACGAACGCCACTACGGCGGCCTGCAGGGCCTGGACAAGGCCGAGACCGCCGCCAAGCACGGCGAGGAGCAGGTCAAGGTGTGGCGTCGTTCCTACGACATCCCGCCGCCGCCGATGGACCTGGAAGACCCGGGCCACCCGGCGCACGACCGCCGTTATGCCGGCCTGGACCGCAACGCGCTGCCGGCCACCGAGTCGCTGGCGACCACGCTGGTGCGCGTGCTGCCTTACTGGTTCGATGCGATCGCGCCGCAGCTGAAGGATGGCAAGACGGTGCTGGTCACCGCGCACGGCAATTCGCTGCGCGCGCTGTACAAGTACCTCAACGGCGTGTCGAACGAGGAAATCCTCGAACTCAACATCCCGACCGGCATCCCGCTGCTGTTCGAGCTGGACGACCAGCTGGCGGTGAAGACCTATCGCTACCTGGGCGATCCGGAAGCAGCCAAGCGCGCCGCCGAAGCGGTGGCCAACCAGGGCAAGGCGAAGTAATCACGCCGTACCAAAGGAGAACCCGGCCGCCGGCCGGGTTTTTCTTTGCGCGACATCATCATCGAGGACATGCACACCATGCCGTACCGAACTCCCCGTCTTCCGCTGCGCCACATGGCCCTGGCATGGCTGCTCGGCGCGTCCATCGCGCAGGCCCAGGCCGCCGACGCACTGCTCACCGACCCGGCGTACCTCGCCGCCCCTGAATCGCTCACGCCCGCGCAGGTCGAGCAGATGCAGCAGCGCCTGCTCGACTGGCCGCAGCTGCAGCGCTACGCCGCCGAGAACGCCGCGCTGGCGCCGGCCGCCAAGGGCACGCAGCGCGTGGTGTTCTTCGGTGATTCGATCACCGAAGGCTGGGGCCCGACCGGCAGTGACCGCTTCTTCCCCGGCAAGGGCTACGTCAACCGCGGCATCTCCGGGCAGACCACCGCGCAGATGCTGGTGCGCTTCCGCCAGGATGTGATCGACCTCAAGCCGGCGGTGGTGGTGATCCTCGCCGGCACCAACGACATCGCCGGCAACACCGGCCCGGCCACGCAGCAGATGATCGAGGACAACCTGCATTCGATCGCCGAACTGGCGAAGACGCACGGCATCCGCGTGGTGCTCGCCTCGGTGTTGCCGGTCAGCACCTATCCGTGGCGTCCGGGCTCGCAGCCGGCCGCGCAGGTGCGCGCGCTCAACGCGGCGCTGCGTCAGTACGCGCAGCAGCAGGGGCTGGTCTATCTGGACTACTACGCGGCCATGGCCAATGCCGACGGCGGGCTCGACCCGGCGGTGGCGAAGGACGGCGTGCACCCGACCGCGGCCGGCTACGCGATCATGGCGCCGCTGGCCGAGCAGGCCATCGCGAAGGCATTGAAGACGCACTGACGCCACTCGCCGCGGAACGGTGCATGATGGTGGCGCAAAGGAGGGTGTCCGATGGTCCTGCGGTACCTGTTGTCCTATGGCGTGCCGATCGCACTGGGCATCGCCCTGGTCGCGCTGCTGGTGATGTGGCGGTTCCGCGGGCGAGTGGGGCGCCCGCCCGGAGACCGGCCGTGAGCCTTCACGGCCAGGTTGCGTCGCGCCTGCCGCCCGGTTAGCTTGCGCGCCACGACCGCTGGCTTTTCCCAGGCAGGAGCATGACCGTGCGCATGAAAGGATGCATCGTCGTACTGGCCCTGGCCCTGGCCCTGGCGGCGCTGTCGGGCTGCGCCACACAGGGGGCTTCCCGCACCGCGAACCAGGACATATCGCCGGTCCAGGCCATCCAGCGTTCCGCCGACGCCGCCCCGCGCGGCGTCGCGGGGGTATTCGTGATGGAGGTCAGGGGGACCGGCGAGGATCGAGGTTCGGCTTACCTCAACTCCGAAGCCGATTATCGCGACCAGCGCTGCCTGACCATCGAAATCCAGCCTGCCGTCTACGCGCAGCTGCGCCAGGCGCAGGGCGAGGCGGCACTGTCGTTCTACGCTGGCAAGCGCATCCGTGTCCGCGGTGAAGCGGTGCGCACGCGCATCGACTTCACCGTCGGCGGCCGTCCCACCGGCAAGTACTACTACCAGACGCATGTGGCGGTGACCGATCGGTCGCAGATCACGGTGATCGACGAGGGCTAGTTCGTTTCGCGGCGCGCATGGCCGCAGGCGCGACTTCCGTTGGCGAGATTCCCTCCTTCCTGCAGGGTGACAGCATGCGAAAGACCGGCTTGCGGATATCGATTGTCCTGTTCGCCCTGGCGTTGCCGTACCTGGCGCGCCTGCCCGGCGGTGGTGAATGGCTGGGGCAGCTGACCGTCGGTGGCTGGCGCGCGTTCCTGTTCCTGGCCGCCTGCAGTGCGGTGGTATGGGGCGGGTTGCTGCTGTGCAGCTGGCTTTATCGGCGCATGTCATCGCTGTGGATTCCCGCGTTGCTTGGCTTTGGCTTTCTCGCCCTGGTTTACGGCAGCATCGACCTGCGCGCCGATGCACAGGCCGCGTTTGGACTGCTCATCGCGCCGGTGTACTCGCTGCTGCCGATGCTGCTGGGCGGGCTGCTCGGCTTGTGGGTGGATCGTCGTCACGGTGCGCGCGCGGCCCCCTCCGCCCCGTGACCAATGGCCCATCGGCCCACGGCGCCGGATGACCTAGGCTGGGGAGTCTTCCTCGTCCGCTGTCCGGAGTCGTCCCGCATGTCCCTTCGTACTTTCGTCCCGGTCGCCCTGACCGCCGCGATCACCCTGGCGCTGTCCGTGCATGGCCCGCAGGCCGAGGCCGCCTCCACCGCCAAGGCGCCCGCCGCCAGCGCGCCCGCGCTGGATGTCGCCAAGCTCGATGCGCCCAAGGTCGCCTTCAACCTGGCCGACCTCGACCCGGCCATCGCCGCCTGCGACGACCTCAACGGCTTCGTCAACGCCAAGTGGCTCAAGGCCAACCCGGTGCCGTCCGACCGCACCAGCTGGGGCAGCTTCGAAGTGCTGGCCGAACGCTCGCTGGTGATCCAGCACGCGCTGGTCGAGCAGGCCGCCGCGGCCAACGCGCCGGCCGGCAGCATCGAAGGCAAGATCGCCGACATCTGGCGCACCGGCATGGACGAGGCCGCCATCAACCAGGCCGGCCTGGCGCCGCTGCAGCCGCAGCTGAAGGCCATCGACGGCCTGCGCGACGGCAAGGCCGTCGCCGCATGGCTGCGCGAGCGCTACGCGCAGGGCCAGGGCTTCCTGTTCTCGTTCGGCGCCAATGCCGACTACAAGGATTCCAGCCAGGTCATCGCCTACGCCGGCCAGGGCGGCCTGGGCCTGCCGGAGAAGGGCTACTACTTCGACGAATCGCAGGCCAAGATCCGCGACGCCTACGTGCAGTACATCGCCCGCATGCTGGAGCTGGGCGGCGCCAAGCCGGCGCAGGCCGCCACCCAGGCCAAGGCGGTGATGGCATTCGAGACCCGCCTGGCCAATGCCTCGCTGTCGCGCATCGAACTGCGCGACCCGGCCAAGCGCTACAACCCGGTGAGCGCCACGCAGGCCAACGCGATCACCCCGCACTTCGACTGGAACGCCTTCTTCGACACCCTGCAGGTGCCGGCCAAGGACAAGTTCTCGCTCGCCCAGCCGGGCTACTTCGCCGAGCTGGACAAGATGCTCGCCGATACCCCGGCGGCGACGTGGCAGGCCTACCTGCGCTTCCATACCCTCGACGAGGCGGCGCCGTACCTGGCGCAGTCCTTCGAGCAGGCGCACTTCGAGTTCTACAACAAGACCCTGCGCGGCCAGCAGGACATGCTGCCGCGCTGGAAGCGCAGCCTGGAAGCGGTGAACGACGCGATGGGTGAGGGCCTGGGCCAGCTCTATGTGCAGGCCGCCTTCCCGCCGGAGTCGAAGATGGAGATGCAGCAACTGGTGCACAACCTCTCCGTCGCGCTGAAGGCGCGGCTGGAGAAGCTGGACTGGATGAGCCCGGAGACCAAGCAGCGCGCGCTGGAGAAGTGGGCCAGCTTCACGCCGAAGATCGGCTACCCGGACAAGTGGCGTGACTGGAGTGGCCTGAAGACCTCCGATGCCGGTTTCCTCGCCAACATGGAAGCGGCGCAGGCGTTCAACTACCGCTACCGCCTGGACAAGATCGGTAAGCCGGTCGATCGCACCGAGTGGGGCATGACCCCGCAGACCGTCAACGCCTACTACAACGCCACCAAGAACGAGATCGTGTTCCCGGCGGCGATCCTGCAGCCGCCGTTCTTCGACCCGAAGGCCGACCCGGCGCTCAACTACGGCGGCATCGGCGCGGTGATCGGCCACGAGATGATGCACGGCTACGATGACTCGGGCAGCCAGTTCGACGCCAAGGGCAACTTCGACAGCTGGTGGACCGACAGCGACCGCAAGCTGTTCACCGAGCGCACCGACCAGCTCGTCGCGCAGTTCGATGGCTACGAAGCGGTGCCGGGCGTGCACGTGAAGGGCAAGCTCACCCTTGGCGAGAACATCGGCGACCTCGGCGGCCTCACCGTGGCCTACGATGCGCTGCAGATGGCGCTCAAGCAGGACCCGGCAGGCAAGCGCAAGATCGATGGCTACACCCAGGACCAGCGCTTCTTCATGAACTGGGCCACGGTGTGGCGCCGCAACTTCACCGACGGCGAACTGCGCGTGCGCCTGAATACCGACCCGCACGCGCCGGCGAACTTCCGCGCCATCGCCGCGCCGTCGAACATGCCGGCCT
>DJAN01000274.1:8565-8908 GCA_002429615.1 Lysobacteraceae bacterium UBA6001
CGCCGTCGAACATGCCGGCCTACGCGCAGGCATTCCAGTGCAAGGCCGGCGACCGCATGGTCCGCGGCAAGGATCGCGTGGCGATCTGGTAGGCCGTTCCACGCAGCATGCGAAGGGCCCGGTCGGCGACGACCGGGCCCTTTGTTTTGGGGCTCTCAGTAGTTTTACTCAGCTGCAACCGGTAGTTCATCCGTCGCGCGTGCGCGGGCCAAGTGGTCTGCTTTCCCGCATACCGCAGGAGGGACCTCCCATGTCATCGCGTTCGCTTTGCCTGGCCATCGGCCTGGCCCTGGCGCTGCCGGCCGTCGCCGCGCCGCCGAAGCCGGCTCCCGCCGCCAGTACG
>DJAN01000284.1:0-8999 GCA_002429615.1 Lysobacteraceae bacterium UBA6001
ACGGCGTGTCCCGAAAGGGCATGCCCACCGGCCGCTGCGCGCAGGCAACCGAAAGGCCGCCCTCCGCGACACCCCCAAAACACCCCAAAACACCCCAAACAACCCAAACGTAAGCCAAACGAAAAAAGCCCCCGGCTATCCAGCGACGCGTCGAGCAGCCGACTATCGAGTGGCAGGCGTGCCTCCGGTGGCAGCGTCTCCCGGGGACATCCGTGCAGCAACTTTCCGCAGTTCCTTTCCAGGAGGTGGATCATGGTTCGCACGCAGTATTCGCCGTTTGCCTTCCGCTTCGACCCCTCGCGCATCCTCGCCCTGAGTACCGCGATCGCGCTACACCTGCTGGCCCTCCTCCTGCTGCTGATCCCGCTGAGCCGTCGTGCCGTGCCGCCCGCGCCCGCGCCGATCACCCCGCGCTGGATACTGCCGGTGACCGTCCCTACCCCACCGGTGCCGGTGCCGATCAAAGCCGATGAGCCCAAGCCGGTGCAGCCGGCCACGCCGATCCAGCAACACACCCCGGCGCCCCCGACCACGCCGGTCGAGGCCCTGGTGGACAGCGCCGCGAACCCGATCGCCGCCAGCGACCCGGGCCCGACCCTGCCCACCACCGACGTCGGCCCCCCCAGCAACCCACCCTCGATCGGCGCCAGCCTGCAGTATCTGAAGGCCCCCGCCCCTTCCTATCCGCGCGCCGCGCTGATGGACCGCCTGCAAGGCACCGTGCTGCTGCAGGTCCGGGTCGACACCGAAGGCCGGCCGGTCGCCGTCGAGATCGCCCGCAGCAGCGGCCACCGCGTCCTCGACCAGGCCGCCCAGCAGCAGGTCATGCGCCAGTGGCGGTTCCGCCCCGCGATGCAGGACGGCCGGGCGGTCGAGGCGATCGGGCTGGTGCCGGTGGCCTTCTCGCTCGCGCAATAGCCGCCAACCGGCCCAACCACTCAACCTTCAAGCCGCCCTTCGGGGCGGCTTTTTGCTGCCTGTTCCCCGCTGATCGCTCGCTTTCCCCAGCGAGCGGCGAATTTGCCAATCTCCCGAAAAATTTATGCACCAGGTCACATTTGTGGACTTTGCATTAATTTTTCGTGACGCATCGCGGAATCCTGAGTAGATTCTGAATACCCAGCCGTATCCATGGCGGTCGGGGCTTGTCTATTCATACCCATTCCACGCAGGAGAGAGCGTCAGTGGCAGTCAAACATCGAACCAAACGCATGCTCCAACGTTCAGCGCTGACCCTCGCGCTGGGCATGTGCATCGCGCCGGGCGTCTACGCCCAGTCCAATACCGCCGGCGCGGTGTTCGGCCAGGCGACCGCCGGCGACACCGTCGTCGTCGAGAACCCGGCGACCGGCTTCAGCCGCACGCTGCGCGTCGGCTCCGACGGCGCCTACCGCGCCTCGGCCCTGCCGACCGGCACCTATCGCGTGACCCTGCAGCGTGCCGACGGCACCCAGGCGGTACGCGAGAACGTCGTCGTCAACGTCGGTACCGGTACCCCGATCAACTTCGCCAGCGGCACCGCCTCCACCCTGGACACCGTGCAGGTCGTCGGCTCGCGCGCGGTGAACTCGATCGACGTCTCCTCGGTGGAATCGACCACCATCCTGACCGCCGAGCAGATCGCCAAGATCCCGGTGCCGCGTGACGTCACCTCGGTCGCCCTGCTGGCGCCGGGCACCGTCAAGGGCGACGCCGCGTTCGGCAACCTGGCCTCCTTCGGTGGCGCCTCGGTCGCCGAAAACGCGTACTTCGTCAACGGCTTCAACATCACCAACTCGTTCAAGGGCCTGAACTTCGCCACCGTGCCGTTCGAGGCCATCGGCGAGCAGCAGATCAAGACCGGCGGCTACGGCGCCGAGTTCGGCCGCGCCCTGGGTGGCGTGGTCAACCTGATCACCAAGCGCGGCACCAACGACTTCCACGCCGGCGCCAACATCTTCTATACCCCGGACAGCCTGCGCGAGAAGCAGAAGACGATGTACGCGCCGAACGGCGACGTCATCGAGTCCAACACCAAGGACACCGAAGGCACCGAGACCGTCGGCACCGTGTGGGCCAGCGGCGCGCTGGTCAAGGACAAGCTGTTCGGCTACGCGCTGCTGCAGTACAAGCGCGACAGCGGCGAAGTCAGCTACGGCGATGCGTTCAGCACCACGCCGCGCGACTACCTCAACAACCGCAACACCGAAGCCGCCAGCAAGAACCCGAACTGGCTGGTCAAGCTGGACTGGAACATCAACGATTCCAACCTGCTGGAGTTCACCGGCTTCTCGGACGAGCGCGAAACCGAGACCGACATCTACTCCAACCCGGTCGGCGTCAACACCCGCCAGGACTACATGGGCACCGTCCATGAGAAGACCGGCGGCGACAACTACGTGCTGAAGTACACCGGCTACTTCACCGACACCTTCACCCTGAGCGCGCTGGCCGGCACCGGCAAGTACCGCCGCAACTTCTACGCGATCGATTCCGAAGGCACGCGCCTGGACTACAAGGGTGGCGTGAGCCCGGACAACGCCAACGGCGTGATCGGCGCCGCCGGTTGCCCGGTGGTGGTGGACATCCGCAACCAGGTGGTCGATGGCACCGTGGCGCCGTACCAGAGCACCTGCGCCTTCCTGCCCGGCAACATGGGCCTGGACAGCGCCCAGGACAAGCGCGACCAGTTCCGCATCGACGCCGAATGGCAGCTCGGCCCGCACACCGTGCGCTTCGGCTACGACTACGACAAGTTCAAGTCGAGCGACGGTGAAACCTATGAAGGCGGCGTGGCATGGCGCTACGTGACCCGTGGTGGCCGCGACCAGGTGCGTCGTCGCGTGTTCCAGACCGGCGCGGACGTGGAAGTCGATTCCACCGCTTTCTACATCGAGGACACCTGGGCCGTCACCGACCGCTTCAACGCCTACGTCGGCCTGCGCTGGGACAGCTTCGAGAACAAGAACGGCGAAGGCCAGACCTACGTCAAGCAGGACAACCAGTTCGGTCCGCGCCTGGGCTTCTCGTGGGACGTGTTCGGCGACTCGACCTTCAAGGTCTTCGGTAACGCCGGCCGCTACGCGCTGCCGATCGCCGCCAACGTCGCCATCCGCGGCTCCTCGGCCTCGCTGTACAGCCAGCAGTACTTCGACTTCACCGGCGTGGACCCGGTCACCGGCGCACCGACCGGCCTGACCCCGACCAGCGACCTGCAGTACCTGAACAACGAGTTCGGTACCGGCAAGGATCCGCGCACCATCGCCTCCAAGAACCTGGAACCGCAGTACCAGGACGAGTACATCCTCGGCTTCGAGGCGGCGCTGACGGACAACATCTCCGGCGGTATCCGCGGCATCTACCGCGAGCTGAAGCGCTCCATCGACGACCAGTGCGACTACCGTCCGCTGGCCGCCTGGGCCGAAGCCAACGGCTATGCCATCGACTCGTACAACGAAGGCTTCGCGTTCTGCCACATCTACAACCCGGGCAGCGCGCTGGACATCGACATCGACATCGATGGCGACGGCACCCTGGAGCAGGTCTACATCCCGGCCGACCAGCTGGGTCCGAAGTCCAAGCGCACCTACAAGGCGCTGGAATTCTTCGCCCAGGGCCAGATCACCGACAAGCTGTACATGCAGGCGTCGTACACCTGGTCGAAGAACCAGGGCAACGCCGAAGGCGGCGTGAAGTCGGACATCGGCCAGGACGATACCGGCGTCACCCAGGACTTCGACTATCCGGAGCTGATGATCGGTTCGAACGGCTACCTGCCGAACGACCGCCGCAACGTGCTCAAGGTGTTCGGCAACTACGAGTTCACCGACGAATGGTCGATGGGCGTCAATGCCTCGTTCCAGACCGGCCGTCCGATCAACTGCTTCGGCGTGAACCCGGTCGACGAGAACATCGGCTACGGCAACAGCTACTTCTACTGCAACGGCCAGGTCGTGCCGCGCGGTTCGGCTGGCCGCACCCCGGACACCTACAACTTCGACCTGAACGTCGCCTACCGGCCGACGTTCGCGCCGGGTCTGCAGTTCAAGGTGGACGTGTTCAACGTGTTCAACACCCAGAAGGCGCTGGCGGTGGACGAGTCGGGCGAAGACAGCGTGGGCAACTCGCTGGCCGACACCACCTACCTGACCCCGACGCTGCTGCAGTCGCCGCGCTCGGTCCGCTTCATGGTCCAGTACGACTGGTAATCGACCCGCTCTTTTGACCAAGGGTCTTTGTGCGGCCGCCTTCACCGGCGGCCGCTTTTTTTCGTAGAGTCCACCCATGTCTTCTTCTCCCCAGGCCGCCGCGCTGGAACAGGCCACGCGCCAGATCGTCGCCGGGCAACGCGACGAAGCGCGCCTCACGCTAGGCAGCGTGCTTGCCGCGCATCCGCAGCACGCGGCGGCGCTGTTGCAGGCGTCCTATCTGGAATCGCTTGACGGGCACTATCGGCTGGCGCGTGACTACGCGCTGCGCGCCGCGCACGCACCCAGGCCCACCGAAGAAGACATCGCCGAACTGCTGGCGCGCCTGCGCACCTTCAACGACGCCGACGCGCTGCTGGCGCTGCTGCAGCGCCTTGGGCCGCCGGCCCGGCTGAGCATTCCGCTGCTGCTGACCATTGCCGCGCAGTTGAGCTACCTCAACCTGCAGGAGCGCGCGCTGATCTACCTTGACGAGGCGCATCGCGCCGACCCCGACTACCCGCCGACCCTGGTCTCGCGCGCCCAGGTCCTCACCTATCTCGGCCGTTTCGCGGATGCCGAAACCAGCCTGCGCCACGCCTTGCGTCGCGCGCCCCACCTGGCCGCCGCCTGGTGGGCGCTGTCGCGGCTGCCGCGCGATCCCGATGCCCTCGCGCGTGACATCGTCGCCATGCGTGACAGCCTGTCGCGCCCGGGGCGCAAGGCGGAAGACGCCGCCCTGTTGATGTTCGCCCTGCATACCGACCTGGACCGCGCCGGCGAATACGCCGAAGCTGGCCAGGCGCTGCTCGCCGGCTGTCGCGCCAAACGTTCCACCCTGCGCTACTCGGCCGAAGCCTTCGAAGCGATGATCGACCTGCTGATCGCCAGCAGCGCCGCGATATCCGCGCCGGCAGCCAGCGACAGCGACGGCCCTCGCCCGATCTTCATCGTCGGCATGCACCGCTCCGGCACCACCCTGCTGGAACAGCTGATTTCCCAGCACGAGGACGTGCATGGCATCGGCGAGCTGTATGACTTCACCGCGCAGATGCGCCAGGCCACCGACCATCACTGTCGCGGCGTGATCGACGCCGAGCTGATCCGCCGCGCCGCCGCGCCGACGATGGATTTCGCCGCGGTCGGCCGCGGCTATGTCGACGGCATCCGCTGGCGTATCGGCGATGCTGGCCACTTCACCGACAAGCTGCCGACCAACTTCCTGCACCTGGGCCACATCGCACGCGCGCTGCCGCAGGCGCGGATCCTGCACCTGCGCCGCGACCCGCGCGAGACCTGCTTCTCCAACCTGCGCGAACTGTTCTCCGACGCCAATCCGCACAGCTACGACCCCGGCGAGCTGGCGCACTATCACCGCCAGTACCAGCGGCTGATGGCGCATTGGCGCGAGGTGTTGCCGGGACGCATCCTGGATGTCGACTACCAGGCGCTGACCACCGACACCGACACCACGATGCGCGGTGTCGCCGACTTCTGCGGGCTGTCGTTCCATCCGGCGCTGGTCAGCACCGACGGCGCGCGCAGCGTGGCCACCGCCAGCGCGGTGCAGGTCCGCGGCGGCATCCGCCCAGCCTCTGGAAAGTGGCGTCCCTACGAAGCCCTGCTGTCGCCCTGGTTCGACACGTTGCTTGCGTCCTGAATACGCCGATCTTCATCGGCGTTAATCCCTCAGGTAGCTATACCAAGACGTAACAAAACGCCTGCGCATTAAGGGCTTTTTCACTACTCACTCACCCAGAAAAAACCAAATTCGCCGGCGTCGGCGCCCCCTCCCGACACATTTGCCAAGTTCCATCATTCCTTGTCAGGAGAGAGCCGTGATTAGCCATGTCCCGCCATGTGGGGCGCGCCGTCGCACGCCCCTGTCTGCCGCCCTGCTGGTCCTGTTGGCCCCCACCGCCGCGCTGCCCGCCTTCGCGCAGGAAACCGAAGCGCCGACCAACCTGGACCGCATCACGGTCACCGGTTCCAACATTCCCCGCACCAACACCGAAACCCCCTCACCGGTGCAGGTGGTCACCCGCCAGGACATCGACCGCACCGGCAAGAGCACCGTCGCCGAATACCTGCAGACGCTGACCTCCGACGGCGCCGGTTCCATTCCCAAGACCTTCGGCAACGGCTTCGCCGGCGGCGGCGCCGGCATCTCGCTGCGTGGCCTGGGCGCCGGCTCCACGCTGGTGCTGTTGAACGGCCGCCGCATGGCGACCTATGGCCTGGCCGATGACGGCCAGAAAGTCTTCACCGACCTCAGCACGATTCCGCTGGACGCGGTCGAGCGCGTCGAAGTGCTGAAGGACGGCGCCTCGGCGATCTACGGCTCCGATGCCATCGCCGGCGTGGTCAACATCATCCTGCGCAGCGATTTCACCGGCGCCATCCTACGCGGCTCCTACGGCATGTCCGACGACAGCGACGGCAACGCCAGCAAGGCCACCCTGACCGCCGGCACCGGCGACCTCGCCGAAGACGGCTGGAATGCCTTCTTCAGCCTGGATGTCGGCAAGACCGATGCGATCAAGGCCTCCGACCGCAGCAACCGCAAATGGATCGGCACCGGCGACCTGCGCCCGTGGGGCTACAGCGCCGGCGGCAGCCAGTTCCTCGGCGGCGCGATCACCGGCGGTGGCACCGGCGGCGGCAACTCGCAGGTCGGCAGCGTGTTCGTGCCGGGCACCGATCCGGCATCGATGGTGTCGTTGCCGGGCTGCGCGCAGCTGTCCAACGTCTCGCCGCAGGATGCCGGCGGCGGCTGCCTGTGGGACATGGCCGACTGGCGTGACCTCACCCCGGAAGAGAAATACGTCAACCTGTTCGCACGCGGCACCTTCGCCTTCGGCGACAGCTCGGAGATCTATACCGAGTTCGGTTACTCGAAGAAGGAAACCATCTTCCACAACACGCCCTCGAACGTTTCCGGCGCGTGGGGCTACCCGGGCGGACCGGTCAACGCCAACAGTGGTGCCGGCGCCGTGGTACTGGGTGTGGGCCATCCCGACAATCCGTATGACGAACCGGTGCGCGTGCGCTACAACGCCGCCGACGTCGGCCCGCGCACCATCGACAACACCAATGAGTTCTTCCGCTTCCTGGCCGGCATCAAGGGCACCTGGGGCGACTGGGACTACGACACCGCCTACCTGCATTCCTCGACCAACCTGGTCAACAAGCGCTCCGGCTTCCTGCGCTACAGCGCCGTGCAGTGCGCGCTTGGCAATGCCGCCTGCCCCGGTGGCGTCTGGAACATCGGCCTGGGCTCGGACAGCAATCCGCAGAGCCTGTACGACTACATCTCCCCGGACATCCGCGCCTACGCCAAGTCGAGCCTGGACATGTTCGACTTCACCGCATCACGCGGCCTGTATGACCTGAAGGGCGGCCCGCTGTCGCTGGCATTCGGCACCGAGTGGCGCCGCACCACCAACACGCTGACGCCGCAGACCTATACCGACATCGGCGACATCATCGGCCTGGGCTACTCCGCCTACAGCGGCACCCAGAACGTCTATGCCGGCTACATCGAACTCTCCGCACCGGTGCTGGAAACCCTGGAACTGTCTGCCGCCGTGCGCTACGACAAATACGAAAGTGGCGATGACGCAGTCAAGCCCAAGGTCGGCTTCAAGTGGAACCCGGTGGACTGGTTCGCCCTGCGCGGCACCTATGCCGAAGGCTTCCGCGCCCCGAACCCGGCCGAGAACGGCGACGGCGGCCTGGCCGCCTTCTCCAGCGCCCTCGACCCGGTACGCTGCCCGAACGGCACCCCGGCCCCGGGCGGCACGCAGGACGACTGCGGCCTGCAGCCGGTGGCGATCATCACCACGCCGAACCCCGACCTGAAGCCGGAAGAATCCAAGAGCTACAGCCTGGGCATCGTGCTGCAACCGACCCGCACCACCTCGATCACGGTGGACGCGTGGCGCATCAAGCGCACCAATGAAATCGCCCAGGGCTCCACCGCCGACGCCATCGCCAACGGCGACGTCCTGCGCGACACCGACCTGCTCAATGGTGTGCCTGGTACTGGCAGCATCCTGGCGATCAACACCCAGTACGTGAACGCCAACTCGTCCGAAGTGGAAGGCATCGACACCGACATCCGCCAGGACATCCCGATGGGCGCCTATGGCGACATGCGCCTGGACCTGCAGTGGAGTCACATCAAGAAGTTCGAACGTACCGAGGGTGACATCACCCATGAATATGCCGGCACCCATGGCAACTGCGACGTCACCAACTGCATCGGCACCCCGAAGGACCGGATCAACTTCGGCGCCACCTGGAACTACAACGCCTGGACGGTGAGCGGCATCGTCAACTACATCAGCAGCATGGACAACACGCCGGAAACGGGCGGATCGAAGGAAGACACCTGCCTGAACTTCCGTGCGGATGGCTCGCCGGCGCCGGGCAACTGCGAACTGGCGTCGTTCACCACGTTTGATCTGTCGGCGAACTGGAAGGCGACGGATGCGCTGGAGATCTTTGGTTCGGTGCAGAACGTGTTCGACCGCATCGCCCCGCTGGACCCGGCCACGTATGGCGCGATCAACTACAACCCGCTGCATTTCAGCGGTGCGATCGGCCGGTATTTCACGGTGGGCGCGAAGTACACCTGGAACTGAGTGATAGATGGCAGCACATGGCCCGGGCAGGGATGCCCGGGCTTTTTTTTGGATTGTGCGGATCCGGGTATAGGGCAGCCGATAGGTGTACGGTCGCGGCTGAAGCCGCTCCTACAAATGCCACACCGTTGATCTTCGATCCCCGCACGTCAGACCGTCGAGCCGCCGGGCGGTGTGCCCTTTCGGG
>DJAN01000284.1:9206-9438 GCA_002429615.1 Lysobacteraceae bacterium UBA6001
CGTGTCCCGAAAGGGCATGCCGCCCGGCGGCTGCGCGATAGCAGGTGAGAGGCCACCTGCGTCAGGTGTCAGTAAGACCTGATACCGCGCGGTCGCGGCTGAAGCCGCTCCTACAAAAAAAGGGGGGGGATGACATCGCGGCATTGGTACCGGGACCTGTGGCTGTTGGTCTTCGATCCCCACGCATTGGACCGTCGAGCCGTCGGGCGGTGTGCCCTTTCGGGACCGTTGG
>DJAN01000032.1:0-4574 GCA_002429615.1 Lysobacteraceae bacterium UBA6001
GACGCTCTTCCGATCTTGCGCCAGCTGGGTATCGAGATAGCGCTGCGCATCGTCGTGGCGGCGCTGCCGCAGCAGGCGCGGCAGCGGGCCGGCCAGCTGCGCTTCGAAGAAGCGGCGGCGCGCGCCGGTGTCGGGGAAGCGGGTGCGGATGCGCGCGCGCTGGCGGGTGAACAGCTCGACCAGGCCGCCCCAGCTGTCGTCGAGCAGGCTTTCCAGCCAGCGGCGCAGGTGGCGGGCGACCATCGGCGCGCCGCCGCCGCTGGAGATGGCGACCTGCAGCGCGCCGCGTTCGACCACCGCCGGCACCTGGAAGCTGGACAGCGCGGCGTCGTCCACCACGTTGGCGAAGATGCCCTGCGCTTCGGCGCTGGCGGCGACCGCCTGGTTGACCGCGAGGTCATCGGTGGCGGCGATCACCAGCCAGGTGCGCGGCTGCAACCAGCCCGGTTCGAATTCGCCGGCCCACCATTCGATGGCGCCTTGCTCGGCGGCGTGGCGCAGCGCCGGCGTCAGCGCCGGCGCGCCGACCCGGACCTGGGCGCCGGCATGCTGCAGCGCCTGCACCTTGCGTTCGGCGACCACGCCACCGCCGACCACCAGCACCGGTCGGCCTTGCAGGTCGGCGAACAGGGGGAACAGGGCTGGGCTCACGGCGGCGCGCTGCCAGGAAAGGAGGAGGGCTGACCGTAAACCTGGCTTATAGCCGTCGGAAATGACTTCATGCATCCTTCAAATAGCCTTCGGTTATAAGCTCGGCCCACGGATTCCTTTACATTCGTTCAGCCGCCTCCCCGCCTGCCGCGATCCCTCCCGATGACGCTGACGCAACTCCGCTACCTGGTCGCCATTGCCGATGCCGAACTCAACATCACGCTGGCGGCGGCGCGCGTGCATGCCACCCAGCCGGGCTTGTCCAAGCAGCTCAAGCAGCTGGAGGACGAACTCGGCTTCCTGCTGTTCGTGCGCAAGGGCCGCAGCCTGGAAACGGTGACCCCGGCCGGCAGCGAGGTGATCCAGCGCGCCCGCGCGGTGCTGGCCGAGGCCAACAACATCCGCACCTATGCCGCCAACCAGCGCCGCGAAGCGCAGGGCCAGCTGACCCTCACCACCACCCACACGCAGGCGCGCTTCGTGCTGCCGCCGGCGGTGGCGCAGATCAAGCACGCCTATCCGCAGGTCAGCGTGCACCTGCAGCAGGCCGCCGAGAGCGCCGCGCTGGACCTGCTCAGCCAGGGCGATGCCGACATCGCGGTGGTCAGCACCGCCGGCAGCGAACCGAACGCCGGCATCGCCGTGCCGCTGTACCGCTGGCGCCGGCTGGTGATCGTGCCGCGCGGCCATGAGCTGGACCGCGGCGGCCGCGCCCCGGACATGCAGGCGCTGGCCGCCCAGCCGCTGATCAGCTACGAATCCTCCACCCGCACCGGTTCCTCCCTGCAGCGTGCCTTCGCGGAAGTCGGCCTGGAACCGCGCATCGCGCTGACCGCGCTGGATGCCGACCTCATCAAGACCTACGTGCGCACCGGCCTGGGCGTGGGCCTGGTGGCCGAGATGGCGATCGGCGGCGATGACACAGACCTGCGCGCCTGGGCCGCCCCGGCGCCGATCGCCGAGTGCATCGCCTGGGCGGTGCTGCCGCGCGACCGCGTGCTGCGCGACTACGCGCTGGAACTGGTCAACGTCCTGGCCCCGCAGATCGACAAGCGCGACCTGCGCCGCGTGCTCGACGGCAACCAGGCGCCGAACTGGCCTACGCCGCCGACCTGGGAATCGCTGACCCAGACCATCACCAGCTGATGGTCGTGCCCGTGGCGGCTGCGACAATCTGACGCGTCCTCGGCCTTCGCGGGATGCGAGGCCATCGCGGACCCTTAGAATGCGGGCCGTGATCCGCGCCCGGCCCCTGCATACGCTGATGTCCCGACTCGCCTGCGTGGCGGTCGTGCTGATGCTGTGCGCGCCGCTGCTCAGCCGCGCGCTGCAGTCGCCGATGGGCACGCGCTTCGCCGAGCTGTGCACCACGCAGGGGTTGAAGCGGGTCGCGCTGGATGCGCCGATGGCGATGTCCACGGCGATGGATCACAGCGCCGCGCATGTCGACCCCGCCGCCGGGCAGGGCGGTGGCGATCCGCATGCCATGCACGGCGGCGAAGCGGCCTGCGATTACTGCCTGCTGGCGATCCGGCTGCTGCCGGTGCTGGCGATCCTGTTCTGCTGGCTGCGCCTGCCGCGCAGCGCCGGCCCACGCGCGATGGCCATGGCCTGGCCGGTGGCGTTGCGTGCATGGCCGGCCCATCCGGCCCGGGGACCTCCGCTGGCGGCCTGACACCGCCCGCCATCCATCCGACCCGCGCGCGCTGCCTGACAGCGCGTGCCCGCCGTGTTCCCGGAGTCACCATGTCCTTCCGTTCCGAATCGCCGGCCACGCCGGCGCGCCTGGCGTGCGCGCTTGCCGCCGTGCTTGCTCCCGTCCTCGCGCATGCCGCCGACGCCGACGCGGGTGATGCCCGCACCCTCGATGCCATCGTCGTCACCGCCGCCGCGCCCGACAGCCCGCTGACCTGGATCACCGACCCGCGCCTGCCGCGCCAGCCGGTACCGGCCAGCGATGGCGCTGATTACCTGAAGACCGTCCCCGGCTTCGCCGCGATCCGCAATGGCGGCACCAATGGCGACCCGGTGCTGCGCGGCATGTTCGGCTCGCGCCTCAATGTGCTCAGCAATGACGGCAGCCTGATTGGCGCCTGCCCCGCGCGCATGGACAACCCGCTGTCCTACATCGCGCCGGAAACCTATGACCGGCTGGTGCTGATCAAGGGCCCGCAGAGCGTGCGCTGGGGGCCGGGCGCCTCCGCCGGCACGGTGCGCTTCGAACGCGACACCCCGCATTTCGACACGCCCGGCGTGCGCATCGACGCCAGCGCGCTGGCGGGTTCGTTCGACCGCAACGACCAGGTGCTGGATGCCACTGCCGGCAACGCACTCGGCTATGTGCGCGTCAACGGCAACCGCTCCGAATCGGACGACTACGAAGACGGCAACGGCGACGTCGTACCCTCGCGCTGGCGCAAATGGAACACCGACGCGGCGATCGGCTGGACGCCGGATGCCGACAGCGTGCTGGAAGTGTCCGCCGGCACCGGTGACGCGCTCGCGCGCTATGCCGGCCGCGGCATGGACGGCGCCGCCTTCCGTCGCCACAGCTATGCCGCCCGCTACGTGCGCGACAACCTGCCCGGCGCCTGGGACCGCATCGAAGCGAACGTCTACTACAACGACGCCGACCACGTGATGGACAACTACACGCTGCGCGAGCCGAACCCGATGTCGTCGATGCCGATGCCGATGGCGTCCAACGTCGACCGCCGCACCACCGGCGGCCGCATCGCGGTGGACTGGCGCTGGGACGACATCGCGCTGGCCGCCGGCGTGGATGCGCAGGACAGCCGCCACCGCGACCGTAGCGCCAGCGGGCGCGGCGTGTACGCGACGCTGCCGTGGAATGTGGATGCACGCTTCTCCAACCTTGGCGTGTTCTCCGAGATGACCGTCGGCGCGGGCCAGCCGAAACGCTGGGCGGGTGGCCTGCGCATGGATCGTGCGCAAGCCAAGGACGAGCGCGCCACCACCGGCATGATGGCTATGCCCAACTCGACCGCGGGGCAGGAGCGCCGTGAATGGCTGGGCAGTGGCTTCCTGCGTCGCGAGCAGGACCTCACGGCGAACACCACCTGGTATGCCGGCGTGGGCCACGTCGCGCGCATGCCGGATTACTGGGAACTGTTCTCCGCCGATGCCGGTCCTTCTGGCGCGGCGAATGCTTTTGCGGGCGTCGCGCCGGAACGCACCACACAGCTGGATGTGGGCCTGCAGTACCACGGCGAGCACCTGGAGGCCTGGGTCTCCGCGTATGCGGGGCGAATCAACGACTACATCCTGTTCGAGTACCACGATGGCGGCATGATGGGCAGCACGACCACGGCGCGGAACGTGGACGCGCGCATTGCCGGTGGCGAAGCCGGCATCGAATGGCACCTGCATGACGGCTTCAAGCTGGGCGGCACGCTGGCCTATGCCTGGGGCGAGAACCGCAGCGATGGCGGCGCACTGCCGCAGATGCCGCCGCTGGAAGCGCGCCTGAGCGCGGCGTATGAGGGCACGCGCTGGTCAGCCGGTGCGCTGTGGCGCGCGGTGGCGCGGCAGGGCCGGGTGGCGGTGGACGAGGGCAATGTCGTGGGGCGTGACCTGGGCGAAAGCGCGGGCTTTGCGGTGTTCTCGCTCAACGGCGGCTATCGCTTCAGTGAAGCGCTGTCACTGACGGCGGGCATCGACAACCTGTTCGACCGCGCCTACGCGGAGCATTTGAACCTGGCGGGGAGTGCGGACTTTGGGTATCCCGCCGATCCGGTGCGGATCAATGAGCCGGGGCGAAGCATATGGATGAAGGTGAACTACCACTATTGACCTTGCGTGGCCATCGCGGCCGCAACGACAGCCGCGATGCCCATGTCATCCGGTCGAGGAGATCCGTAGGGCACGTGGGGGCTTGGCCTTTTCGGGACACGCCGTGAATC
>DJAN01000032.1:4787-19073 GCA_002429615.1 Lysobacteraceae bacterium UBA6001
TGGAGGCTCGATGGCGCCATCCATGGCGCCAACGGTCCCGAAAAGGCCAAGCCCCCGCGGGCCGTGCAGGATCCATGCGAGCCGAAAGGCGCGAGAACCCTCAGATATCCTCGTGAATCCCGCACTCCCGCTTGAGCCCGAAGAAGCGCGTGTCCTCCTCGCGCATCCCGGGTTCCCAGCGCCGGGTGGTATGGAAGTCGCCGATCGACACGTAGCCCTGTTCCCACAGCGGGTGGTAGGGCAGATCGTGCGCCTTCAGATAGCCCCACACATCGCGATCGCTCCAATCCGCGATAGGGCTGATCTTGTAGCGCTCCCCGCGCTGCTGGACGATCGGCGTCTGCGCGCGGCTTGCAGCCTGTTGCCGGCGCAGTCCGGTGAACCAGGTGCCGACGTTCAACTCGTCCAGCGCCCGACGCATCGGCTCGACCTTGCGCAGACTGTTGTACTGCTCGATGCCGACCACGCCCTGTTCCCACAGGCGGCCATGCCGCGCCTCCATCCAGGCCCGGCTGACCAGCGGCCGGAACACCTTGAGGTTCAGCTGCAGGCGCTCGGTCAGCTCGTCGGCGAAGCGATAGGTCTCGGGGAACAGGTAGCCGGTATCGATCAGGATCACCGGGATATCCGGCTTCTGCCGGCTGAGCATGTGCAGCGCCACCGCCGACTGCGCGCCGAAGCTCGACGACAGCGCCGCCTCCGCCGGACCGTTCGCCAATGCCCAGGCCACGCGTTCTTCCGCGCTGCATCGCGCCAGACGCGCATTGAGGGCGTCGAGGTCTTGCAGCGCATCGGCCTTGTTGGCCGAGGAGACGGGCAGGGCGGTCATACGAGTTCCAGTTGGACTTGGCGGTGGGTGGGATACGGCGGCAGCGACACAACCCCCGCGCGATGCAGGAAATCGCCGAAACCTTCCTGCGGCGTGCGCTCGGCCGCGTAGCGGGCGAACAGCGGATCGAGCGCGGCGAGGATTTCCGGCTCGGTGATGTTTTCGCGATACAGCGTGTTCAGGCGCTGGCCGCGATGGTCGCCGCCCAGCATCAGGTTGTAGCGACCGGGCGCCTTGCCGACCAGCGCGATCTCGGCCAGATACGGCCGCGAGCAGCCATTCGGGCAGCCGGACAGGCGCAGCACGATCGGCGCCTCGCCCAGGCCATGCGCCTCCAGCAGCGGCTGCAGCTTGGCGGTGAAGTCGGGCAGGTAGCGCTCGGCCTCGGCCATCGCCAGCCCACAGGTGGGCAAGGCCACGCAGGCCATCGCGCCACGTGCCAGCGCGGTCGGCGCGAGGTTGCCGGCATCCAGCCCGTGTTCGGCGACCAGGGCATCGACCCGCGCGCGCTGCGCGGCCGGCACGCCGGCGATCACCAGGTTCTGGTTCGGCGTCAGGCGGAACTCACCCTCATGGAAGCGGGCGATCTCGCGCAGGCCGGTCAGCGCGGTGCGGCCATCGCCATCGGCGATGCGCCCGGCCGGCAGCGACAGCGTGAGGTGCCAGCGGCCATCCTCGCCCTCGACCCAGCCGTAGCGGTCGCCGTTGTGGTCGAAAGCGAAGCCGCGCGCTGGCAGCAGCGCGAACCCGGCGCGGCGCTCGATCTCGCCCACCACGAAGTCCAGGCCCTTGTCGTCGATCGTGTACTTGAAGCGGGCGCGCTTGCGCACCTCGCGGTTGCCGAAGTCGCGCTGGGTGGTCACCACCGCGGTGGCGATATCGAGCAGGCGATCGCGCGGGAACCAGCCGATCACATTGCCCACGCGCGGCCAGGTTTCCGCATCGCCATGGGTGGCGCCCATGCCGCCGCCGATGGCCAGGTGGTAGCCGGTCAGCACGCCTTCCTCGACGCTGCCGATGAAGCCGAGATCGTTGGCGAACACATCCACGTCGTTGATCGGCGGCAGCGCGAAGCCGATCTTGAACTTGCGCGGCAGGTAACGGTCCCCGTAGATCGGCTCGTCTTCCTCGCCGCTGCCGGACACGCGCTCCTCGTCCAGCCAGATCTCGTAGTAGGCGCGGGTATTGGGCAGCAGGTGTTCGGAGGTGCGCGCCGCGTCGGCGTACAGCTGCGCATGCACCGGCGACAGCAGCGGGTTCGCCGCCACCAGCACATTGCGGTTGACGTCGCCGCAGGCGGCCAGCGTGTCGATCAGTGCGGCATTGATCGCCTGCATCGTCGCCTTCAGCTCGCGCTTGATCACGCCGTGGAACTGGAACGCCTGGCGCGTGGTGACGCGCAGCGAGTGGTTGCCGTAGCGGGTGGCGATGGCATCGAGCTGCAGCCACTGCTGCGGCGTGACCACGCCGCCGGGCGTGCGCGTGCGGATCATGAACTGATAGGCGGGTTCCAGCTTCTGCCGGCGGCGCTCATCGCGCAGGTCGCGGTCGTCCTGCTGGTAGCTGCCGTGGTACTTGATCAGCGTCTGGTCGTCCTCGCGCAGCGCGCCGGTGACCGGGTCGGCGAGGCTTTCCAGCAGCGAGCCGCGCAGCCGGCGGCTGGCGGATTTGATGTCTTCGACGGAATGCGTGCTCATGGGTCTATGGCTGGCAGGGGGGACGAGGCGGCGCGGTGAAACCGGCAATGTAGGAGCGGCTTCAGCCGCGACCGTGCGTCTTCAGTCCTCAATAAACATCCCGGCTGTAGCGCCCCTCCTTCTGCAACGAGGTGACGAACTCGGCCGCGGCCTCAGGCACCAGATCCCCATGCTCGGCCACGATATCCACCAATGCCGCGTGCACGTCCTTGCCCATCGAGATCGCGCCGCACACATACACGTGCGCGCCTTCGCGCAGCCACGCATACACTTCGCGGCCACGCTGGCGCAGCCGATGCTGCACATAGATCTTCTCGGCCTGGTCGCGCGAGAACGCCAGGTCCAGCTCATGCAGTTCGCCGCGCGTCAGCGCCTGCTGCCACTCGGCCTGGTAGAGAAAGTCGCGGTTGAAATGCCGCGCACCAAAAAACAGCCAGTTGCGCCCGCGCGCACCGCGCTCGGCCCGCTCCTGCACAAAGCCGCGGAACGGCGCCACCCCGGTGCCGGGGCCGATCATCAGGATGTCGCGGGCATCATCGGCCGGCACCCGGAAGCGCTCGTTCGGCTCGACGTAGACCTGCGCGGTATCGCCTTCGGCCAGCGCGGCGAGGAAGGCGCTGGCCGAGCCGACATGGGCATGGCCGTGCGCGTGGTATTCCAGCTCGTCCACCGTCAGGTGGACCTCATCGCCGACGCGGCGGCGGCTGGAAGCGATCGAATACAACCGCGGGGCCAGCGGCCGCAGCGCGGCGAGCAGGCCATGCTGGTCCCAATCCGCCGGCCAGCGACGCAGCACATCGATCACCTGATGGTCTGCGAGCAGCGTCGCCAGGCCGGCAGTCTGGGTAGGGGCGAGCAGCGCCTGCAGTTCCTCCGCGCCGGACCGTTCGGCATGCGCGGCGAGGAACGGCCGCGACAGCTTGGTCAGTTCGCGGTGGGCAGCGAGCCACTCCGACAGGGGCAGAGTCTGGTCGGCCACGGTGACGTCGGCATGACCGTCGAGTTGCAGGACATCGAGCAGCGGCGCCACCAGCGCTTCGGCATTGCGGTGGCGGAAGCCCAGCGCATCGCCGGGCTCGTAGTGCAGGCCGCTGCCGGCCAGCGACAGCTCCAGGTGGCGCACGCGCTTGGAGGCGACGCCATGCTGGCGATAGGCCGGGCCCTTGAAGTCGCGGCCGCTGACGACCTGGTTGGCCAGCACCTCGGCGCTGAAAGGATGGGTGTGGTCGGCGCTGCTGGGCGCCGGTCCCCGCAGCGGGGTGACCTTGGCACCGGCGGCCGGCACGCTCGCCAGCAGCTCGCGCGCCTCGCGCAGCACGTCCTCGCGCCACGGGTTGGCGACGCTGTCGATATCCAGGTCGGCTTCGGCCAGCGGGCGCACGCGCTGCGCGCCGAGTTCGGCCAGCCGCGCATCCAGGCGGCGGGCGATGCCGCAGAAGTCCGCGTAACTGGAGTCGCCCAAGCCGAGCACGGCGAACTTCAGCTCGGGCAGCTTGGGCGCGCGCCGGCCCTGGATGAATTCGACCAGACCGATGGCATCGTCCGGCGGATCGCCTTCGCCCTGGGTACTGATGACCAGATACAGCAGGCGCTCGCTGGCCAACTCGCGGGTGGGGTAGGTGTCCGCGCGCTGCAGGCGCACCCGCAGCCCGGCGGCCTCGGCATCGGCGACCACGCGTTCGGCGGCACGGCGCGCGTTGCCGGTCTGGCTGCCGTAGAGCACGGTCAGCCGGCGCTCGTCGCCGCGTTCGGCGGCGGCCCCGCCCGCCACCAGTGCCAGCGAAGGCGTGGCGGCATGGCCCTGGGCCAGGCCGGCGGTATAGCCGGACAGCCACCACAGCGAGGGCGCATCCAGCCCTTCGACCAGCCGCGACAGCAGCACCCTGCGCTCCTCCGGCAGGGGACTGGGGGGCAAGGCGGGGCTGGCGGCGGTCATTCCCGGTCCGATGGCTAAGGTGGGAATCCGATGCTAGGCAAGGGCTTGCGGCGACAGAAAGGAGCAGCGGTTATCGGCTTATGCCCGCCGCTTATTTCTGCCGCTGCGCCACGCAGGGCCAGACTGCGGTCCTCCCGGTCGGTGCTAGGCTTGACCGGCCACTTTCGATCATCTGGCGGCAATGAGTCTTCCACCCCTGTCCCACCTCGACCGGCTCGAGGCCGAAAGCATCCACATCCTGCGCGAGGTCGCCGCCGGCTTCGCCAATCCGGTGTTGCTGTATTCGGTGGGCAAGGACAGTTCGGTGCTGCTGCACCTGCTGCTCAAGGCATTCGCGCCAGCGCCGCCGCCGATCCCGCTGCTGCATGTGGATACGCGCTGGAAGTTCCGCGAGATGATCGCCTTCCGCGACCGCCGCGCCGCCGAGACCGGCGTCGAGCTGCGCGTGCACATCAACCCGGACGGCGTGGCCCAGAACGTGGGCCCGATCAGCCATGGCGCCGCGGTACACACCGACATCATGAAGACCCAGGGCCTGAAGCAGGCGCTGGAGCAGTGGAAGTTCGACGCCGCCATCGGCGGTGCGCGCCGCGACGAGGAGAAGTCGCGCGCCAAGGAGCGGGTGTTCTCGTTCCGTAACGAGCGCCATCGCTGGGACCCGAAGAACCAGCGCCCCGAGCTGTGGAATCTCTACAACACCCGCGTGCATGCCGGCGAGAGCGTGCGCGTGTTCCCGCTGTCGAACTGGACCGAGCTGGATATCTGGCTCTACATCTACCGTGAGGCGATCCCGGTGGTGCCGCTGTACTTCGCCGCCGAGCGGCCGGTGGTCGAGCGCGATGGCGCGCTGATCCTGGTCGACGACGAGCGCCTGCCGCTGCGCGAGGGCGAAGTGCCGCAGCAGCGTTCGGTGCGCTTCCGCACGCTGGGCTGCTATCCGCTCACCGGGGCGATCGAGTCCACCGCCGACAGCCTGGAGGCGATCATCGCCGAGATGCTGGTGGCCACCAGTTCCGAGCGGCAGGGCCGGGTCATCGACCAGGATCCCGCCGAGTCGATGGAAAAGAAGAAGCTGGAAGGGTATTTCTGATGGCACGCGACCCGGCCACCGTCGAAGCCGCGCCGCTGGCGCAGGCGTCCGCGCAGCCTGCCGGCGAGCAGATCGCCGCCTACCTGCAGCGCCACGAGACCAAGCCGCTGCTGCGCTTCATCACCTGCGGCAGCGTCGACGATGGCAAGAGCACGCTGATCGGCCGCCTGCTGTACGACAGCAAGCGCCTGTTCGACGATCAGCTTGCCGCATTGGAGCGCGACAGCCGCCGCCACGGTACACAGGGCCAGAACATCGACTACGCGCTGCTGCTCGACGGCCTGGCCGCCGAGCGCGAGCAGGGCATCACCATCGATGTCGCCTACCGCTATTTCGATACCGACCGGCGCAAGTTCATCGTCGCCGACTGCCCGGGCCACGAGCAGTACACCCGCAACATGGCCACCGGCGCGTCCACCGCCGACCTGGCGGTGGTGCTGGTCGATGCACGCAAGGGCCTGCTGCCGCAGACCCGCCGCCACAGCTTCATCGCCTCGCTGCTGGGCATCGGCCGCATCGTGCTGGCGGTGAACAAGATGGACCTGGTCGGCTATGACCAGGCGGTGTTCGACGCCATCGAGGCCGACTACCGCGCGCTGGCCGCGCAGCTGGGGCTGGCCGCGGTGCAGGCGATCCCGTTGTCGGCGCTGGAGGGCGACAACCTGTCGGCGCGCTCGGCGCGCATGCCGTGGTACGGAGGCCCCAGCCTGCTGGAGCACCTGGAAACCGTATCGCTGCCGGAGGCCGACGGCAGCCTTGGCCTGCGCCTGCCGGTGCAATGGGTCAACCGCCCGCACCAGGGCTTCCGTGGCTTCGCCGGCACGCTGGTCGCCGGCCACGCGCGTCCTGGCGACGCGGTGGTGGTGCTGCCGTCCGGGCGCCGCTCGCGCATCGCGCGGGTGATCGGTCCCGATGGCGATGTGCAGCACGCACGCGCCGGCCAGGCGGTGACGCTGACGCTGGAGGACGAGATCGACGTCAGCCGCGGCGATGTGATCGCCGCTGCCGGCGATCCGCCGGAGGTGGCCGACCAGTTCGCCGCCCACCTGCTCTGGCTGGACGACGCGGCGCTGCTGCCCGGGCGTCCGTACTGGCTGAAGATCGGCGCGCGCACCGTGGCCGCCAGCATCAGCGAGATCAAGCACCGCATCGACGTGAACACGCAGGAGCGCCTGGCCGCCAAGCGCCTGGCGCTGAACGAGGTCGGCTACTGCAACCTGGCGTTGGACGAGGCGATCCCCTTCGCCCCGTATGCGCGCGAACGCGAGCTGGGTGCGTTCATCCTCATCGACCGCCAGACCAATGCCACCGTCGGTGCCGGCACGCTGGATTTCGCGCTGCGTCGTGCCGGCAACGTGCACTGGCAGCATCTGGACGTGGACAACGCCGCGCGCGCCCGCATCAAGGGCCAGGCGCCGAAGGTGCTGTGGTTCACCGGCCTGTCCGGCGCCGGCAAGTCCACCGTGGCCAACCTGGTGGATCGCCGCCTGCATGCACTCGGGTATCACACCTTCATCCTCGACGGCGACAACGTGCGCCATGGTTTGAACCGTGATCTCGGCTTCACCGACGAGGATCGCGTGGAGAACATCCGCCGCGTCGCCGAAGTGGCACGACTGATGGCCGATGCCGGCCTGATCGTGCTGGTCAGCTTCATCTCCCCGTTCCGCGCCGAACGGCGGATGGCACGCGAGCGTTTCGCCGAGGGCGAATTCATGGAAGTCTTCGTCGACGTCCCGCTGGCGGTGGCCGAGGCGCGCGACGTGAAGGGTCTCTATGCGAAGGCCCGCGCCGGCCAGATTCCGAATTTCACCGGCATCGACTCGCCCTACGAGGCGCCCGAATCCCCCGAACTGCACCTGCAGGCCGACGGCGACAACGCCGAAGCGCTGGCCAGGCAGGTGCTGGCCCACCTCGGCGTGGAAGCCTGATCCCGGCGCTGGGCCGGGGTGCGGGCAGGTTTTTCGGCCCGGCAAGGGTCTTTGGTCATGGGGTCGATCGGGCCCGTATGTCAACGGGTGTCATCGGCTGTCGTTAAACTCGGGACATCCCTAGGCAGGACCCCCGATTGATGCTTTCCCGATTCCGCGCGGGCGCGGCCGCCGCGAGCCTGGCCATCGTCCTGGCCGGCTGCGATCGCGCCGCCCACCCGGCCGCCAACGCCGCCCCGATCCCGGTGACCGTGCAGACGGTCGCCACGCAATCCTGGAACACCACCGTGCAGTCCATCGCCACGGTGCGCGCGCGCGAGTCGGTGGCGCTGACCGCGGCCGTCAGCGATGTCGTGGACAAGGTCTACTTCGAGAGCGGTGACGCGGTGAAGGCCGGCCAGTTGCTGGTGACCCTGCGCGGTAACTCGCAGCTGGCCGCGCTGAATGCCGCCCAGGCCACCTACGAGGAAGCCGACCAGCTTTACCGCCGCCAGCAGGAGCTGATCGGCCAGCAGCTGGTCGCCAAGTCCACTGTCGACACCCAGCGCGCGCTGCGCGATGCGGCGATGGCGCGGGTGGCGCAGATGCGCTCGGACATCGGCGACCGCGAAGTGCGCGCGCCGTTCGCCGGCGTGCTCGGCATCCGCCAGATCAGTCCCGGTTCGCTGGTGACCTCGACCACGGTGATCGCCACGCTCGACGACATCGAACGCATGCACGTCGACTTCCAGGTGCCGGAAGCGCAGCTGGGCCTGGTGCGGCTGGGCAACGAGGTCAGCGGCGTGGCCGCGGCGTTCCCGGGCGAGCGCTTCCGCGGCGAGGTTTCGGCGATCGATTCGCGCGTGGATGAGAACACCCGCGCGGTCACCGTGCGCGCGGACTTCGACAATCCCGAGCGTCGCCTGCGCCCGGGCATGCTGCTGGACGTGCGCCTGTACCAGCCCGAGCGCCAGGCGCTGGTGATCCCTGAGATCGCGGTGGTGCAGGTCGGCCGCGAATCCTTCGTGTACCGGGTCAAGACCGATGACAGTGTCGAGCGCGTGGATGTGCGCACCGGCGAGCGCCGTGACGGCAAGGTCGAGATTCTGGGCGGCATCCAGGCCGGCGAACGCATCGTGGTGGATGGCACCGGCAAGCTGCGCCCGGGCCTGAAGGTGCGGGGTGAAGCGCCCAGTGGCGGCGCGCCCGCGCCGCGCCCGCAGGCCGCGCAATGAAACTCTCCGATATCTCCATCACCCGCCCGGTGCTGGCGGTGGTGATGAGCCTGCTGCTCGTGGTGCTGGGCGTGATGTCGTTCACCCGCCTGACCCTGCGCGAGCTGCCGGCGATCGACCCGCCGATCGTCTCGGTGGACGTGGAGTACACCGGCGCCTCGGCGGCGGTGGTGGAAAGCCGCATCACCCAGGTGCTGGAGGATGCGCTGGCCGGCATCGAGGGCATCGAGACCATCGAGGCGCGCAGCCGCAACGGCAGCTCGGACATCAGCATCGAGTTCGTGCCCACGCGTGACGTGGAGGCCGCGGCCAACGACGTGCGCGACGCGGTCAGCCGCGTCACCGACCGCATGCCCGACCAGGCGCGGCCGCCGGAAATTTCCAAGGTCGAGGCCGACGCCGACCCGATCCTGTGGCTCAACATGAGCTCCAGCGTGATGGACACGCTGCAGCTGTCCGACTACGCCGAGCGCTATATCGTCGACCGCTTCTCCAGCCTGGATGGCGTGGCGCAGGTGCGCATCGGCGGCCGCCAGCGCTATGCGATGCGGATCTGGCTGGACCGCGACCAGCTCGCCGCGCGCGGCATGACCGTCAGCGACGTGGAAGCGGCGCTGGAGAAGGAGAACGTCGAGCTGCCGGCGGGCAGCATCGAATCGGCGCAGCGCGACTTCACCCTGCGCGTGGAGCGCAGCTACCTGAAGCCGGAAGACTTCGCGCGGCTGCCGCTGGGCAAGGGACGCGACGGCTATGTGGTGCGCCTGGGCGACGTCGGCAAGGTCGAGCTGACCTCGGCCGAGCGCCGCGCCTACTTCCAGAGCAACGGCGTGCCCAACGTCGGCCTGGGCATCGTGCGCAACTCCACCGCCAACGCGCTGGACGTGGCGCGCGAGGCCCGCGCGGAGGCCGAGCGCATCCAGAAATCGTTGCCGGCCGGCACCAATATCTTCGTCGCCTTCGACACCACCACCTTCATCGATGCCTCGGTCGAGCGCGTGTACCACACGCTGGTCGAAGCGGTGATCCTGGTGCTGGTGGTGATCTGGCTGTTCCTCGGCAGCGCCCGCGCGGCGCTGATTCCGGCGGTGACGGTGCCGGTGTGCCTGATCGCGGCATTCATCGCCCTGTACGCCTTCGATTTCTCGATCAACCTGCTCACGCTGCTGGCGCTGGTGCTGTGCATCGGCTTGGTGGTGGACGATGCCATCGTGGTGGTGGAGAACATCCAGCGTCGCATCGACCTCGGTGAGCCGCCGCTGGTGGCGGCGCGGCGCGGTACCGCGCAGGTGGCGTTCGCGGTGATCGCGACCACCGCGGTGCTGGTGGCGGTATTCCTGCCGGTGGGTTTCCTGGAGGGCAACACCGGCCGCCTGTTCCGTGAGCTGGCAGTGGCACTGGCGGCGGCGGTGGCGATCTCGGCTTTCGTAGCGCTGACGCTGACGCCGATGATGTCGTCCAAGCTGCTCAAGCCGCACGACAAGGAGAAGCCGAACCGCTTCCACCACTGGTTCAACACCCGCATGGAGCGCCTGAGCCAGGGCTACAAGCGCTCGCTGGAGCGCAGCGTGGACCGCAGCTGGCTGTTCGGCGCGGTGATGCTGGTGGCATTCCTGCTCAGTGGCTGGCTGGCGACGCGGATTCCCTCGGAGCTGGCGCCGGCCGAGGATCGCGGCAACTTCCAGGTGCTGATCGACGGGCCGGAAGGCGCCGGCTTCGATTACACCGTGGGGCAGATGCACCAGGTCGAGGCGATCCTTGCGCCCTACGTGGGGCCGGACAAGCCGATCGTGCGCGCCAACCCGCGCGTGCCGGGCGGCTTCGGCAGCAGCGAGGAAATGCACACTGGCCGTGTCAGCGTGTTCCTGCAGGACTGGCATCTGCGCGAGCAGCCGACGGTGGCGTTGGCCGACGAGATCCAGAAGAAGCTGTCGGTGCTGACCGGCGTGCGCGCACGCACGCAGGTGAGCGGCGGCCTGGTGCGCAGCCGCGGCCAGCCGTTCCAGATGGTGCTGGGCGGGCCGGACTACGCCGAGCTGGCGCAGTGGCGCGACCGCATGATGCAGCGCATGGAGGAGAACCCGGGCCTGGTCGGCGTCGACTCCGACTACAAGGAAACCCGTCCGCAGATGCGGGTGAACATCGACCGCCTGCGCGCGGCCGACCTGGGCGTGTCGGTGACCGAGATCGGCGGCGCGCTGGAAACGCTGATGGGCTCGCGCCGCGTCACCACCTTCGTCGACAACGGCGAGGAGTACGACGTGATGCTGCAGTCCGGTCGCGAGGGCCGCATGTCGCCGGAAGACCTGGCGGCGATCCGCGTGCGTTCGAGCACCGGCGAGCTGATTCCGCTGTCGAACCTGGTGTCGCTGAGCGAAGTGGCCGAGGCCGGCACGCTGAACCGCTTCAACCGCCTGCGTTCGGTGACGCTGAGCGCGAGCCTGGCCCCGGGCTACAGCCTGGGCGATGCGATCGCCTGGACCGAGCGGGTGGCGCAGGAAGAACTGCCGGAGTACGCGCAGGTCGACTGGAAGGGCGAATCGCGCGAGTACCAGAAGTCCGGCAGCGCGGTGCTGCTGACCTTCGCGATGGCGCTGCTGGTGGTGTACCTGGTGCTGGCGGCACAGTTCGAGAGCTTCGCCCATCCGCTGGTGATCATGCTGACCGTGCCGCTGGCGGTGCTGGGCGCGCTGGTGGGGCTGTGGGCCACCAACGGCACGCTCAACCTGTTCAGCCAGATCGGCATCGTGATGCTGGTGGGCCTGGCGGCGAAGAACGGCATCCTGATCGTGGAGTTCGCCAACCAGCTGCGCGATGAAGGGCGCAGCGTGCACGAGGCGATCGTGGAATCGGCGTCGGTGCGCCTGCGGCCGATCCTGATGACCTCGATCGCGACGGTGGTCGGCGCGATTCCACTGGTGCTGGCCGGCGGCCCGGGCTCGGCCAGCCGCGCCACGATCGGCGTGGTGGTGATCTTTGGCGTGTCGCTGTCGACGCTGCTGTCGCTGTACGTGGTGCCGGCGTTCTACTCGCTGATCGCACCGTTCACGCGTTCGCCGGAGGCGGTGGCACGCGAGCTGGAAGCGCTGGAGCGCGACACCCCGTCGGTGGGTGGGCATGCCTGACGCCCACGGATGACGGGCTTCTCCTGTAGGAGCGGCTTCAGCCGCGACCCGTGGGCGCACGGTCGCGGCTGAAGCCGCTCCTACAGGTGAGCCCCCCGGCCTCGAAGCGCTTGCCCTCCCGCGCCCACTCGGCGAGCATGGGGCCATCCCTTTCCGGGTTTCGCCATGGACACCGCGCCCACCCTGCGCGGCGAAGGATTCGTGTTGCGTCGTTGGCACGCCGACGACGCGCCGGCCCTCGTCGCGGCGGCCAACCATCCCGACATCCCCCGCTGGCTCAGCGGACGCTTCCCGCATCCGTATACCCTCGCCGACGCCGAGCGCTTCCTCTCCGGCCAGGTCGTCGACTTCTCCGACCCGCTCTTCGCGATTCTCATCGGGCAGCGCATCGCCGGCGGCATCGGCATCCATCCCGAGCAGGCCGGCCGCGCCGAAGCCGCGCACAGCGCGCTGCTGGGCTACTGGTTGTCGCCGTCGCACTGGGGCCGTGGCGTGATGACCCGCGTGGTCGGCGCATTCGCGCCCTGGGTCATGGACCAGCAGCGCCTGCATCGCCTCGCCGCGCATGTGATGCCCGACAACCTCGGCTCGGCCGCCGTGCTGCTGCGCAACGGCTTCGTCGAGGAAGGGCGCATGCGCCATGCCGTGGTCAAGCAGGGGCAATGCGTTGACCTGCGATTGTTCGCACGCACGCGGGAGTGCCTGCCGGACTGACGAGATGCATGCAGTGCCATGGCCGCATGCCCGCGACGGCTGCGGCAGACTGCGACGAACCACCTTCAATCCAACAGCGGGGACGACAGCACGTGGAAGCCATCATCGACGCCCTCAACGGCATCATCTGGAGCAAGGCACTCATCTTCATCTGCCTGGCGTCCGGCTTGTACTTCAGTTTCGCCACCCGCTTCATGCAGGTACGCGGGTTCGCCGAAATGCTGCGGCTGACGGTGCGCGGGCAGAAGTCCGAGGCGGGCGTCTCCTCGTTCCAGGCGCTGGCCATGTCGATGGCCGGACGCATCGGCATCGGCAACATCGCCGGCGTGGCCACCGCCATCGCCTTCGGCGGCCCCGGCGCGATCTTCTGGATGTGGGTGATGGGCTTCCTGGGCGCCTCCACGTCCTACATCGAATCCACCCTGGCGCAGATCTACAAGGTGAAGGATGCCGACGGCCGCTATCGTGGCGGCCCGGCGTACTACATCGAGAAGGCCATGGGCCTGAAGTGGTACGCGATGCTGTTCGCGCTGGCCACCATTGTCGCCGCCGGCTTCCTGATGCCGGGCGTGCAGGCCAACGCCATCGCCGACAGCGCCGCCAATGCCTGCGCCGGCACAAGCTGGTGCAGCGGTTTCGAGGGCCAGTGGCTGGGCCTGCCCGCGCGCGATGCGTTCAAGCTGGTGCTGGGCATCGGCGTGGCGCTGATGCTGGCGGTGATCATCTTCGGTGGCGTCAAGCGCATCGCCAACTTCGCCGAGGTGGTGGTGCCGTTCATGGCCGGCGGCTTCATCCTGATGGCGATCACCGTGATGGTGCTCAACGCCGAGCGCGTGCCAGGCATGTTCGCGCTGATCTTCAACAGCGCGTTCGGCAGCCATGCCGCGTTCGGCGCGCTGCTGGGGCTGGCGGTGGAGTGGGGCGTCAAGCGCGGCATCTACGCCAACGAGGCCGGCCAGGGCACCGGGCCGCACGCCGCGGCCGCCGCGGAGGTCTCGCACCCGGCCAAGCAGGGCTATGTGCAGGCCTTCGCGATCTACTTCGACACCATGATGGTGTGCACCTCGACCGCGTTCCTGATCCTGGCCACCGGCACCTACAACGTGTATTCCCCGGAGGGCGGCGCGCCGCTGTTCGCCGGCCTGGCGGGGGTGCAGGAAGGCCCGGGCTTCGCGCAGGCGGCGGTGGAATCGGTGCTGCCGGGGTGGGGCGCGGGCTTCGTGGCGGTGGCGCTGTTCTTCTTCGCCTTCACCACCATCATGGCCTACTACTACATGGCCGAGACCAACCTCAGCTACCTCAACCGCAACCGCCACCGCCCGCTCGCCGTGCTGGTGCTGCGGCTGGGCATCGTCGGCATGGTGATCTTCGGCGCCTTTCACAACGCCGGCGTGGCGTGGGCGCTGGGTGACATCGGCGTGGGCCTGATGGCGTGGCTGAACATCATCGCCATCTTCATCGTGCGCAAGCCGGCGCTGCTGGCGCTGCGCGACTACGAGCGGCAGAAGAAGCTGGGGCTGGACCCGGTGTTCGATCCGCAGGCGGTGGGGATCCGCAACGCGGATTTCTGGGAACGGCGTGAAGGCTGACCGGCGCGAAAGGTGACGGGGGCGGCGCGGGGCGGCATCATGCCCCCGCCGAGGGCCGCGCATCCGCGCGCGGCCTTCCTTCAACGGAATCCCGCAGTGAACGACCCCTGGAAGTCCCACCGTGCGCCCCGCGCGCCCGATCAAGCCCGGGGCGGTTCGCGTCC
>DJAN01000033.1 GCA_002429615.1 Lysobacteraceae bacterium UBA6001
GTCGGCGGCGCGCTGCTGGAGTCCGTCGGCCATCGCCTGCAGCCGCTCCACCAGCACCGGCATCAGCGCAGCCTGCTGTTGCAGCAGATGGAAGGTTTCGCGCTGCGCATGGGCGCGCGAATGCGCCTGCAGGGTCGTGGCGATGCAGGCATCGAGCTGCTGCACCACCTGCACGCGCTCACGCCGGCACAGCGCGGACAGCAGGCCCAGCATCGCCGAACTCGCCACGCCGGCAATCGACGTACCGAAGGCGAAGCCCAGGCCCTTGACCGGCGCGGCCAGCGAATCGCGGATCGACTGCAGGTCCGCCGCGCTCTCCAGCGCGAAGCCGGTGCCGCGCAGGGTCGCCATCATGCCCAGCAGCGTGCCGAGCATGCCCAGCAGGACCAGCAGCCCGACCAGATAGGGCGTCAGGCTCGGCGCGGGCATCGGGGTGCGCTCGCCTTCGATGCGCAGGCGCACCGCGTGACGCAGGGAATCCGGCAGCCGGCCCAGCCACGCGCCGAGGTCATCCCGCGCGCTCTCCACATCGGCCAGCACCTGGCGCAGCGCCAGCGTGGCCTGGTGATAGCGCGACAGTTCATGCACACCGGCCAGGTAGCACGCGCCGATCACCGCCGCGACCACGGCGGCCAGCGGGTGGGTGAGCACATAGCCGGCACCGGTCCAGGCGATGACGAACAGGCCGGCGAGGAAGACAACGAGGTTGAGCGGATTCTTGAGCATGGCGGTCATTCAGGCGCGAAGCGCTGCCAGCAGCGCCTCCAGCGGTTGGAAACGGAAGTCGAGTTCGGCAAGCAGTACGTCGCGCATTTCCTGGCGGAATGCGTCGAGTGACTCGACGGAGAGGGCGGGAGATGTGGCGGCAGGGTCCGCCGGTGGCGGACGCAGCCGTTCGAAGCGTTCGCCCAGCAGGCCAGGCGCGGTGCTGAGCCAACGCTGTTCACGCGGGCTCAGCACCTGTTCCATCAGCGCGTCCACTTCCGCCAGGCGCGCCTGTTCCAGCGGGCCAGCGGCGAGGCGGTCGCGCAATGCGCCGCGCAGGCGGCCGGTCGCGCTGTGCATGGCGCGCTGCAGGGACAGGTAGCGTTCCCGGTAAGGCGCGAAGTCACGGGTAGCGGCGCTGTCGGCGGCGGGGCGACGCGCAAGCAGGGGCGCCTCGACGATCGCCTGCACCAGCGCGGCGCGCGCCTGCGCGCACTCGGCCTCGCCAGGGGCGTGGTCGATGTCGTCCGGGGCCTGCGGGGGCGGCTGGTCCAGCGCGCGCGCAAGCGGGACGGCATGGTTCCAGTCGATCCAATGACCTAGCCGTTCAACCAGCACCGGGGGCGATTTCCCCGCGTCGGTCTGGGACAGGCTGGTCAGCAGGCGGATGAAGGGCGGGGCCGAAACCGGCGCCGCTGTCGTGCTTTCCGCCATTTATTCCAGTCAAAAGAACGCGATTTTACACGGCACGCCAAGTCCGGCCGGCGTATTCAGGCGTTTCCGGCGTTCAGGCAACGCCGGCTTCAGCTTGGCCGACCGTGTTGCCGGCGCGGGTTTCCTCAGTGCGCGAGGCCGTGGACGGCGGCCTCGGGCATGTGGTCCAGCGCGCGCCAGGCGTCCTCGATCACCGCGCGGGCGCGACGCCAGCTCAACCGCGACGCCCCGCGCATCTGCTCCCACTGCGCGGCCAGGGCATCGTCGATGTCGGCTGCGCGTGGCCAGTCGGCGGCGTGGGTGCGGCGGGCGAATTCGTAGGCGGGATACAAGTCCCGCCAGGTTGGGCCACCGCGGCGACGCCGCCGCTGGTAGTCGACCAGACTGTAATGGCGGTAGTCCTGCGCGATCCCGTGCTCCAGCGGCGGCAACAGCGCCGGCAGCTGGGGATCCAGGGGCGGGGCGAACAGGCGGCGGTCGGGACGACGTTCGAAGGTGCGCATGGCGCGGCTCCGGCATCGGCGGGGAGGGCGCACAGCAGTACCGCCGCCGCCGTTAGACAGACGTGAGTTCCCTGTTTGCCCTGGCCTTCACGGCGTGCGCGGTGAACTCGGCTGCCCTGCCGCGGAGCCACCGCCATGACCCGAGATCCCTTGCGCGAGAAGTCCCCGCCGGTCCCCGGCGAGCAGCGCGGCAAGCATGACAGCCAGGAAATGGAAGACCGGGGCGCCGGCGAGCGCCCAGATGAGCTGATCCCGGGCGATGCGGAATCCCCCGCGCGGCTGCCGGGGCAGCCACCGGGCTGAGGGTTCGCGGGACCGCGGCCGAGGCCGCGCCTACAGCGCCATGTCGAGCACGACCCGGCCTTCGATCTTGCCGGCGTGCATGCGCTCGAAGATGTCGTTGATGTTTTCCAGTTTGTCGGTGTGCACGGTGGCGGCGACCTTGCCCTGCGCGGCGAAGTCGAGCGACTCCTGCAGGTCCAGGCGGGTGCCGACGATGGAGCCGCGCACGGTGACGCCGTTGAGCACCATGCCGAAGATGTCCAGCGGGAAATCCCCCGGCGGCAGGCCATTGAGCGACACCGTGCCGCCGCGACGGACCATGCCCAGCGCCTGCGAGAACGCCTTCGGCGAGACCGCGGTGACCAGCACGCCATGCGCGCCGCCGATTTCCTTCTTCAGGTAGGCCGCCGGGTCCTGCTGCGCGGCATTCACCGTCACCGTGGCGCCCAGCCGGCGCGCCAGCGCGAGCTTGTCATCGTCGATGTCCACCGCGGCCACGTTCAGACCCATGGCGCGGGCGTACTGCACCGCCATGTGGCCCAGGCCGCCCACGCCGGAGATCACCACCCATTCGCCGGGCCGGGTGTCGGTCACCTTCAGGCCCTTGTAGACGGTGACACCGGCGCACAGCACCGGCGCGATCTCGACGAAACCCACGTTACTCGGCAGGTGGCCGACATAGCCGGCGTCGGCCAAGGCGTATTCGGCGAAGCCGCCGTTGACCGAGTAGCCGGTGTTCTTCTGCGTCTCGCACAGGGTTTCCCAGCCACCCAGGCAGTGCTCGCAATGCCCGCAGGCCGAGTACAGCCACGGCACGCCGACGCGGTCGCCTTCTTTCACGTGGCCCACGTTGGCCCCCACCGCCACCACGTGACCGACGCCCTCATGGCCCGGGATGAAGGGCGGATTCGGCTTCACCGGCCAGTCGCCTTCGGCGGCGTGCAGATCGGTATGGCAGACGCCACACGCTTCGATCTTCACCAGCACCTCGCCCGGCCCCGGGCGCGGAACGGTCACTTCCTCGATCACCAGCGGTTGCCCGAACGCGCGCACCACTGCCGCCTTCATCGTCTTGTCCATGCCGGATCTCCTCGTGGGGGTGTGGCGAGGATGCGCGCCGGTTCGTTACGCCGCGTTGATCTCGGTCAATCCGCTGCGACGGTTGCGCTCAGGGACGGAAGCGCCACTCCAGCCCGGCCAGGAATGCCCGTCCCGGGCCCGGCTCGTAATAGCGGCCGTTGCCGTCGTTGACGATGACCGAACCGACGTAGGCGCGATCGAACACGTTGTCGATACGGGCGAAGGCGCGCAGCGATCCACTCGCCAGCCCCCATTCGCGCGAGGCCTCCACCGCCAGCAGCGCGTACCCCGGCGCGGCCTCGCGGCCAAGGTCGTTGACCGGGGTGCGGTCGGCGGCTTCGATCTCCGCCGCCACCTGCCAGGGATCGGGCCGCCATGACCAGCGCGCGGTCAGCAGCTGGCGCGGCACGCCCGGCAGCGCGGTGCCGGGTGCGACCCAGGTATCGGGCGTGGCGCAGCCGCTGCTGGCGCAGACCAGATAGCCCTGCCGCACGGTGGCTTCGAGCCAGGTGTAGGCCAGGTCCAGCGCGCTGCGTGCGGCCAACGGCTGCGTCCAGCTGGCCTCCACGCCCTGGCGGCGGGTGCGGCCGATGTTGCGGTAGGTGCTGCGCCCGTTGGTGTTGCTGGCCACGGCGAGTTCGTCGTCGGTGTCGGCACGGAACACCGCCAGCGCCAGCGCGGCCTGATCGGCGCCGCGCCATTTCAGTCCCACCTCGTAGTTGCGGCTGGTGGCCGGCTGCAGGTCCAACGCCAGGCCGGCGCCACCGTCAGCGCGATAGCCGAGCTCGTTGAAGGTGGGGGTTTCGAAGCCGCGGCCCAGCGAGGCGTGAAGGCGCACGTTCTCGCTGGCGCGGAACACGAGGCCGGCCACCGGCGTGGTGGCCGAGTAGTCGGTGCGGCCGCTGTCGTCGGGATTGCGCGCGGTGATGTAGTCGTCCGTGGAGCGGAAGCGCACCTCGCTATGGCGCACGCCCAGCAGGGCCGACCAGCGCGCGCTCCATTGCCACCAGGCCTGGGCGAACTGATCGAGATTCGACACGGTGTCCTGCTGGTCCCGGCGCAGCGCCCCCTTCACGCCCAGCTGGGTGCCGACGAAGTTCTCGTAGCCGGTGCGATGCTGGCGCTGGCGGTCGGCATTGGTGCCGACGGTGACGTCGAACGGGCGCCCGGCCAGCTCGCCCTGCCACGACCAGCGCGCATCCGCCCCGCCATAGCCGCCGTCGAGGTCGACCACGCCACCAGCGTGCAGCGGATTGGCCTGAACGGCCACCGGCACCGCGAGGTACTGCTCCACCGCACGCGTCCCGCCATAGGCCATCAGGCGCAGGCTGCCGGCACCGGCCTGCTGTTCGTAGACCAGCCCGGCCTGCGACTGACGCACCGCCTTGCGGGTGTTGAACTGGGTGGCGACGGCGGTGGCCTGGCGCGGGTCGGCATGGAACTGGGCGCGGGTCAGGCCGAGGGGATCCTCGGCATCGGGTGCATCCAGGTAATTCACCACCAACGACAGCGAACGGCCCTCGTCCAGCGTCCAGCCAAAGCGGCCGTTGAGCGATTCGCGGCGGGCCTGGCTATGGTCACGCCAACCCTCGGTCTGGAAGTGGCTGAGGGCGAGGTTGTAGTCGAACGGCCCGCGCGCGCCGCGCAGCTGGGCCCCGGCGGTATAGCTGGCATCGCTGCCCACGCTGGTACGCAGCCGCCACGGGTCGTCTTCCGCGCCTGCCCCGCTCCACCACTGCACCACGCCGCCGGACGCATTGCCGTACAGCGCCGAGAACGGGCCGCGCAGCACGTCGACGCGCTCCACACCCATCACGTTGAAATGCGACAGCTGGCCCTGCCCGTCCGGCATCGTCGCCGGCACGCCGTCGACAAACAGGCGCACGCCACGCACGCCGAAGGTCGAGCGCGCGCCAAAACCACGGATCGACAGCTGGGTGTCCTGGGCATAGTTCTGGCGGTCGCGGGCCACCACCCCGGCCAGGCCATCGAGCAGTTCCGAAGCCTGGGCGCCGCGCCGGTCGTCCGCCGCGGCGGCATCCACCTGGCTGAACGAGGACGGCAGATCAAAGGGGTCCACGCCGCGCACGCGCGCGGCTTCGACCTGCACGCTCGGCAGCGCGG
>DJAN01000031.1:0-1717 GCA_002429615.1 Lysobacteraceae bacterium UBA6001
CGCTCTTCCGATCTGCGGCGCCGCGGCTTGCGCGGCGGCCGCGGCCGCACTTCGGACAATAGGGTGGAAAGCACGCCGGCGTCGATATTGCCGCCGGAAACCACGGCGCACTTGCGCTTGCCGGCCACGCGGCGGCCGGCGGCCAGGGCCAGGGCGCCGGCGCCCTCGGCGATGATGTGTTCTTCCAGGGCCAGGCGGACCAGGGTCTCGCGCAGCTCGGCCTCGCGCACGGTGACGATGTCGTCCAGCAGGCTGGCGCACAGGCGGCGGGTGATGAAGCCGGGAATCTTGACCTTGACGCCGTCGGCCAGGGTCGGCACCGGGGCGATCTCGCGCACGTCGCCGCGCACCGCGCGCAGCATCGAATCCACGCCCTCGACCTGGGCGCCGACCACACGCACGCCCTGCGACTTCAGCGCCAGCGCCACGCCCGACGCCAGGCCGCCGCCGCCGATCGGCACGATCACCACGTCCGGGGTGCTGGCGGCGATCTCGATGCCGACCGTGCCCTGGCCGGCGATCACGTCCGGATCGTCGAACGCGGACAGGAAGCGATAGCCGTTCTGCGCGGCCAGTTCGCGGGCGAAGCCATATGCCTCGTCGTAGCTGTTGCCGTGCTGGCGCACGGTGGCACCCCAATGGGCGACACCGGCGATCTTGGTGGCCGGGGCGCCGTGCGGCATCACGGTGATGGCCTGCAGGCCGAGCCGATAGGCGGACCACGCCACGCCCTGCGCATGGTTGCCGGCCGAGGCGCAGATCACCGGCCGGTCGTCGCCACGCTCCAGGCCGGCCAGCATCGCGTTCAATGCGCCACGCACCTTGTACGAACCGGTGCGCTGCAGGTTCTCCAGCTTCAGCCAGACGCCGAAGCGTTCGGCGTAATGCATCGGCGTCGGGCCCAGGTAGCGGCGCAGCCGCGCCTGCGCGGCCAACACGTCGGCCACGCTCACGCGCGCCACCACGTCGGCTACATCGGGCTCCACGTTGGCGTGCCCGGTATCAGGCATGGCGACACGCGAACGGCTGGCACGGAAGAAGACACCTCCGTACCAGCTGCTCCGGGTGGCGGGCGACGGCGTTCACGCCGCCGCCTCCAGTGGCAGCGCGGTGGCCTGCACCGACTCGCAGTCGTACACCTTCTCCAGCTGGCGGCACAGCGTTTCGGCCGGGCGGCTGCCCTCGACCTCCAGCTGCAGGTGCCAGCGGCCCTGGTCGTCGGCGTCCGGCGCGCCATGGATGGCGCGCGGGCTGAAGCCGCGGCGTTCGGCCATGCCGATCACGCGCAGCAGCGCGCCTTCGGCCGGACGCAGCACCAGGTCAAGCCGGTAGCGCATGGCTGGCCTCCCGTGCGGCGTGGGCGGGGTTGCTTTCCAGCATCGTGCTGTTGGCGGTGTTCGGCGGCACCAGCGGCCACACGTTGGCGCGTGCATCGATGGCCACGTGCAGCAGCGCGGGGCCGGGCTGGGCCAGCATCGCCGCCAGCGCGTCATCCACCTGGTCGCGCGCGGTGATGCGCGTGGCCGGGATGCCGAACACCTGCGCCAGCGCGGCGAAGTCCGGGTTGTCGGACAGGTCGATCTCGCTGTAGCGCTCGGCGAAGAACAGTTCCTGCCACTGCCGCACCATGCCCAGCGAACTGTTGTCCAGCAGCACGATCTTCACCGGCAGCTTGCAGCGGGCGATGGTGGCCAGCTCCTGCACGTTCATCATGAAG
>DJAN01000031.1:1926-2335 GCA_002429615.1 Lysobacteraceae bacterium UBA6001
TCCTGCACGTTCATCATGAAGCTGCCGTCGCCGGAAACCAGCACCACCGTGCGGTCCGGGCAGGCGAACTGCGCGCCCATCGCTGCCGGCAGGCCGAAGCCCATCGTGCCCAGCGCGCCGCTGGTCAGGTGGTTGCGCGGATGCTGGAAGCGGCAGTGCTGCGCCACCCACATCTGATGCTGGCCCACGTCGCAGGCGATGATGGTGTCGGCCGGGGCGACCTCGCTCAGGCGCTTCAGCAGTGCCGGGGCATAGATGTCACCGCCCGGGGCGTCGTAGCGCGCGCCGAAGCGCTCGCGGTTCGCCGCGCAACGCTTGCGCCAGGCATCGCAGGTGGCGCGTGCCGCGGCCAGTGCCTTCAGGCCGGTGGCGACGTCGCCGGGAATGGCGATGTCGGCGGTGCGCAGCT
>DJAN01000031.1:2497-2756 GCA_002429615.1 Lysobacteraceae bacterium UBA6001
GGAGATCTCGTAGGCATCGGCATCCAGGTGGATGACCCGCGCGAAAGGCGCGAACTCATTCAACTTGCCGGTGGCGCGGTCATCGAAGCGAGCGCCGACCACCACCAGCAGGTCGCTTTCCTGCACGGCGATGTTGGCCGCGCGGGTGCCATGCATGCCCAGCATGCCCAGGCTCTGCGGATGCTGCGGCGGCAACGCGCCCAGCCCGCGCAGCGTCATCACCGTCGGCAGGCCGGCGGCTTCGACGAACTGGCGGAAC
>DJAN01000035.1:0-709 GCA_002429615.1 Lysobacteraceae bacterium UBA6001
CGCCACCGTGGCGCAGGCCAGGCCGGCGGGACCGGCACCGACCACGGCGACGCGGCGCGCCTGCGCGGCGGGCAAGTAGTTCAGTTCGGTCTCGTGCGCGGCGCGCGGATTGACCAGGCAGCTGACCAGCTTGTTGGCGAAGACATGGTCCAGGCAGGCCTGGTTGCAGGCGATGCAGGTGTTGATCGCCTGCGTGCGGCCGCTGCGGGCCTTGTTGGCCCATTCGGGGTCGGCCAGCAGCGGGCGGGCCAGCGACACCATGTCGGCGCCGCCGCTGGCGAGGATGTGCTCGGCCACGTCGGGCATGTTGATGCGGTTGGTGGCCACCACCGGCACGCCGACATGCGGCTTCAGCTTGGCGGTGACGCCGGCGAACGCCGCACGCGGCACCGAGGTGGCGATGGTCGGCACGCGCGCCTCATGCCAGCCGATGCCGGAATTGATGATCGTCGCGCCAGCGGCCTCGACGGCCCGGGCCTGGGCGAGGATTTCCTCCCACTGGTTGCCGTCGTTGACGAGATCCACCAGCGACAGGCGATAGATGATGATGAAGTCCGGGCCACAGGCTTCGCGGATGCGCCGCACGATCTCCACCGCGAAGCGCATGCGTCGGGCCGCGTCGCCGCCCCAGGCGTCGGTCCGCTGGTTGGTGCGCGGGGCGGTGAACTCGTTGATCAGGTAGCCCTCCGAGCCCATCACCTCGACGCCG
>DJAN01000035.1:821-3944 GCA_002429615.1 Lysobacteraceae bacterium UBA6001
GAGCCCATCACCTCGACGCCGTCGTAGCCGGCCTCGCGCGCCATCTTCGCGGCGTGCGCATAGGCCCGGATCTGGCGCTCGACGCCGCGCGCCGACAACGCGCGCGGGGTGAACGGATTGATCGGCGCCTTGAGCTTGGATGGCGCCACCTGCAAGGGGTGGTAGGCGTAGCGCCCCGCATGCAGCAGCTGCAGGCAGATCTTGGCGTCGTGCGCATGCACCGCGGCGGTGAGCTGGCGATGTGGCCGGCCTTCCCACGGCCAGGACAGCTTGCCGCCGAATGGCTTGAGCCAACCGGCCACGTTCGGCGCGAAGCCGCCGGTGACGATCAAGCCCACGCCGCCGGCAGCGCGCTCGGCGAAATAGGCGGCCAGGCGCGGGAAGTCGCGGGCGCGATCCTCCAGGCCGGTGTGCATCGAGCCCATCAGCACGCGGTTGCGCAGGCGGGTGAAGCCCAGGTCCAGCGGCGCGAACAGGTGCGGGAAGGCGGAATCGGAAACGGGCGTGTCGGCGGGCATATGGATACGCTGGCGTACGGATTGCCCCATTGTCGGGGATCGGCCGGCGTTCGCAAAGCCCGGCCGCGCGGTGGCGGCCGGGCCGGGCCGGCCTACCAGCCGGCCAGGGCGAGCTTGCCGATGGTGCGGCCCGACTCCAGGCGGCGGTGCGCCTCGCGCAGGTTGGCCGCGTTGATCGGGCCCAGGACCTCGGTCAACGTGGTGCGCAGCTCGCCGGCATCGACCAGGCTGCCGACCCGACCGAGGATGCGGTGCTGCTCGACCATGTCGGCGGTGCGGAAGCGGGCGCGGGCGAACATCATTTCCCAGTGGATGCCGATGCACTTGGCCTTGTACGGATCGCCGATGCGCAGCGCGCCACTCGGTTCGACGATCAGGCCGACATGCCCCTGCGGTGCCACCAGTTCGCCCAGCGCCTCCCAGTAGCGGTCGGTGTCGGCGAGGTTGATCGCCGCGTCCACCTGCTCGATGCCCAGCGCGCGCAACTGCGCCGCCAACGGCTCGCGGTGGTCGATCACATGCTGCGCGCCCATCTGCCGGCACCAGGCCACGGTCTCCTCGCGCGAGGCGGTGGCGATCACCTCGAAGCCGGCGTGTCGTGCCAGCTGGATCGCGATCGAGCCGACTCCGCCAGCGCCGGCGATCACCAGCAGGCGCCGGCTGCGGTTGGCGACATCGTCGAAGCGATACGGCATGCGCTCGAACAGCAGCTCCCACGCGGTCAGCGTGGTCAGCGGCAGCGCCGCGGACTGGACGAAATCCAGCGTGTCCGGTTTGCGGCCGACGAGGCGTTCGTCAACGAGTTGGAACTGCGCATTGGCGCCGGCGCGGGTGATGTCGCCGGCGTAATACACCTCGTCGCCCGGCGCGAAGGCGGTGACGTCCGGGCCCACGGCCTCGACCACGCCCGCAGCGTCATAGCCCAGCACCTTCGGTTGCGCCTCGATCTGCGGTTTCGGCGAACGCACCTTGGTATCCACCGGATTGACCGAGACCGCGAGCACCCGCACCAGCAGGTCGCGCGCGGTCGGCGGCGGTGGCGCGGACAGGGTGACGTCCTCCAGCGATTGCGGGTCATCGATCGGCAGGTAGCGGGTCAGCGCGACAGCTTTCATGGCACCTCCAAGGCCGGGACGGAGCAGGCGCGGGGCGCCTGCCGGAGTCATCAACCTAACCCCTTTGGTGCGATCCGGTCACCCCATCGCATGGCGTCGGAAAACGGTCGCGGTGATTTTTCACACTGCCCGCCCAGGTTATCTGGCGCAGCCTTTCATCAAGCTGTATACGTAGTAATCAGTGGGTTTCCGAGGCATGCGCGGGTGCCCACTTGTTATGTGACCGTTAACGCGGTCTTCACTTAAGCGAGCTTAATCTGCGCCGCGATGGCGTGCGGAACGGCCGTCTGGATGTGACGAGACATCTGAACTGAACCATGCCTCTATCGGTTTTATACCCCCGAAACAAGGAGCTGTATTCATGAACAAGAAAATCCTCACTGCCGCGTTGCTGGGCGGTCTGGCTGTTGCCCAGGCTGCCTCCGCGCAGGAGTTTGATGATCGCTGGTACCTGACTGGTTCGGCTGGTTTCAACTTCCAGGACAGCGACCGCACCACCAATGATGCTCCGTTCGTCACTCTGGGCCTGGGCAAGTTCGTCAGCCCGAACTGGTCGATCGACGGTGAACTGAACTATCAGAACCCGAACTTCGACGCCAACCAGGATCTGAACTGGAGCCAGTACGGCATCTCGTTCGACCTGCGTCGCCACTTCATCCAGGAAGGCCGTGGCTGGAACCCGTACCTGCTGTTCGGTGTGGGCTACCAGAAGACCGAGGAAGAGTACGACGCGTTCCCGAGCCCGAACTCCCCGGGCGAGCGCAAGGACGGCGAGTTCGCCGCCAAGGTCGGCGTCGGCCTGCAGACCACCTTCGACAAGCGCGTCGCCGTGCGTGCCGAAGTGGCCTACCGTGGCGACTTCGACGACCAGTCGATCGCCGCGCCGGATGAGAGCTGGTTCGGTGACATCCTGGCGTCGGTTGGCGTCGTGATCCCGCTGGGCCCGCCGCCGTCCGCGCCGGTCGCCCCGGCCCCGGTCGCGCCGAGCTGCGCCGACCTGGATGACGACGGTGACGGCGTCAACAACTGTGACGACAAGTGCCCGAACTCGCAGCCTGGCCAGACCATCGGTCCGGATGGTTGCCCGGTGCCGGTGTCGATCGACCTGAAGGGCGTCAACTTCGACTTCGACAAGTCGAACCTGCGTCCGGATGCCGTCGCGATCCTGAGCGAAGCCACCGAGATCCTGAAGCGTTACCCGGATCTGCGCGTGGAAGTGGCCGGCCACACCGACCTGTGCGGTAAGCCGGACTACAACCAGAAGCTGTCGGAGCGTCGTGCGACCGCGGTGTACAACTATCTGACCCAGAACGGCGTTGACGCCGGTCGCCTGCAGGGTCCGATCGGTTACGGCGAGAGCCGTCCGCTGGAGTCGACCCCGGATACCTTCCCGGCCTGTAAGAGCGAGAAGAACCGTCGTACCGAGCTGAACGTCCAGAACTAATCGGACGCTTCACGTCTCACGCAAAGCCCGGCGAAAGCCGGGCTTT
>DJAN01000035.1:4081-4340 GCA_002429615.1 Lysobacteraceae bacterium UBA6001
GCCCGGCGAAAGCCGGGCTTTGTCTTTATGCGGGCACGACGTTGGCCGCACCGCGAAAAACCTGCGTCGTGAATGGCGAACCGCGCACCGGCGCACGGTCGTGGCGGTTGAAAGCCCCGTCCGCGCTGCCTACACTCGCCGCGTCACCCACCCACGGAATTCCGATGCTGCGTATCGCCGCCTTGGCCGGACTGATTGGTCTCGCCCTCGTTCCCGCCGCCCACGCCGCGAGCAACTGCGCGCCGACGCCCGCCGGGGC
>DJAN01000099.1 GCA_002429615.1 Lysobacteraceae bacterium UBA6001
GACGCCGCGGCCGGCCGCCGCGCGCACGCTCTCTTCCTTCACCGAGATATGCGGATTGCTGACCGAGGGAATGCCCTCCATCAGGTCGAACGTGCACGGGTACTGGCCGGCGAACATCCGGCTGCCACACATGTAATAGCCGGTGGCCGCACTGCCATGCGCGTCGAGCGCACCACCGAAGCCGGGGGTGGCTTCGAACACGGTGATGTCTTCACCCGCGATGGCCGCATCCCGGATCAGGAAGGCGGCGCCTGCCAGCGACGCGATGCCGCTGCCCACGAAGTAATGCCTGCTCATTCGCCAAGTCCATGCGAGGGTCGGGGGCGCCGGGCGTGCCCCCGCGCGCGCCGACCGCGCGAGGGTAAGGCCGGCCGATGCTATTGCGGTGTGAAGCCCGTCGCGATCAGGCGTTCCAGGCGGAAATACGGAACTGCAGCCGGCCTTTCACCCCGGGCCGGGTCGGGATGCGCTCGCCATGCGGGCCGATGCTGAAGCTGTCGAACGGGATATCGATGTTCACGCTGCGCTGCCGCAACTGGTCGGCGGAGACATCCACGTCCTGGGTCGGGCTGCTGACGCCGGCATCCTGCCAGGCATAACGGACTTTCCACGCCGTGCCCGCGCGCGCCGGCGGGATCATCGACAGCACGATGGAGTTGCGGAACAAATAGCCGCCCTCGTAGTGCTGGTTGATCCACAGCTTGCGCTCGATCTCGTAGTCCGGCACGCGGATGCCGAGCGTCATGCCATAGGACAGCGAGCGGTCGGTATCGTCCACCTTGGCCGCGTTGGCGAGGAATACCGACGACAGGTAATGCGGCACCTCCTTCTTCCAGGTCGCATGGCGGATGCAGGCCACAGAGTCCTCCTCGGCGACGCGGCGGGTGAGATACCACAGCTTGCCGCGCGGAGAGGCGAGCATCTCGACCTGGTACAGCGCGTCGATCGCGCGCCCCTCGTCCTGCGCCTGCTGCACCTTGTCCGGCAGGCGGATCTCGTCCAGCTGCAGCCACACATCCACGCGCACATCGCCGAACAGGAAACGCGCCAGGTTCTGGAACGCTTCCTCGCTGTTGACGATGCCGTAGAAGCCGGAGTGCGAGCGGTAGGCGTAGGCGCGTGCAGCGTAGTCGCCCAGGCTGCCATCGGCATTGACGCCCTGCAGCGTGGCGTTCTCGATCTTGACCAGCCCGTCGCTGCCGTTGCCGACAAAGGTGCGCGACAGGCCGGCGGCGGCATCGTAGTCGGCGCGGTTGGTGCCGACCATGCAGAACACCTGGCGCGAGGGGAACAGCGCTTCCGGCAGCAGGTCGACGCGGCCGTCGTTCTGCTTCGGCAGGTCGCCCAGGGCGAGGTACTTCGGCATGCGCTTGTCGCGGTCGAAGTTGTCGACATCGAAGGCGGTCAGCCAGCTCGGCACGTTGCCGCCGGCCACGTCGATGCCGTTGTGCGGCGTCGCATAGGTGAACAGCTTGTCCACGCAGCCGTGCATCTTCGCCACGTCCAATGCCGGGTTCTGCAGGAAGGCGCGCGCGACCAGGCCACCCATCGAATGTGCGACGAGGTAGCAGCGGAAATCCGCAGGTTTGACCTGGTTGGCGGGATTGGCGCAGATCAGCTCGCGCACCCGGGCGATCAACTGCGACAGCCGCTGCGCCGACTCCTCGATACTCGGCGCCTTGCCGCCGCCGAACAGCGAGGACGCCGGGTCGTAGTAGCGATGGATCACCACCGACCGCGAGCCGAGCTGGTTGCCGGTGGGCTGGTTCTCGGCGCTGGATTCCCAGCCCGGGTCGAGGATGTCCTGGCCGTCCTCGTAGACATCGCTGTAGTCGAACTCGGACATCAGCCGCACCACCGGCGACTCGAACACGTACTTGCGCGGCGCACGGTCGCGCTCGGCCACGGCCCGGTAGACGGTGGAGCCGAGATTGAAGCCGCAGAACGGATCGGCGCTGGTCTGGTCCATCTCGTTGCGGGTCATCGCGTAACCGCGCACGTAGACGATGGGGTAGTACGGCGGCGTCCAGGGCGTCTTCTTGAGGGCGGCCTTGGCCATGGCGGCATGCTCCTGCTGAACGATCGTGGGGAACGCTAAGGAGACAACGGCGGGCAAAGCCCGCGAAGGCCAGAGTGTGCCGGCACGCCGTCCCAGCAGCCGAGACGGCGGTCGCGGTTGGAGAGCCGGTTTGGAAACGCCTATGCCCCGCTCCTCTCTTGTAGGAGCGGCTTCAGCCGCGACTGCCATGCCGGTATGCGCGACAAACTTCGGGTTCATCTGGTCGCCTGGTCCGGCGAGCCGTGGGGTATGACGCCGCGATCATCGACATCGCGGGCGCGGGCATGGCAGTCGCGGCTGAAGCCGCTCCTACAAGGGAGGAAAGCCTGCCATGCCCTCGACGCGGGCTTCAGCCTTCGCGCAACCACCGCGCAATGTCGGGCGCGAAATAGGTCAGCACGCCGTCCGCGCCCGCACGCTTGAAGCCGATCATCGCCTCCATCACGCACTTGCGCTCGTCCAGCCAGCCATTCGCCGCGGCCGCCTTGAGCATCGCGTACTCGCCGCTCACCTGGTAGGCGAACACCGGCACGCGGAACTCATCCTTCACCCGGCGCACGATGTCCAGGTAAGGCATGCCCGGCTTCACCATCACCATGTCGGCGCCCTCTTCCAGGTCCAGCGCGATCTCGCGCAGCGCCTCGTCACCGTTGGCCGGGTCCATCTGGTAGGTCTTCTTGTCGGCCTTGCCGAGATTGCCCGCGCTGCCCACCGCATCGCGGAACGGACCATAGAACGCCGAGGCGTACTTGGCCGAATACGCCATGATCCGGACGTTGGTGTGCTGCCCGGCATCCAGCGCGCGGCGGATCGCGCCGATGCGCCCGTCCATCATGTCCGACGGCGAGATGATGTCCGCGCCCGCCTCGGCGTGCGACAGCGACTGCTTCACCAGCGCCTCGACGGTGATGTCGTTGAGCACGTAGCCGGCGTCATCGATGATGCCGTCCTGGCCGTGCGTGGTGTACGGGTCCAGTGCCACGTCGGTCATCACCCCCAGCTCGGGGAAGCGCGACTTCAGCGCGCGGATCGCCCGCTGCGCCAACCCATCCGGATTCCACGCCTCGGCCGCGTCCAGGCTCTTGCCGCGCGGGTCGATGACCGGGAACAGGTCCAGCACCGGGATGCCCAGCGCCAGCGCGTCCTCGGCCACCTTCAACAGCTCGTCGATCGACAGCCGCTCCACGCCCGGCATCGAGGCGATCGGCGCGCGCCCGGCGATGTCGTGCACGAACACCGGATAGATCAGGTCGTCGGTGGTCAGCGTGTGCTCGCGCATCAGCCGGCGCGAGAACTCATCGCGACGCATGCGGCGGGGGCGGTAGTGCGGATGGGCCATGACAGCTTCCTCTAGCGGATCTCGGGATTCATTGCAGGACGTAGTCGCGCGGCTGCAGCGGCTCGGGCAGCGGATGTTCGCCGAGCGCGTCGCGCAGGTCGATCTCGATGCCGCGCACCAGCGCGTCCAGTGGCAGGTCGTTGGGGGCCAGGCCGAACGGCTCCTCCAGTTCGTCGCCCAGGTGGTCCAGGCCGAAGAAGGCATACGCCAGCACCGCCGACACCAGCGGCGTGAACCAGCCCAGCGTGCCGGCCAGCCCGAACGGCAGCATCACGCAGAAAATCCACGCACCACGATGCAGCAGCAGGGTGTAGGCGAACGGCAGCGGCGTGGAGGCGATGCGCTCGCACGCGGCCTGGATGCCGGTCATCGCGGTGACGCGCGCCTCGACCAGGCCGTACTGGATGGAGTCGATGCTGCCTTCGCGCTGGGCCAGGCCCAGCGTCTGGCCGATCAGGCCGAGCAGCTGGTCGGGCACGTTGCGGCGTTCGCCCAGGCGGGCCGCGTCGGCCTCCTCCAGCCAGGGCCGCGCCGCGGCGTGGGTATCGCGTTCGCGCAGGCGCGCGGCCAGCGCCGCGGCAAAGCCGATCGCCAGGTACACCAGGCGGCGGCGCAGCACGGCATCGTCCGGCCAGAACACCTGGGCCTGCCGCGCCAGCGTGCGCGACTCCACGATGAGCTGGCCCCACAGCTTGCGCGCCTCCCACCAGCGGTCATGGCAGGCGTTGTTGCGGAAGCTCAGGAAGATCGACAGCACCAGGCCGAACAGGCTGAAGGGCGCGATCGACAACGCGCTGCCGGCGAAGGGATGGTAGGTCTCGGCGAAGGCGCACACCGCCACCGACAGCAGCACGATCGCCAGCACCTTCGGCGCGATGGCGGGCAGGATCGAACCGCGGATGATGTAGAGCAGCTGCCAGCCGTGGGGGCGCGGACGCAGGATCATCGGGGAGGCCGCCCGCGCGCGCGGGGCGCAGGCGAAAGCATCGAGGGCGGAAGGTGGGCGTCATTCTACGCCCGGGTCGGTCACCCCTGCTGCGACCGCCGGTCGCAGGGGGCGGCACGGCGTGTTCCGCCGCCGTGCCGTCCGGGCATCAGAGAATGCCGCCGCCCAGCGTCAGCCGCAGCACGCCGACCACGATCACCAGCACGTTGAGCAGCAGGCCGGTCTTGGCGCGGCCACGGTTGAGCGGTGCGGTGAACAGGATGCCGATGGCGGCAATGATGGCGCCGACCGCCGCGAACGGAATCACGAACCAGTTGCCCCACCCCAGCAGCGGGATGAAGGCCACGACCATCCACAAGATCGCCACGATGCCCCAGAGCAGGCTGATCAGTCCCATCCAACATCTCCTTCCATGCAGGTTGGCCCACACGATACCGTGCCTGACCGCTTCAGACCCCTGCCATCGGTTGCCCCACCGACGACCTGCCTTTTGCCGTTCCCGTCACGGTGCCACTCGCAGGCTGCGGACAGGACGAAAGTCCGGCACGATTCAGTGCGGGGGCGGGATCATCCGCCCAACGATCGAGGGAGACGCCATGAAGACCACCATCGCCGCTACCTGCCTCGCCCTGGCGCTGGCCGGCTGCGCCAGTTCGTCCAAGGTGATGCTCGGCAGCCCCAGGCCGCCGGTGGATCCGGCCGTCGTGCAGGTCTATGCCACCACCCCGCCCGGCGCGGTGGAGATCGCGCAGGTCGAGGCCACCAGCGCGGTCGGCTTCGGCACCCAGGGCCAGACCGACGCGGCCCTGGTCCGGCTCAAGCAGGAAGCGGCCAAGCTCGGCGCCAACGGCATCGTCCTGGTCGGCGTGGGCGCCAACGGGCGTTCGCCGGCCTCGGTGTCGGTGGGCGCGGGCTCGTGGGGCTCGCATGTCGGCGGTGGCGTCGGCATCGGCATTCCCACCCAGCAGAAGAGCGCCGCGGGCGTGGCGATCTACGTGCCGCCGGGCACGCCGGCGCAGCCGGTGCCGATGGATCATCCGCCGGCCGGCGAATAAGCCACCGCCACAACGAGGAAGGGCGCCGTTTTCGCGGCGCCCTTCTGCTTTCAGCCCTTCTTCTTGGCGGGCGCCTTGCCCAGCTGCGCGGGGATGAAGACTTCCTCCACCGCCTTGGCCAGCTGGTCCGGCGGCAGCAGCCCCTGGTCGAGCAGGAAGTTGTTGAACTTCAACCGGTCGAACTTCGGCCCCAGCGCCAGCTCGGTGCGCATGCGCAGTTCCAGGATGCGGCTGTAGCCGTAGAAGTAGCTGCCGGCCTGGCCGGGGGCGCGCACCATGTAGCGGTCCAGTTCCTGCCGCGCCATCGCCGGCGACAGGCCGACCTTGTCTTCCAGCACCTGGCGCGCGCTCTCGCGGTCGATCAGGCCCAGGTTGAGCATCGGGTCGAGCATCGCGCGCGCGGCACGCAGCAGGCGGAACTGCAGGGCGATCAGCTGCCCGTCCAGCGGCTCGTAGGGCACCATCTCGGCCTCGGCGTACAGCGCCCAGCCTTCGACGTTGACCGAGTTGAAGGCGAACATGCTGCGCGCCAGCGACACGCCACGCTCCACCATCGCGGTGAACTGCAGCTCATGGCCGGGGCGGCCTTCATGCGCGCTCAGCGTCCATGCCGCCGAACCGAAGTTGAAGTCGTCGTACTGCTCCTTCTTGCCGCCATCAGCCTGCGGGTTGCCCAGCGGCAGCACGAACTGGCCCTGCTGGCCGGTGTTGCCCACCAGCGGCGCGGGCAGGAAATGCGGCGCCGGCTGGGCGGCGCTTTCGGCCGGCGAGCCCAGTCGCATCTGCATCGGGCGCTGCGGCACATCGACGATGCCCTGCTTGCGGATGATCGGATCGATGTCGTCGATCACGCCGCGGTAGTAATGCTCCAGCTGGTCATCGGCGATCTTGTCGCGCTTCAGCGCGCGGATCACGTCCACGTAGTCGCCGCCTTCCGGCAGGCCCTTGGCCTTGGCCACCAGCGGCGCCAGCTGGCGCATCGCCGAACGCGTTTCCATGAACTCGACCTGGGCGCGGTCGATCAGCACCTGCGGTTCCACGCCGATGCCCACCTGCTTGAGCTGGAACGCATACAGCGGCGCCGGCAGGCGCGCGTCCTCGCGCGCCTTCGGCAGCACCTGGGTGCGGGTCCAGTCGGCATAGGCCTGCAGCTGGTCGGCGCTGGCCTTCAGCGCCTCGTCGGCACCGGCGATCTTGTACTTGCCGAACAGGTCCTTGATGCCTTCGATGTAGGTGTCCACGTTCGCCAGCGCCTGCTCGACCTCACGCTTGGTCGGCTGCAGCAGCTGCGGATTGGACAGGCGTTCGGTATAGCCGGCCTTGGCCAGCTCGGCGAGCGGCTTGCTGCCCGGCGCCAGGCCAACATAGGCCTTGAGCCGGCCCAGCGCGCTGGCGCGGCGTTCCGGCGGGGTCTGGTCGGAGAGCAGGTTGTTGATGCCGCTGAACACCGTCTGCGGCACGTCCACCCACGGCAGCAGGTAGCGCTCGTTGAGCTCGCTGCCTTCGATCTCCTGGTCGATGGCATGGATCAGGATCGCCAGATCCTGGCGCACGTCATTGTCCTTCTCCACCGCCAGCTTGCCCTGCAGCTCGGTGCGCGCCTTGGCCAGCGCGGCGCGATAGCGCGCGTCGTGGTCCGGGCCGAGGTCGACGACCTTGTCGTCATAGCCCGGCACGCCGAAGAAGCCGACCAGTTCCGGCTGGAACGGGCCCTGCGCATCGAGCAGGATCTGCGCGAAGGCGTTGCTGCGTTCCACCCAGGCCGGCGCGGTGGGCTTGGCGGCCGCCGCCTTGGCAGCGGGCGCGGCCTGCGACACGAGGGGCAGGGGCGCGAGCAGCGCCAGCGAGACAGCGAGGACGAGCGGCTTCATCGGGCGGTTCCTTGAACGAGGATGAGCGCACGCTACGCGTGGGCGCAGTGGGCGGCAATCTCCCGAAGGTCATGTGCCGCTCGACACCCTCACGGTTCGCAGTGGGTGGCGTCCGTGGCCGGCGGATCGTGCGGGAAGTCGACCTGGATGCCCTCGCCGGAAAAGGACAGCACGCGGTATTGCCACTGCCCGCCTTCACGCTGGGCGTCGACGTAGAGGTGGCCTTTGCCGCGCGGGCCGCGCAGGGTGATGTCCAGGTTCGCGGTGCCGTTGCCCCCCTGCGTGCTGATCTGGCCCATCGGCAGCCAGCCCTCCTCGATCGGCGCGCCCAGCGCGGCGGCCACGCGTGGCTCCTGCCGCGCCAGCGCGACGGCGCGCTGATACGGCTCCACGGATTTCATCATGCGGCCGCCCAGCACCAGCAGGCCGAAGATGGAGGCGACGAAGAGCGCGATGGCCACCACCGCGATGACCGGCACCGCCCATTTCCAATGGCGGTCCCACCAGCCACGCGGGCGGTTGCCGGGCAACGGGGGTGGCACGACGGCGGTGGGCGTGGTCATGGGTCCCTGGCGTTCCTTGCAGGCGGAGAGGCTTAGTGTGCCGGGGCGAGGATGGGGGTTGTCCAGTGCGCTGCGGTCGCGGCTGAAGCCGCTCCTACAAGGGGGCGATGGGACACGGTGTGGGTCACGGTCCGGGCCAGGCGATGGCCTTGTCGGGAAGAACTGGGGGAAAATCACCGTTCCCCCGTACCGGTCTGCTCACGGATGACCCCAACGCCTCCGCCCCTGATCCACCCCGCCGTCGCCGCGCAGCTCGCGCGCTGGCAGGCCGAGTTCAACGCGGCGCAGCCGTTCCGTCATGTGGTGATCGACGACTTCTTCGCGCCCGACGTGGCGCAGGCCCTGCTCGACACTTTCCCGGGGTTCGATCGCGGCAACTCGGTGGGCGATGACGGCCGCCAGGGCAACAAGTCGGTGCTGGAACGCATCCGCGGCCTCGGCGGTGCGTGGTCGGGGCTGGATGACGGCATCCAGTCGGCCCCGTTCCTGCAGTGGGTCGGCCAGCTCACCGGCATCGACGAGCTGCTCTACGACCCCTTCTACCTGGGCGGCGGCACCCACGAGAACCGGCATGGCCAGGCGCTGAGCGCGCATATCGACTTCAACTACCACCCCAGCGAACGCTGGCATCGCCGGCTCAACCTCATCGTCTACCTCAACCCGGAATGGGACGCGGCGTGGGGCGGCAACCTGGAGCTGTATCGCGATCCCTACGCCGAACCCACGCCGCAGGTGCGCGTGGTGCCCGCGTTCAACCGCTGCGTGATCTTCGAGACCACCGAGCACAGCTGGCATGCGTTCGACCAGATCACCTTGCCGGAAGACCAGCGCGAGCTGAGCCGGCGTTCGGTGGCACTGTATTTCTACAGCCGCGACCGGCCGGCGGAAGAAGTCGCCGGGCGCCACACCACGCACTACGTGGATGCGGGCATTCCGGCGCACCTGCATGCCGGACACACGCTGAGCGAAGCCGACATGGCGGCGCTGCGGCAGATCGTCGGCCAGCGCGACCAGCGCCTGCGCGACCTGTATGCGGAGAACTCGCGCCTGCTGCAGGCACAGGACCGCGGCTTCGGCGGCCACCTGCTCTATCTCGCCAAACGCCTGTACGTCAGGACACGGCGCTAACTTCCCTTCCGCAGGCTGCCCGCCATGCGGCGGGCAGCCGTTCGCTCACTTCAGGCAGCGGTCGATGAAGGCTTCGGCGGTCTTGTAGCGATGCAGTGCATTGCTGCCCGACAGACCGTGCTTGGCGCCGGGATAGGTCATCAGCTCGAACGTCGTGCCGCGCTTCTGCAGCTCGCTCATCAGCGAAGTCGAGTTGGTGAACAGCACGTTGTCGTCGGCCATGCCGTGGATCAGCAGCAGCTTGGCGGTGAGGCCATCGAGATGGTTCACCACCCGCGCCTCACGATAACCATCCACGTTGGCGGCCGGCAGGTTCATGTAGCGCTCGGTGTAATGGGTGTCATACAGCGCCCAGTCGGTCACCGGTGCACCGGCCACACCGCAGGCATAGGCCTCGCTGTGCTTGGCCAGCAGCATCAGCGTCATGTAGCCGCCGTTGGACCAGCCCTGCACGCCGATGCGCGCCGCATCCACCCACGGCTGTGACTTCAGCCACGCCACGCCGCGCAGCTGGTCGTCCACTTCCACCGTGCCCTGCTTGCCGTACAGCGCGCCGCCGAAATCGCGGCCACGGCGCGGCGTGCCGCGGTTGTCCAGCGAGAACACCACGTAGCCCTGCTGCGCCAGGTACTGGTTGAACAGCGCATCGCCCTTCGCCGCCCATGCGTCGGTGACGGTCTGCGCGGCCGGGCCGCCGTAGACGAACACCATCACCGGGTAGCGCTTCTTCGCGTCGAAGCCTTCCGGCTTGATCAGGCTGTAGTGCAGTTCGGTGCGGCCATCGGCGGCGGTGAGCGTGCCGAACTCGACCGGACGCTGCGCCTCGCGGTACTTGGCATACGGATGCTGCGGGTCGGCCAGGTCGTTCTTCAGCAGCGTGGCGACCTTCTCGCCATTGGCGCGGAACAGCTCGATCTGCGGCGGCGTGCGGGTGTTGGACCAGTTGTCGACATACACGCTGGCATTGCGCGCGAAGCTGGCGGCGTGGGTGCCGTCGGTCTTCGACAGGCGCTGCGCCGTGCCACCGGCCAGCGGCACCGCATAGACATTCTTCTGCAGCGGCGAATCCTTGGTGCCGGCGAAGTAGACGCGGCCGGCGGCTTCATCCACCGCCAGCACCTCGTCGACGATCCACTCGCCCGAGGTCAGCGCGGTCATCGACGCGCCGTCTTCCGAGGCCAGGTACAGGTGCTCGAAGCCGCTGCGCTCGGACGCCCACAGGAAGCGGCCATCCTTGAGGAAGCGCAGGTTCTCATGCAGCGGCACCCAGGTGGCGCTGGTCTCGGTGGCGAGCACGCGCTGGCGGCCACTGGCGAGGGTGTCCTCGACCAGCTCCAGGCGCTTCTGGTCACGCGACTGGCGCTGGAACGTCAGGCGCTGCGGATCGCGCCAGTCCACGCGCGCCAGGTAGATATCCGGGTTGCTGCCCAGATCGACCCAGTGCGGCTTGGCGCCGGCCTTCGGCGCGATCGTGCCCAGCTGCACGCGCGCGTTCGGCTGGCCGGCCTGCGGATAACGCTGCGCGACCACGTCGGTGTGATCGGCATAGACCTCGTAGCGCTTCTGCACCGGCACCGGGGATTCGTCGATGCGCGCGAAGGCGATCGCCGAATCATCCGGCGCCCACCAGTAGCCGGTATGGCGGTCCATCTCCTCGTCGGCGACGAACTCGGCCACGCCGTTGCCGATGGTCTCGCTGCCATCGCGGGTGAGCTGCACCTGCTTGCCGCTGGCCAGGTCGATCACCCACAGGTTGCGGTCGCGCACGAAGCTGACGTAGCCGCCCTGCGGCGAGATCTTCGGGTCGGTGGCGAAGCCCTCGCCGTGGGTCAGCTGGCGCACCGCGGCGCTGCCCTGCTTGCCGAGGTCGTACAGGTAGAGTTCGCCGCCCAGCGGGAACAGCAGCGCATGCGCGTCCGGCGCCCACTGGTAATCGACGATGCCGGCGAACGCGGCGATGCGCTGGCGCTCGCGGCGGGCCTTCTCCTCGTCGCTGAGCTGTTCACCGCCCGGCAGCACGACCTTGGAATCGACCAGCAGGCGGGTCTGGCCGCTGGCGATGTCGTATTCCCACAGGTCGAGCTGGTTGCGGTCGCTGTCCTTGCCGCGCAGGAAGGTGACGCGCGAGCCGTCGGGAGCGACCTGTGGCTTCATCAGCGTCGGGCCGGACAGCGGCAGCGGGCCGGTGATGGCCTGCAGGGTCAGTTTTTCGGCGTGGGCGACGGGAGCGGCGGTGGCGAGCATGAGGGCGAGCGAGGCGAGCAGGTGGCGCATGGTCGGGATGGGTCTCTATGTCTGGCGATATGCGGGCGCGCCGGGACCTGGCCGGCGCCGCCTTGGCACCCCGCTATTGTAGGAGCGGCTTCAGCCGCGACCGCCGGGGTGTCGGGTCGCGGCTGAAGCCGCTCCTACAGGGGCGCTGCAGTCGCGATCCGACCCGCTGCGTCGCGCCTGTTGAGACCCGCCCGGCTATCCTGTCCTCCTTCCCAGCGGATACGAACAGCGATGGCCAAGGCGAAGATCGCCTACGTCTGCACCGAGTGCGGCGCCGAATACAACAAGTGGCAGGGCCAATGCGGTGAATGCGGCGCCTGGAACACGCTCAGCGAGATCGTGCTCGAAAGCGCCACCGCCACCAAGGCGGCCGCGCCGTCGCGCCGCAGCGGCTGGGCGGGCACGGTGGAGCCGCCGAAGATCACCGCGCTGAAGGACGTGCAGCACAGCGAGCATGCGCGCGTGTCCACCGGCATCGGCGAGTTCGACCGCGTGCTCGGCGGCGGCCTGGTCGAGGGCGCGGTGGTGCTGGTCGGTGGCGACCCGGGTATCGGCAAGTCGACCCTGTTGCTGCAGGCGCTGGCGAAGATGGCCGCGCAGCTGCCGGTGCTCTACGTCACCGGCGAGGAATCGCTGGCCCAGGTCGCCGGCCGCGCGGTGCGCCTGGACCTGCCGCTGGAAGGCCTCAACGCGCTTTCGGAAACCGGCATCGAACAGATCCTGCAGCATGCCAGCGTCGCCCGTCCGAAGCTGATCGTGGCCGACTCGGTGCAGACGCTGTGGAGCGAATCGCTCACCGCCGCGCCCGGCTCGGTGAGCCAGGTGCGCGAGAGCGCGGCGCGGCTGGTGCGCTACGCCAAGGAAACCGGCACCGCCGTGTTCCTGGTCGGCCACGTCACCAAGGAGGGCGGCATCGCCGGGCCGCGCGTGCTCGAACACATGGTCGATGCGGTGCTGTACTTTGAAGGCGATGGCGGCAGCCGCTTCCGCATCCTGCGCGCGTTCAAGAACCGCTTCGGCGCGGTCAACGAACTGGGCGTGTTCGCGATGGGCGAGAAGGGCCTGAAGGAAGTGGCCAACCCCTCCGCGATTTTCCTCTCCGGCGGCAGCACGCACCAGCCGGGCAGCTGCGTGATGGTGACGCGCGAGGGCACGCGCCCGCTGCTGGTCGAGGTGCAGGCGCTGGTGGACAGCTCGCCGCTGTCCAATCCGCGCCGCGTCGCCGTCGGCCTGGAGCAGAACCGCCTGGCGATGCTGCTGGCGGTGCTGCATCGCCATGGCGGCGTGCTGGTCGGCGACCAGGACGTGTTCGTCAATGTGGTGGGCGGCATCCGCGTGCAGGAGACCGCGGCCGACCTGCCGGTGCTGCTGGCGGTGTTGTCCTCGCTGCGCGACCAGCCACTGGCGGAAAAGACCATCGCCTTCGGCGAGGTGGGCCTGTCCGGTGAGATCCGCCCGGTGCCCAATGGCGAGGAACGCCTGCGCGAGGCCGCCACGCACGGCTTCAAGCGCGCGATCGTGTCCAAGGCGAACGCGCCCAAGAGCGGCACGGTGAAAGGCATGGAAGTGATCGCGGTGGAGCGGCTCGCCGAGGCCATCGAGGCGGCCTGAGCCCGCCACGGTGGGTGGGCAGCGGTGCGTTGGTGTGACAAGATGCGCGCGCCGCGCGAGACGCGGTCCATAAAAACATCATAAGGAGTAGGGGAAACATGGAGTGGATGCTGTTGCCGATCAAGCGTTATGCCGATTTCTCGGGTCGCTCGCGGCGCAAGGAATACTGGATGTTCGTGCTGTTCAACCTGCTGCTGCTGGTCGCGTTCGGCGCGCTGATGCTGGTCGGCGCCTTCGTTGGCCGCAGCGACACTGGCGCCCCGGGTGCGCTGTTCTGGATCGCGCTGACGCTGTATGTCCTGGTCGCGCTGGCGCTGCTCGTGCCGTCGATCGCCGTGCAGGTGCGCCGCTTCCATGACCAGGGCCGCTCGGGCTGGTTCTGGCTGATGAACCTGATTCCCTACGTGGGCGGCCTGATCGTGCTGATCTTCATGTGCATGGAAGGCGAGCAGGGCGACAACGCCTGGGGTACGGATCCCAAGCGCCAGGGCTGAGCCTGCGCAATCGGATACGAAAAGGGCGGCCATCGGCCGCCCTTTTTCATTCCGTCGTCGTCAGGCGTGTCAGGGATTGGGCGGCTTGTAATCGCGCAGCTTGGTGGTGGCGGTGCCGACCTCGCGCACCGCCTCCTTCAGCTGGCTCTCGCTCAGCTTCAGTTCGCGCGCCCACCAGCGCAGTTCCCACTCTTCGTTGATGTTGACGTTGGCCATGTCCTGCGGACGGCGCTCGTCCTGTGGGGTGGTCATTGCCTGCTCCTCTCCGAGGCGGGGCGCCTCAGGCCAGCTGCGGTTGTGCGGTCAGCTCGAAAACCGTCGGGTACGCATCGGGTTCGGCGGCCGCGCGGCACTCGGACTGCATGCGCCGGGCGCGCTCGCTGATCGTGGCGTGTTCACCGATCGGCGCGCTGGCGTACAGGCTGGCGAGATGGAAGCCGAGGATTTCCTCGGCACGCTCACCTTGGTCGCTGATCAGATGCGGCACCAGCCGCTCGATGCGCGCCAGTTCCTGGTGTACCTGGTAGGGGGTTTTCATGCGCTCTCCAATTACGTGGGGGCGCCCAGCCGACGCCAGCAGTCGGCGGCCAGGCGTTCCAGCGCCGGTTGCGAACCCGGCGGCAGGAAGTGGGTCTGCAGGCGGTCGCGGAACATGTCCAGGCGCTGCGCCTGGCTCGAACGCGGCGCCTGCAGATAGACATCGCAGGCGAGCTTGACCACCGGCGACAGGACGCTGAGCTTGCCCACGCCCATCTGCTCCTGCGCGTGATGTGCCTGCCAGTGCGCGATCTCGGCCTGCACGTCGATGACGGAAGGATCCCTGCTCATTGGATTCGACTCGCATCGGGATGAGATGACGACGCCAGCGTAATGGCATGCATGTCAACGCAGGATCAGCGCGTGCGAGCGCGGACTGTCCGCACGCCTGTTTTGTGGCCGGAAGTGCATGCCGCGATGAACAGCTCAGTTTCGTGGTGTTGGCGTGCGCTGACCACGCGGGCTCTGCAGCGTCCCCGATGCGGGCAGGGCGGCATGGCTGGCTGGCGCCACGGGCCATGGTTATGATCGCGCCATGCCGTTGCGCCATTTCGTCCAAGTGGTCGGTTTCCAGGTGCCGGTAGGCGGTGCCTTCCTGCGCGAGCCGATGCTGGTGATGCTCGACCGGGTGCCGGGCGAGCAGTGGCGTGCGGTATTCCAACTGTGCGTCGAGGAGTTGCCGCCCAGCCTGCTGCGCGAGCCGCCGCGTATCGAAGGCGCCGAGGTGCAGGTGTTTCTGGCGCAGGCGCCGCAGCGCGCGTTGGCGGGGGACATCCGCCGCTTCGTCGAGCGCATCAACCGCATGACCTTCCTGCGCGAGGGCAGTGCGCTGCGGGCCAGCAACCCCGCGGCCTGAGCCGAAGGCTCAGGCGGGCTGGATGCCGAGGATCAGTTCCAGCACGAACTTGCTGCCGAAGAACGCCAGCAGCAGCAGCGCCATGGCGGTCAAGGTCCAATGCACTGCCTTGCCGCCGCGCCAGCCGTAGCGCCAGCGGCCCACCAGCAGCGCGCCGAACACCAGCCACGACAGCACGCTGAGCACGGTCTTGTGCAGCAGGCGCTGGGCCAGGAAGTCCTCGACGAACAGCAGGCCGGTCAGCAGGGTCAGGCTCAGCAGCACGAAACCCACGGTGATCGTGCGGAACAACAGGGTCTCCAGCTCGGTCAGCGGCGGCAGCGCGCGCAGCCAGCGGTGGAAGTCACGCCGGCGCAGGGCGCGTTCCTGCAGCCACAGCATCATCGCCAGCAGCGCGGCGATCGCCAGCGTGGCGTAGGCCAGCAGCGCCAGCCAGGCATGTACTTCCAGGCGCCAGCCCAGCGCCGGGCTCGGTTCATGGCCATGGCCGTGGTAGGCGAGCAGCAGCAGCACGGCCAGCGGGAACACCACCACGCCCAGCGCGGCCATGCGCCCGCGTCCGCCCACCAGGGTGGTCAGCGTGGCCATGCCCAGGCCCACCAGCGAGAGCGCGGCGAAGAAGTGCATGTCCGGGCCGCCCGCGGTGCGGGTGGCGACCAGCACGTGGTACATCGCATGCGCCGCCACGGCACCGCCGGCCGGCAGCAGCCAGCCGTGCGTTGGCCGCCCCTGCCGCGCCATGCTGCCGACGAGCAGCCCGGTGGCAACCAGGTAAAGCACGGTGGCGATGAATACGAGGGGCGTCATCGCGCCAGTTTCGCATACCGCGGGCCGCCGTCGCAGGCCCGGATGTCGCGCCCGCCGGGTCTGCCGGCCGGGTCGGGTGCTGCCGCTATAATCAGCGTCCGTTTCCCCTGGCACAGCGCGCATGTTCGAGTCCCTTACCCAACGTCTCTCCGGCACCCTTGAGCGCCTGCGCGGTCGGGGCCGCCTGACCGAGGAGAACATCCGCGAGGCGACCCGCGAAGTCCGCATCGCCCTGCTGGAGGCCGACGTGGCGCTGCCAGTGGTGCAGGCGCTGGTGGAGCGCATCAAGGTGCGCGCGGTCGGCCAGGAAGTGCTGAAGTCGCTGACCCCGGGCCAGGCGCTGATCAAGATCGTGCGCGACGAGCTGACCGCGGTGATGGGCGCGGCCGCCAGCGACCTCAACCTCAACGTGCCGGCGCCGGCGGTGATCCTGATGGCCGGCCTGCAGGGCGCGGGCAAGACCACCACCGTGGGCAAGCTCGCCAAGCACCTGAAGGAAAAGCGCAAGAAGAAGGTGATGGTGGTCAGCGCCGACGTCTATCGTCCGGCTGCGATCGAGCAGCTGAAGACGCTGGCCGAACAGGTTGGCGTGCTGTTCTTCCCGTCCAGCGCCGAGCAGAAGCCGGAAGCCATCGTCCGCGCCGCCATCGACGATGCGAAGAAGTCCTTCGTCGACGTGCTGCTGGTCGATACCGCCGGCCGCCTGGCCATCGACGAAGCGATGATGGCCGAGATCAAGGCGCTGCACGCCGCGGTCAATCCGGCCGAGACGCTGTTCGTGGTCGACTCGATGACCGGCCAGGACGCGGCCAACACCGCCAAGGCGTTCGGCGAGGCACTGCCGCTGACCGGCGTGGTGCTGACCAAGACCGACGGTGATGCCCGCGGTGGTGCGGCGCTGTCGGTGCGCTATGTCACCGGCAAGCCGATCAAGTTCGTCGGTACCGGCGAGAAGGTCGATGGCCTAGACGTGTTCCATCCCGACCGCGTCGCCAGCCGCATCCTCGACATGGGCGACGTGCTGTCGCTGGTCGAACAGGTCGAGCAGAGCGTGGACCAGGAAAAGGCGGCCAAGCTCGCCGCCAAGGTCGCCAAGGGCAAGAAGTTCGACCTCAACGATATGAAGGAACAGCTTGAGCAGATGCAGAACATGGGCGGCATCGGCGGCCTGATGGACAAGCTGCCGGGCATCGGCAAGATCCCGGACAACGTCAAGGACCAGGTCACCGGCAAGGAAGTGCCGCGGATGATCGCCATCATCAATTCGATGACCAAGAAGGAGCGCCGCAACCCGGCGCTGCTCAACGGCTCGCGCCGCGCCCGCATCGCGCGTGGCTCGGGCATGCAGCCGGCCGACGTCAACAAGCTGATGAAGCAGTATCAGCAGATGGAAAAGATGATGGGCAAGCTCGCCGGTGGCGGCATGAAGGGCATGATGCGCAGCATGCGCGGGATGATGGGGGGCATGGGCGGTCTCGGCGGCCGCGGCGGACTGCCCTTCCGCTGATGCACGCCACGGCGCGCCAGCGGGCGGCGGACTTCGCGCAGCGCTTCGGCTTGGCGCTGCCGGTGCTGCTGGCACCGATGGCCGGCGCCTGTCCGGTGCCGCTGTCGGCGGCGCTGGCCAATGCCGGCAGCATGGGCGCGATGGGCGCGGTGCTGTCGAAGCCGGAGGATATCGGCGCATGGATGACGCGTTTCCGCCAGGCCAGCGCGGGTCCCGCGCAGGTCAATCTCTGGCTGCCGGATGCGCTCCCGCGGCGCGATGCCAGCGCCGAGGCGGCGATGCGCGACTTCCTCGCCCAATGGGGGCCGGCGGTGCCGGCCCAGGCCGGTGACACGACGCCGGCGGATTTCGATGCCCAGTTCGATGCCTTGATCGCCGCGCGGCCGGCGGTCGCCTCGACCATCATGGGCGTGCTGGCGTCCTCCCACGTCGCGCGACTGAAAGCGGCCGGCATCGCTTGGTTCGCCTGCGCCACCACGCTGGATGAAGCGCGGCGTGCCGAAGCGGCCGGTGCCGACGCGGTGGTCGCGCAGGGATTCGAAGCCGGCGGGCATCGCGGGGCGTTCGATCCGGCGGCCGCCGAGCGGCAGCTGGTTGGATTGTTCTCGCTGTTGCCGCGGCTGGTCGACCACCTGTCGATTCCGGTCATCGCCGCAGGCGGCATCGCTGACGGGCGCGGCATCGCCGCCGCACTGACGCTGGGAGCCAGCGCGGTGCAGATCGGCACCGCGTTCCTGCGCACGCCGGAAGCGGCCTTGCCTTCGGCATGGGCGGATGCGTTGGCCGCGGCCGAGCCGGAGCACACCACGCCGACCCGCGGCTTCAGTGGGCGCCTGGGGCGCGGCCTGGCCACGCCTTACGTGCGTGCGCTGGCGGAATCGGGTGTGGTGCCCGCGCCATATCCGGTGCAGCGCGGGCTGACCGCGCCGATGCGTGCGGCCGCGCTGGAGGCCAATCGAATCGATGCCATGCAGGCCTGGGCGGGTCAGTCCGCCTGGATGGCGCGCGCGCGCCCGGCCGCCGAGCTGCTCGGCGACTGGTGGGAACAGGCGCAGGCCCTGCTGCCATGAGTGCGGTGTGGTGCAACGGCCAGCCCGCGGGCGCCGACACCCTGGCCGCCGCCGCGCTGGTCAACTATGGGCACTTCACGTCGCTGCGCTGTGTCGATGCCGCGGTGCGCGGGCTCGACCTGCACCTGGCGCGGCTGCAGGAAGGCACGCGCGCGCTGTTTGGCAGCGAACTCGACCCGGCGCGCGTGCGCTTCGAGGCGCGGCAGGCCTGGGAGGCCGCGGGCCACCGCGACGCCTGGCTGCGCTTGACCGTGTTCTCCCGCGCTTTCGACTTCCGCGCTCCGCTGAAGCCGGTCGCGCCCGATCTGCTGGTCTCGGTCACGCCGGCCACGGATTGGACGGGTTCCCCGCTGCGGGTACGGCCGGTGGTGTTCCGGCGGCATCGCCCTGAGATCAAGCACGTCGGCACCTTCGCCCTGTTCGACCTGCGCCGGCAGGCCATGGCCGAGGGCTGGGACGACGCCTTGTTCGTGGATGAGGCGCGGCAGCTGATCGAAGGCAGCACCTGGAACCTGGGGTTCTGGGACGGGCAGGGCGTCACCTGGCCGGCCGGACCGGCCCTGCGGGGTACCCAGGAACGCCTGCTGCAACGGGGCCTGGAGGCGCTGGGCGTGCCACAGCGGATCCGCCCGCTGGGGCTGGATGAACTCGAGGGTTTCGGCGCGGCCTTCGCCTGCAATGCGCGGGGGGTGCGGGCGATCGGCGCGGTGGGCGGACAGGCATTCAGTGCCGCGGAAGGCTGGGAAAGCCTGCTGGCGCAGGCCCTGGCGGCCTGCCCGTGGCAGCCGCTCTAGCCGGGGAAGCCGTCCGGCTTGGCTTGGCGCCGGGTGCCCGCTATAATCACCGGCTTACCTCGCCATCCTGGCGACTGGGCAACACAGGAACTACTGAAATGGTCAAGATTCGCCTGACCCGTGGCGGCGCCAAGAAGCGTCCGTTCTACCACATCATCGTGTCGGACGTGCGCGCTGCGCGCGACGGCCGCAACATCGAGCGTCTGGGTTACTACAACCCGGTGGCGCAGGGCGCCGAGCAGCGCATCGTGCTGGACCTGGCCCGCGTTGACCATTGGGTCAAGAACGGCGCCCAGCTGACCGACAAGGTTCGCAACCTGGTGAAGGAAGCGACCAAGGCCCAGGCCGTCGCGGCCTGATCCTGGAGGGGCCGCCCCGCGCGGCCCCATCAGCTGCATGATGAAAGATTCCGAGCGCCGCATCCTGCTGGGCAGGATTGTCGGCGCTTTTGGCATTCGTGGCGAAGCCAAGCTCGAGTCCTGGACCGAGCCGCGCGTGTCCATCTTCCGCTACCAGCCCTGGATCCTGCGCGCCCTGAACGGGGAAGAGCGGGAGCTGACCGGGGCGCGTGGCCGTGAGTCGGGCAAGCACCTCACCGCGTCCCTGCCGGGCGTGACCGACCGCGACGTGGTCGAGGCCATGCGTGGCACCGAAATCTTCGTGCCGCGCAGCGCGTTGCCGCCGCCGAATGCGGACGAGTACTACTGGGTCGACCTCGAAGGCCTGGCGGTGTCCACGCTGGAAGGTGTCGAGCTGGGCACGGTGTCGCACCTGTTCTCCACCGGCGCCAATGACGTGATGGCGGTGCGCGGTGATCGCGAGCGGCTGATTCCGTTCGTGCAGCCGGACTTCGTGCAGTCGGTCGATTTCGAGGCCAACCGGATCGTGGTCGACTGGGATCCGGAGTTCTGATTTTTCCGCCGGCCGCGCCGGCATCGCCACGGATCGACCCGCCCATGCGTATCGACGTCCTCAGCCTGTTTCCCGAGTTCATCCAGCAGTGCGCCGCCTTCGGCGTGGTGGGGCGGGCGCAGGAGCGTGGCTTGCTGGAACTGCAGGGCTGGAATCCGCGCGACTACGCCACCGGCAACTACCGGCGGGTGGACGATCGGCCGTTCGGCGGCGGTCCCGGCATGGTGATGATGATCGAGCCGCTGCGCGACTGCCTGGCGGCCGCGCGCGCGGCCGATGCGCGTCCGGCGCCGGTGGTCTATCTCAGCCCGCAGGGCCGCCCGCTGACCCAGCCGCGTGCGCGCGAACTGGCGGCGCTGCCGCGGCTGATCCTGCTGTGTGGCCGCTATGAAGGCGTGGACGAGCGCTTCCTCGACCACGAGGTGGACGAGGAGATCTCGATCGGCGACTACGTGCTGTCCGGCGGCGAGCTGGGCGCGGCGGTGCTGATCGACGTGGTCACGCGGCTGCAGGACGGGGCCTTGAATGACGCCGAATCCGCCGCCCAGGACAGCTTCGAAGGGCCGCAGGGCCTGCTGGACTGCCCGCATTACACCCATCCGTCGAGCCACGAGTGGGGCGATGTGCCGGAGGTGCTGCGCTCGGGCAACCACGCCGCCATCGCGCGCTGGCGGCGCCAGCAGTCGCTGGGGCGGACCTGGCTGCGCCGGCCGGACCTGTTCGACGAGGCGTCGCTGGACAAGGCCGACCGCAAGCTGCTGGAAGCGTTCCGCCAGCAGGGCCGGACGGACGGCGAGGGCGGCCAGGAGCCCTAGCGCTGGCGGGACAGTTCGGCTATCATGCCGCGTTCCCATCGGCCGGCTTTGGCCTGGATGGCGGAATTTGCGAGACCCCTGCAACACCCACTCATAACAAACGTGCGGCGCAATCCTGCGACTGCATGAGTCCAAGTTGTCGAAAACGACACGACCACCCGAACAAGATATCGGTGTCCCCATGAGCAAGCTGAACAAGTCCATCGTCGCGGAATTCGAATCCGCCCAGATCACCCGTGAACTGCCGAAGTTCAGCCAGGGCGACACCGTCGTGGTGAACGTGAAGGTGAAGGAAGGCAACCGTGAGCGCGTCCAGGCCTATGAAGGCGTGGTCATCGGCACGAAGAACGCCGGCCTGAACTCCTCGTTCACCGTCCGCAAGATCTCGCACGGCTACGGCGTCGAGCGCGTGTTCCAGACCCACAGCGCCACCATCGACTCGGTCGAAGTGAAGCGCCGCGGTAAGGTCCGCGCCGGCAAGCTGTACTACCTGCGTGGCCTGGAAGGCAAGGCTGCCCGCATCAAGGAAGACCTGGCCGCCGCTGCGCAGGCCAAGGCTGCCCGTCAGGCTGCCGCCAAGGCCGAGTAATTCCGACCGCGGGTTCGCCCGCCGCGTCGAAACAGAAAGCCGCCCGAAAGGGCGGCTTTTTGTTTGGGTTCCCCTACCTAAATGTTCTGGTGAAAAGCCCCCCTTCTGTTAAGGGGGGCGCGCCGAAGGCGCGGGGGATAGGCAAGGCAGAAGTCGGGGCCCAAAGTTTGCGCAGCAAATTTTGGGGGCGAAGCCCGCGCAGCGGGTTTTGCTACGGCGCGTTGTCCGCCACCGGCGAGGGCGGCTGCGCCGGCACTTCCGCCGGCACCGCCACTTCTTCCGGATGCGGCTTGGCGTGCGGCGTGAGCATGTGCGCCTTGCGCCAGCGGCCCCAGCGGTAATACGCCAGCGACATCACCATCGCGCAGGCCGCACTGGTCGGGAAGCTCCACCAGATCGCATCGGCGCCCAGCGTCGGCATCAGGCCCTTGGCGAATGGCACGCGGATGCCCCACAGCGACAGGCCGAGGATCACCAGCGGCGGAATCACCGCGCCGGTCGAGCGCACCACGCCCGACACCACGAACGTCACGCCGAACAGCAGGAACGACCAGATCGCGATGTGGTTCAGATGCCGCGCGATCTCCAGCGCGGTGCCATCGGCTGGCAGGAACAGCGCCAGCGTCCAGCGGTCGAGCAGGATCAGCGGCACGATCAGCACGCCGGTCAGCAGGAAGTTGATCGCCACGCCGTTGCGCGCCGTGGCATCGACGCGGTCCCAACGTCCGGCACCGACGTTCTGCGCCGCCATCGACGAGCACGCCGCGCCGATCGCCATCGCCGGCATCTGCACATACGTCCACAGCTGCATCGCCGCGCCGTATCCGGCCGCGGTGTCGGTGCCGAAGCCGTTGACCATGGTCATCATCGCGATCATCGCCAGCGAGATCAGCACCATCTGCAGGCCCATCGGCACGCCTTTGACGATCAAGGCACGCAGGATGTCCATGTCGATGCGGAACATCGCCATGTCGTGGCGCCCCAGCCACAGCACATGGCGCTTGCGGCGCATGTACAGCAGCAGGCCGGCCAGCGCGATCGCCTGCGCGAACAGCGTGGACCACGCCGCGCCGGCGATGCCCAGCTTCGGCGCCGGGCCCAGGCCGAAGATCAGCACCGGGTTGAGCACGATGTCCAGGGCCACCGACAGCAGCAGGAAGCGGAACGGCGTGCGCGAGTCACCCGCGCCGCGCAGCGCCGCCGACAGGAAGGCGAACATGTACAGCAGCGGCATCGCCAGGAAGATCACCCGCAGGTAGGCCTCCGCCAGCGGCAGGGCGTCGCCCGGCGTGCCCATCGCCGCCAGCATGCGCCCGGACAGCGCCCAGCCCAGCGCGGCGATCACCACCGACAGCGCGAAGAAGAACGTCGCGCTGGTGCCCATCACCTGCCGCGCCTGGCGCGTGTTGCCGGCGCCGATGGCCTGGGCGATCAGGATCGTGGCGGCCATGCCGATGCCGAACACCGAGCCGATCAGGAAGAACATGATGTTGTTGGCGTTCGCCGTGGCGGTCAGCGCGGACTCGCCGAGGAAGCGCCCCACCCAGATCGCGTTCACCGAACCGTTCAGTGACTGCGCCATGTTGCCGGCGAGGATCGGCAGCGCGAACAACAGCAGATTGCGCCCGATCGGGCCTTCGGTGAGCTGGGTGGGTCTGGCCATGCGCTTGGATGCCGTGGGGAACGGCGCACACTAGCACCGCCTTGCCGCGCCGGGCAGGTTGCCGATGGCACTGGGGCGCGAGCCGTTTTCGACCTACACTGGATGTCAGTTCGGAAACGTGACCGCCGGCATTTGTGGCCGGCCCGCAGGCGGGCCTAAGATCAGCCCGACCCCGCGACACGCGGATCACGGACGAGGATTTCCATGCGCAATGGCTGGCGATTGGGTGTGATGGGCGCGATGCTGCTGCTGGGCGGCTGCGCCAGCGACAACGGGCTGCAAGGCGACTCGATCGCCTCGCGCCGCCCCGAATGCCTGGTGGGCGACGACCCGCTTACTACCTCCCGCGATAGCGGCACGTCCGCGCGCGACCGCAACTGCGGCACCGACCGCAGCCTGAACTGGACGAGCGGGCAGGGCAACAAGGACCCCATGAAGGTGGATTTCGGCAAGAAGAATGACTGAAACAGCAGTTCCCCTGGAGGGCGTCCGTCTCGACATCTGGTTGTGGGCGGCGCGGTTCTACAAGACCCGCAGCCTGGCCAAGCAGGCGGTGGAGACGGGCAAGGTCGATGTGGACGGGCAGCGGCCCAAGCCTTCGCGCAGCGTGCGGCCCGGCCAGGCACTGCGCGTGGTCCGCGGCGAGGAAGTGTTCGAGGTGCAGGTGCTGGGCCTGAGCGAGCAGCGCGGGCCGGCGCCGGTGGCGCAGACGCTGTACGCCGAAAGTGAAGCCTCGCGGCAGCGCCGCGCCGAGCAGCGGGCCGAACTGATGGCGCGACGCGATGGCTACCAGGCGCCGGAGCATCGGCCCGACAAGCGCGCGCGACGCCTGATCCGCGCACTCGGCGACATCGACGCCTTGTGATGCCACGCAAAACGAAACGCCCCGGCCAGGCCGGGGCGTTCGCGTTTTCGCAACCGGGAAAGATCAGGCCAGGTCGAAGCGGTCCAGATTCATCACCTTGGTCCACGCGGCAACGAAGTCCTGCACGAACTTCTGCTTGGCATCGGCGCTGGCATAGACCTCCGCGTTTGCGCGCAGGATCGAGTTCGAGCCGAACACCAGGTCCACGCGCGAACCGGTCCACTTCACCTCGCCACTGCGGCGGTCGCGACCTTCGAACGTGTCGCGATGCTTCGACGTCGCCTTCCACTCCGTGCCCATGTCGAGCAGGTTGAGGAAGAAGTCATTGCTCAGCGTGCCCGGCTTGTCGGTGAACACGCCGGTGTTGCCGCCATCCGCATTCGCGCCGAGCACGCGCAGGCCGCCGATCAGCACGGTCAGTTCCGGCGCGGTCAGGGTAAGCAGCTGCGCGCGGTCGATCAGCAGGTGCTCGGCCGGCACGGCGAAGCGCGCCTTGGTGTAGTTGCGGAAGCCATCGGCCAGCGGTTCCAGCGGCGCGAAAGAGTCGACATCGGTCTGCTCCTGGCTCGCATCCACGCGGCCCGGCGCGAACGGCACGCTGATGTTCACGCCGGCCTGCTTGGCGGCCTGTTCCACGCCGACATTGCCGGCCAGCACGATCAGGTCGGCCAGCGACACGCCCTTGCCGAAGCTGGACTGGATGCCTTCCAGCGTCTTCAACACCTTGCCCAGCGCCGGCGGATTGTTCACCGCCCAGTCCTTCTGCGGGGCGAGGCGCACGCGTGCGCCGTTGGCGCCGCCGCGCTTGTCCGAACCGCGGAAGGTCGATGCCGACGCCCACGCGGTGGACACCAGTTCGGCGACACTCAAACCGGCGCCGGCGATCCTGTCCTTCAGCGCGGTGATGTCCGCCTCGCCGAGCGGCGGCTGTGCGGCCTCCGGCAACGGATCCTGCCAGATCAGCGCTTCGGCCGGCACTTCCGGCCCGAGGTAGCGCACGCGCGGGCCCATGTCGCGATGGGTGAGCTTGAACCAGGCGCGGGCGAACGCATCGGCGAACTCGTCCGGGTTCTCCATGAAGCGGCGCGCGATCTTCTCGTAGGCCGGGTCGAAGCGCAGCGACAGGTCGGTGGTGAGCATCGACGGCGCGATGCGCTTGTCCTTGTCATGCGCGTGCGGCACGGTGCCGGCGCCCATGCCGCCCTTCGGCGTCCACTGGTTCGCGCCGGCCGGGCTCTTGGTCAGCTCCCACTCGAAGCCGAACAGGTTCCAGAAGAAGTTGTTGCTCCACTTGGTCGGCGTGCTGGTCCAGGTGACTTCCAGCCCGCTGGTGATGGTGTCGCCGCCCTTGCCGCTGCCGAAGCTGTTGCCCCAGCCCAGGCCCTGTTCCTCCAGTTCGCCGCCTTCCGGCTCGCGGCCGACGTTGTCCGCCGGGCCGGCACCATGGGTCTTGCCGAAGGTGTGGCCGCCGGCGATCAGCGCCACCGTCTCCTCATCGTTCATCGCCATGCGCGCGAACGTGGTGCGGATATCGTGCGCGGCGGCGATGGGATCAGGGTTGCCGTCCGGGCCTTCGGGATTGACGTAGATCAGGCCCATCTGCACCGCGGCCAGCGGGTTTTCCAGGTTGCGGCCCTTGTCGTCGGTGCGGTCGTGTTCGTGGCCGTGCAGTTCGGCATCGGCGACCAGCTGGCCTTCGGCGTCGCCCGGTTCGCTCTTGGCGTAGCGGATGTCACCGCCCAGCCAGGTTTTCTCGTTGCCCCAGTACACGTCCTGGTCCGGCTCCCAGGTATCGGGCCGCCCGCCGCCGAAACCGAAGGTCTTGAAGCCCATCGATTCCAGCGCGACGTTGCCGGTGAGGATCATCAGGTCGGCCCAGGAAATGTTCTGGCCGTATTTCTGCTTGATCGGCCACAGCAGGCGCCGTGCCTTGTCCAGGCTGACGTTGTCCGGCCAGCTGTTGAGCGGGGCGAAGCGTTGCTGGCCGCGGCCACCGCCGCCGCGCCCGTCGCCGATGCGGTAGGTGCCGGCGCTGTGCCATGCCATGCGGATGAACAACGGGCCGTAGTGACCGAAGTCCGCGGGCCACCAGTCCTGTGAGTCGGTCATCAAGGCCTTGAGATCGGCCTTGAGCGCGGCATAGTCGAGCTGCTTGAAGGCTTCGGCATAGTCGAACTGCTCACCGAGCGGATTGGAGCGGGGCGAATGCTGGTTGAGCAGATCGACGCGCAGCTGGTTCGGCCACCAGTCCTTGTTGTGGGTGCCGCCACCGGCGGCGTGGTTGAACGGGCACTTGGCTTCGCTGGTCATGGAATGTCCACCTTGGTTCGTACGCACTGGAGATCATCCGATCCTTCCCGGACCGGATACCTGGGGATTGGACGTGAATGCCGGGGCGACCCGGCAAAGGCGCGGACGCTAGCGTGCGGGGGAAGGACGGTGGAACACGACGGGGACTTCGACGCACGGGTGATGCATGGCGGGCTCCTTCCTCACGGGGTATGAAGACGATAGGTAACGCCGGGTGCAAGGTGAATTCGAATGATCCGAACGACTCGATAGTCGCAACCTATGGTGCGATGCGCCATGCCCGGCGCATCGCCCGTGACGGATGCCTCAGCCCTTGTTTCCGAACAGGCCGGTGCCGAGCTTGAGCAGGTCCCCGACGCCGAGCTGGCCGTCACCGTCCTGGTCGAGCACGCTGCCGAGCAGGCCGGACAGGCCGGGTTCGGCCCGCGCCTGCTGGTGTTCTTCGCCCAGTGCCTGGCTAAGCTGGCTGGCGTTGCCCGCGCCACCGCCGAGGAAGCGCTGGGCGAGGAAGGACAGCACGATCGGCGCGAGGATCTGCAGCAGCTGGCTGGAGCGGCCGCTGTCCAGGCCGGTGGCCTGGCCGAGCCCGCTGGCCGCCTGCGGCGCGCTGCCGCCGAAGATATGGCCGAGGATGCCGGCGCCATCGGTCTGCGGACTGGCGCCGCCGCCGAGTACCGAGCCGAGCAGGCCGCCGAGATCGAGGCCGCCCTGGGGCGGCGCGTGATCGCGCTGTAGCGCGCCGAGCAGGGCATCGGCGCCTTCGGGCTGCTGCGCGTTGCGGCCGAGCGCACCCATCAGCAGCGGCAGGGCGGTGGCGACGGCGGATTGCGCCTGCGCCGGTTGCAGGCCGAGCTGGGAGGCGATCTGTTCGATGCCTCCCCCCTGGAGTTGCTGGAGGAGATTGTTGGCGAGCGGCGTGGTGCTCATGGCTGCGTCCTGGCGAGCGCCGGGGTGGCGGGCCACCGAGGCTAGCAGAGGCGCATTACCACGGCGTCTACGAAACAGCATGCGCGCGCCCGCCCGCGTTCCGTGCCGGGCTACAGGCCCAGCGCCTCCGCCACGCCCGCGCCATAGGCGGGGTCGGCGCGCCTGCAGTTGTCGGCGTGCCTGCGCTGGATGAACGCGGGTGCATCGCGCAGCGCCCGCGCGGTGTTGTCGAACAACACCTGGCGCTGTGCCTCGGACATCAGCCGGAACAGGTTGCCGGGCTGGGTGTACCAGTCGTTGTCGTCCTCGCGGAAATCCCAGTAGTCCCCGCCACCGGCGTCGATGGCGATCGCCGGCTCGCGATAGGCCGGCTGCGAATCCCACAGGCCGAAGCTGTTGGGCGCGTAATGCAGCGCACCGCCGTAGTTGCCGTCCACGCGCATCGCGCCGTCGCGATGGTTGCTGTGCACCGGGCAGCGTGCCGCGTTGACCGGCACCTGGTGGTGGTTCACGCCGAGGCGGTAACGCTGCGCATCCGAGTAGGCGAACATCCGCGCCTGCAGCATCTTGTCCGGCGAGATGCCGATGCCCGGCACCAGGTTGTTCGGCGCCATCGCGCACTGCTCGACGTCGGCGAAGTAGTTGTCCGGGTTCCGGTTGAGTTCCAGCTCGCCCACTTCGATCAGCGGATAGTCCGCATGCGGCCAGATCTTGGTGAGGTCGAATGGGTGGTAGGGCACCGTGCGCGCGTCGGCTTCCGGCATGATCTGCACGTAGAGCGTCCAGCGCGGGAAGTCACCGGCCTCGATCGCCTCGAACAGGTCGCGCTGGAAGCTCTCGCGGTCACGGCCGATCACCGCCGCCGCCTCGGCGTCGCTGAGGTTGCGGATGCCTTGCTGGGTGCGCCAGTGGAACTTCACCCAGCAGCGCTCGCCTTGCGCATTGACCAGGCTGAAGGTGTGCGAGCCGAAGCCGTGCATGTGCCGGTAGCCGGCGGGAATGCCGCGCTCGCTCATCACGATGGTGACCTGGTGCAGCGATTCGGGCAGCAGCGTCCAGAAGTCCCAGTTGTGCGACGGCGAACGCAGGTTGCTGCGCGGGTCGCGCTTCACCGCCTTGTTGAGGTCGGCGAACTTGCGCGGGTCGCGCACGAAGAACACCGGCGTGTTGTTGCCCACCAGGTCCCAGTTGCCTTCCTCGGTGTAGAACTTCACCGCGAAGCCGTGGATGTCGCGCTCGCCATCGGCGGCGCCACGTTCGCCGGCCACCGAGGAGAAGCGCACGAACACGTCGGTGCGCTTGCCGGCTTCGGCGAACACGCTGGCGCGCGTGTGCCGGGCGAGGTCATGGGTGACCGTGAAATGGCCGAACGCGCCGGAACCCTTGGCGTGCATGCGGCGTTCGGGAATGACCTCGCGGTTGAGGTTGGCGAGCTTCTCGATCAGCCACAGGTCCTGCATCAGCAGCGGGCCACGCGGGCCGGCGGTCAGGCTGTTCTCGTTGTCGACGACCGGTGCGCCGAAGGCGGTGGTCAGCGGGCAGGTTCCGGCCGGGTTGCCGGAAGCGGGCTTGCGCATGGGGGTATGTCCTGCATGAAGGGGCATGCAGGCTACGGCGCCATGTGGCGCCGGGAAATCGAATCCCGGCATCACTTCAATGGAAAAAATCGATCGCTGCGATTCTTCGCAGGCATCGTGCCGCGGGGATGGCCGCGGCACGGTCAGGGTCAGAGCAGCGCCTTGATCCGGTACAGCGCTTCCATGGCCTGTTTGGGCGTCAACTCGTCCGGGTCCAGCGCCTGCAGCGCGTCGAGCGCCGCCGAGTTCGGCGTGAACAATCCGAACTGCTGCGGTGCGTCCAGCGACTGCGGCGCCATCTGCGCGGCGTGTGTTTCGCCACCGCGCTGTTCCAGTTCCGCCAGGCGCCGGCGCGCCTGCGCCACGGTATCGCGCGGCAGGCCGGCCAGCGCGGCCACCTGCAGGCCGAAGCTGCGGTTGGCCGGGCCTTCCTTCACCGCATGCATGAACACCAGCGATTCACCGTGCTCCACCGCATCCAGGTGCACGTTGGCGATGCCGCTCGGACCGCCTTCGACGGTCTCGTCGGCCAGCGCGGTGAGTTCGAAGTAATGCGTGGCGAACAGCGTGTAGCAGCGGTTGCGATGCGCCAGGTGGCGCGCCACCGCATCGGCCAGCGCCAGGCCGTCGTAGGTGGAGGTGCCGCGGCCGATCTCGTCCATCAGCACCAGCGACTGCGCGGTGGCGTGATGCAGGATGTAGCTGGTCTCGGCCATCTCGACCATGAAGGTCGACTGGCCCTTGGCGAGGTCATCGCCGGCGCCGATGCGGGTGAGGATGCGGTCGATCGGCCCGATCAGCGCACGGCTCGCCGGCACGTAGCTGCCGATATGCGCCAGCAGCACGATCAGCGCGTTCTGCCGCATGTAGGTCGATTTACCGCCCATGTTCGGGCCGGTGATGACCAGCATGCGGCGGTCCGGATGCAGGTCGAGGTCGTTGGGCTCGAACGGCTGCTCGCGTACCGCCTCCACCACCGGGTGGCGGCCGCGTTCGATGCGCAGGCACGGCGCGGTGTCCAGTTCCGGCTGCGCCCAGTCCAGCGCCTGCGCGCGTTCGGCGAAGGCGGCCAGCACGTCCAGTTCGCTGAGCGCGGCGGCGCAGCGCTTGAGCGGCTCCAGGTGTTCGCCCAGCGCGTCGAGCAGGCCTTCGTACAACAGCTTCTCGCGCGACAGCGAGCGCTCGCGCGCGGACAGCACCTTGTCCTCGAAGGACTTCAGTTCCTCGGTGATGTAGCGCTCGGCGTTGGCCAGGGTCTGGCGGCGGCTGTAGTGCAGCGGCGCCTTGTCGGCCTGGCCCCTGCTGATCTCGATGTAATAGCCATGGACGCGGTTGTAGCCGACCTTCAGCGTGGGAATGCCGCTGGTCTCGCGCTCGCGCAGTTCCAGGTCGATCAGGAACTGGTCGGCATTGGTCGACAGCCGGCGCAGCTCATCCAGCTCGGCGTCGTAGTCGGAGGCGATGACGCCGCCATCGCTGAGCTTGAGCGGCGGCTGCGGCGCCACCGCGCTGGCCAGCAGGTGGGCGGTCTGGGCGTGTTCGCCGAGTTCGGCGGCCAGCGCCTGCAGGCGCGGCGAATCCAGTGGCGCCAGCAGCGCGGCGATGTCCGGCAGCATGCCCAGGCCGTCGCGCAGCGTGGACATGTCGCGCGGGCGCGCCGAGCGCAGCGCCACGCGGGTGAGGATGCGCTCGATGTCGCCGAGCGCGCGGAAACGCTCGCGCAGGTCGGCGTCGGTGCCGCGGTCGATCAGCGTGCCCACCGCGTGGTGGCGCTGCACCAGCACCTCGCGCAGGCGCAGCGGGCGGTGCAGCCAGCGCCGCAGCAGGCGCCCGCCCATCGGCGACACCGTGCTGTCGAGGACGCCGAGCAGGGTGTGGCGGGTATCGCCATCCACGCGCGTGTCCAGTTCCAGATGACGGCGCGTGGCGGCGTTCATCGCGATCGCCTCGCCGGCGTTCTCCATCGCGATGGCGGTGAGGTGCGGCAGACGCTGCTTCTGGGTTTCCTCGACGTAGCCGAGCAGCGCACCGGCGGCGGCGATCGCGCGCGGGCGTTCCTCGATGCCGAAGCCGGTCAGGTCGTGCAGCTTGAAGAAGCCCAGCAGCTGGCGGCGGCCGCTGTCGCTGTCGAACAACCACGGCGCGCGGCGGCGCAGGCCGGTGCGCTGGCGCAGGAATTCCGGCCAGCCTTCCTCGTCGGGGATCAGCAGCTCGGCGGGTTCGAGCCGTGCCAGCTCGGCCTCCAGCGCGTCGTCGCTGTCGACCTCGTTGACCAGGAAGCGGCCGCCGGCCAGGTCCGCCCACGCCAGGCCGTAGCCGGCCTTGCTGCGGGAGAGCGCCATCAGCAGGGTGTCGCGGCGCTCGTCCAGCAGCGCCTCGTCGGTGACCGTGCCGGGGGTGACGATGCGCACCACCTTGCGTTCGACCAGGCCCTTGGCCAGCGCCGGGTCGCCGATCTGTTCGCAGATCGCCACCGATTCGCCCAGCGCCACCAGCCGCGCCAGATAGCCTTCATAGGCATGCACCGGCACGCCGGCCATCGGGATCGGCGCGCCGCCGGAGCTGCCGCGCTGGGTGAGGGTGATGTCCAGCAGCCGCGCGGCCTTGCGCGCGTCGTCGTAGAACAGCTCGTAGAAGTCGCCCATGCGGAAGAACAGCAGCAGGTCGGGGTGATCGACCTTGGCCGCGAAGTACTGCTTCATCAGCGGGGTGTGTTCTTGGGCTTTTTCCGACTTCATGGAACCTGCTGCAGGGGAACGGCGCGGCGCGTGGCCAGCGAGCAGGCAAGTGTAGTGGATGCGCCCGCCGCCGAGCCGCCGCGGCGGCCTCAGTCGTGCGCCAGGCGCGGCAGCGGCGGGAAGGCGCGCTGTAGGCAATCCATGCGTTCGCAGGTCAGGCAACCCGGGCCGATCGGCACCGCGCTGCCGCCCTGCAGGTCCAGGCCGCGCGAATACACCAGGCGGCTGGCGTGGCGCAGGTCGCAGCCCAGCGCCAGCGCGAAGGTCTTGCGGGGCTGGCCGAAGCCGGCCGGTCCGCTGCTGACCTGCCTGGCCAGCCAGAAGTGCTGGCGACCATCGGGCATGCGCGCGACCTGGGTGAGGATGCGCCCGGGCTGGTTGAACGCCTCGTAGACGATCCACAACGGGCAGGTGCCGCCGACCTGGGAGAAATGGAAGTCGGTGGAAGAGTGGCGCTTGGAGACATTGCCGGCGCGGTCCACGCGCATGAAGAAGAACGGCAGTCCCGGTGCGTTGCGTCGCTGCAGCGTGCTCAGGCGATGGCACACCGCCTCGAAGCCGACCGCGAAGCGCTGCGCCAGCCATTCGATGTCGTAGTGGCTGTCCTCGGCGCTGCGCAGGAATGGGCCATACGGCATCACCAGCGCGCCGGCGTAATAGTTGGAGAAGCCGATCCGCGCCAGCGCGATGCGTTCGGCGTCGTCGAAACCGGCACGCGCGATCAGCAGGTCGATCAACGTGCCGTGCTCCAGCAGCGCCAGCTGCGCGGCCATCTGGAACGACTGCTGGCCCGGCTTCAGGCCCGCCGGCAGCCACAGCGTGCGACTGGCCACGTCGTAGAGGCGCTTGTCGCCGGCCTGGCCGTCCACCCGCACGCGCAGGCCGTGGCGGTCGGCGAGCAGCTGGCGCAGGCGCGGGGCGAGCGTGTCCGGGGTCAGCCCGTGTTCGGCGTACAGCGCCTCGGCGCGTTCGTCCAGTTCCGGGATGTAGTTGCGCTCGCGGTTGAAATGGTCGCGCACGTGGTCGCCGGGCGACAGCAGCGGCGCGGCGCCATGGCTGCTGCCCAGCTGCAGTTCCAGCGCGGCGGCACGTTCCTGCAGGTGGCGGTGCTCGCGGTGCAGGTCGAGCAGGGCGTGCGCCACCTGCGGCAGGTTGCCGGCCAGGGCGCGCAGCTCGGTCGGGCTGACCGCGGTGTGGCCGAGCGCGCGCATGGTGTCTTCCAGGGGGTCGAGCAGCGCGGCCGGGTCGTCGCGGTCGAGCAGGCCGCCGATCTCGCCCAGCGTGGCCTTCAGCCGCTGCTGTACCGCCAGCGTGAGCGGGCGCTGGTTGCGCTCGATCTGGTTCAGGTAGCTCGGCGACAGGCCGAGGCGCTTGGCCAGCTCGGCCTGGGTCAGGCCGTGGCGCTGGCGCAGGCGCTGCAGACGCAGGCCCAGCTGGCGTTGGGAGGCAGGCATATTCGCAAGATTCGCAATATTTCAGCCGAAGCTTAGCGCGATTAAGCGCTGGCGGGCATGAATATGTCGCGCCGGGTGCGAACAATGCGAAGAATTCCTCCGTAGCCGGTGTAACCCCATGAGTGAGTCCATTTCCCGCGTCTCCCTGCTGATCGACGGCGAGTTCGTCGAATCGGCCACCGCCGACTGGAAGGACGTGGTCAACCCGGCGACCCAGGCGGTGCTGGCCAAGGTGCCGTTCTGCACCTCGGCCGAGGTCGACGCGGCCGTGGCCGCGGCCAAGGAAGCCTTCAAGACCTGGCGCAAGACCCCGATCGGCACCCGCGCGCGCATCTTCCTGAAGTACCAGCAGCTGATCCGCGAAAACATGGGCGAGCTGGCCGCGCTGCTCACCGCCGAGCAGGGCAAGACCCTGCCGGATGCAGAGGGCGACGTGTTCCGCGGCCTGGAAGTGGTGGAACACGCCGCGGCCATTGGCAACCTGCAGCTGGGCGAGCTGGCCAACAACGTCGCCACCGGCGTGGACACCTACACGCTGATGCAGCCGCTGGGCGTATGCGCCGGCATCACCCCGTTCAACTTCCCGGCGATGATCCCGCTGTGGATGTTCCCGATGGCGATCGCGACCGGCAACACCTTCGTGCTCAAGCCCTCCGAGCAGGACCCGATGGTCACCATGCGCCTGGTCGAGCTGGCGCTGGAAGCCGGCATTCCGAAGGGCGTGCTCAACGTCGTGCACGGTGGCCCGGACGTGGTCAACGCGATCTGCGACCACCCGGACATCAAGGCGGTGTCGTTCGTCGGTTCGACCAAGGTCGGCACCCACGTCTACAACCGCGCCTCGCTGGCCGGCAAGCGCGTGCAGTGCATGATGGGCGCGAAGAACCACGCCGTCGTGCTGCCGGACGCGAACAAGGAACAGACCCTCAACGCGATGGCGGGCGCCGCGTTCGGCGCGGCGGGCCAGCGCTGCATGGCCGCCTCCACGCTGGTGCTGGTGGGCGAGGCACGCAGCTGGATTCCGGAGCTGGTGGCCAAGGCGAAGACGCTGAAGGTCAACGGCGGCACCGAAAGCGGCACTGATGTAGGCCCGCTGATTTCCTGCGCGGCGCGCGAGCGCGTCGAAGGCCTGATCGCCTCCGGCATCGAGCAGGGCGCCAAGCTCGAACTGGACGGCCGCAAGCCGCACGTCGCCGGCTACGAGCAGGGCAACTTCGTCGGCCCGACGATCTTCTCCGGCGTCAAGCCGGGCATGCGCATCTACGACGAGGAAATCTTCGGGCCGGTGTTGGTGATCCTCGAAGCCGAAACGCTCGATGACGCCGTCGCGCTGGTCAACGCCAACCCGAACGGCAACGGCACCGCGCTATTCACCCAGTCCGGCGCGGCCGCGCGCAAGTTCCAGGAAGACATCGACGTCGGCCAGGTCGGCATCAACGTGCCGATCCCGGTGCCGGTGCCGCTGTTCTCCTTCACCGGCTCGCGCGCCTCCAAGCTCGGCGACCTCGGCCCTTACGGCAAGCAGGTGGTGATGTTCTACACCCAGACCAAGACCGTGACCGCGCGCTGGTTCGACGACAGCACGCTGGGCCACGGCGTCAACACCACCATCAACCTGAAGTGACCGCCATGAATGCCGCGATGAATTTGCCGTTCGACACGGCCGACCTCAACGAAGAGCAGGAGGCGTTCCGCCAGGCCGCGCGCGATTTCGCGCAGAAGGAACTCGCCCCGCACGCCGCCAAGTGGGACGAGGAAGGTCACTTCCCGCGCGAGGCGCTGGCCAAGGGCGGCGAGCTGGGCTTCTGCGGCCTGTACACCGACGAGGCGTACGGCGGCCTGGGCCTGAAACGCCTGGATTCGGCGATCGTGTTCGAGGAGATGGCGGCGGTCGATCCTTCGACCTCGGCGTTCTTCTCCATCCACAACATGGCGACCTGGCTGATCGCCAGCTTCGCGCAGGAACCGGTGCGCCAGCAGTGGGGGCCGCTGCTGGCCAGCGGCGAGAAACTCGCCTCCTACTGCCTCACCGAGCCGGGCGCCGGCTCCGATGCCGCCGGGTTGAAGACCCGCGCGGTGCGCGATGGCGATGAGTACGTGCTCGACGGCAGCAAGGCCTTCATCTCCGGCGCCGGTGCCACCGACGTGCTGGTGGTAATGGCACGCACCGGCGAGGAGGGTGCGCGCGGCATCAGCGCCTTCGCCGTACCGGCCGATGCCAAGGGCATCAGCTACGGGCGCAAGGAAGAGAAGATGGGCTGGAACAGCCAGCCCACGCGCGGGGTCACCTTCGAAGGCGTGCGCATTCCCGCCGGCAACCTGCTCGGCAAGGAAGGCGAGGGCTTCAAGCTGGCGATGAAGGCGCTGGACGGTGGCCGCATCAACATCGCCGCCTGCTCGCTGGGCGCGGCCCAGGGCGCGCTGGACGCGGCCCGCCGCTACATGGGAGAGCGGCGCCAGTTCGGCAAGAAGCTGGCCGATTTCCAGGCGCTGCAGTTCAAGCTGGCGGACATGGCCACCCAGCTGGTCGCCGCGCGGCAGATGGTGCACACCGCCGCGCGCAAGCTCGACGCTGGTGCGCGCGATGCCACCGTGTGGTGCGCGATGGCCAAGCGCTTCGCCACCGATGCGGGCTTTTCCATCTGCGATGAGGCGCTGCAGATCCACGGTGGCTACGGCTATATCCGCGAATACCCGATCGAGCGCCTGCTGCGCGACAGCCGCGTGCATCGCATCCTGGAAGGGACCAACGAGGTGATGCGCATGATCATCGCCCGCCACCTGCTGAGCACGGAAGAGGAACTGCGATGAGCGACTGGTTGCAGCAAGCACACACCGGCCTGAAGGTCGAGCGCGATGGGCATGTCGCCGTCGTCACGCTGAGCAATCCGCCGGCCAATACCTGGACCGTGCACAGCCTGGCCGCGCTGCGTGATCTGGTGAAGGCGCTGGACGCCGATCGCGGCATCTATGCGCTGGTGATCACCGGGGAAGGCGAGAAATTCTTTTCGGCCGGCGCCGACCTCAAGCAGTTCGCCTCCGGCGACAAGGGCGCCGCGCGCGAGGCGGCGCGTCGTTTCGGCGAAGCATTCGAAGCCCTGAGTGCGTTCCGCGGCGTGTCCATCGCCGCGGTCAATGGCTATGCGATGGGCGGTGGCCTGGAATGCGCGCTGGCCTGCGACCTGCGCATCGCCGAGGCGCACGCGCAGATGGCCTTGCCGGAGGCTACCGTGGGGCTGCTGCCCTGCGCGGGCGGCACGCAGAACCTGCCGCGCCTGGTCGGCGAGGGCTGGGCGAAGCGGATGATCCTGCTGGGCGAGCGCGTGGATGCGGATACCGCGCTGCGCATCGGGCTGGTCGAAGAAGTGGTGGGCAAGGGTGAAGCGAAGGCGCGCGCACTAGAGTGGGCGCATAAGGCCGGCAAGCAGAGCCCGGGCAGCGTGGCCGCATGCAAGACGCTGGTGCAGTCCACCCGCCATGGCAGCCATGCCGCGGCGCTGGTCGCCGAGCGCGAGGCGTTCGTCGATCTGTTCGATACCGCCGACCAGGCCGAAGGCGTCAATGCGTTCCTGGAAAAGCGCGCCGCGCAATGGACGAACGCATGAACGTCGCCGACCCCAGCGAAGCGCCGGTGCTGTTCGAGACCCGCGAGGGGCAGGCCGGCCATCGCATCGGCATCGCCACGCTCAATGCACCGAAGACGCTCAACGGCCTGTCGCTGGAAATGACCCGGCGGCTCGACGCGCAGCTGCGTGCCTGGGCGGCTGACGCCTCGGTGGCCTGCGTGGTGCTGCGCGGCGCGGGCGACAAGGCGTTCTGCGCCGGCGGCGACCTGCACGGGCTGTATCGCAGCATGGTCGAGTACCGCCAGTCCGGTGCCGGCGACGTCACCGCCAACCGCTATGCCGCGCAGTTCTTCGAGGAGGAATACCGCCTCGATTACTTCATCCACACCTATCCCAAGCCGATTCTGTGCTGGGGCCATGGCATCGTGATGGGCGGTGGCATCGGGCTGATGTCCGGCGCCAGCCACCGCGTGGTGACCGAGCGCTCGAAGCTGGCGATGCCGGAGATCACCGTCGGCCTGTTCCCGGACGTCGGCGGCAGCTGGCTGATGCGCCGTGTGCCGGGCGGCGCGGGCATCTTCCTCGCGCTGACCGGCGCGCCGTTAAATGCCAGCGATGCGATCTACGCCGGATTGGCCGATTATCAGCTGGAGCATGCGCAGTATGACGCGGTGATCGATGCCCTCGCCGCGCACGCATGGCGTGGCGATGCGGCGCATGATCGCGCCCGTCTGGGTGAATTCCTGCAGGGCCTCGCCCAGCCGCTGTCGCCCGGGCCGCTGCAGATGCACGCCGAGCTGATCGAACACCTGGTTTCCAGCGGCTCGCTGGAGCGCGTGGTGGCCGCGATCGAGGCGCTGTCCAGCGAGGATGCGTGGCTGCAGGCCGCGCGCGCCACGCTGGCCGCCGGCTCGCCGGGTTCGGCACGGCTGGCGTGGGCCTTGCAGCACAGCGACGCCACGCGGACCTTGGCCGATACGTTCCGCACCGAATTCATCGTCGCGCTGCATGCCGCCGCACACGGCGATTTCGCCGAGGGCATCCGCGCGCTGCTGATCGACAAGGATCGCCAGCCGCACTGGAGCCCGGCGCTGCTGGCGCACGCCGACGCGGCGTGGGCCGAAACCTTCTTCCAATCCCCCTGGACGGCCGCGGCGCATCCGCTGGCCGACCTGGGCCACGCCTGACGGAGACACTGCAATGAGCCGGATCGCTTTCATCGGACTGGGCAACATGGGCGGGCCGATGGCCGCCAACCTGGCCAAGGCCGGGCACACACTGCGCGTGTTCGACCTGGTGCCCGCCGCGCTGGAGGCTGCGGTCGCCGCGGGCGCCAGTGCGGCCTCCTCGGCCGCCGACACCCTGGACGGTGCCGAGGTCGTCATCTCGATGCTGCCGGCCAGCCGTCACGTCGAAGGCCTGTACCTGGGCGAGAACGGCATCCTGCAGATGATTCCGGCCGGCGCGCTGGTGATCGACTGCAGCACCATCGCCCCGGCGAGCGCGCGCAAGGTGGCCGAGGCGGCGAGCGCACGCGGCCTGCAGATGCTGGATGCGCCGGTGTCCGGCGGGACTGCCGGTGCCGCTGCCGGCACGCTGACCTTCATCGTCGGCGGTGGTGCGGAGGCGCTCGAACGCGCGCGGCCGTTCCTGCAGGCGATGGGCAAGAACATCTTCCACGTCGGCGACAGCGGCGCGGGGCAGGTGGCCAAGCTGTGCAACAACATGGCGCTGGGCGTGATCATGGCGGTGACTGGCGAGGCGATCGCACTGGGTACCGCGCATGGGCTGGATGCGAAGGTGCTCTCGCAGATGATGGCGGTGAGCACCGGCCGCAGCTGGGCGACGGAGGTGTGCAACCCGTGGCCGGGCGTGCTGGAGAATGCGCCGGCCTCGCGCGGGTATACCGGTGGCTTCGGCAACGACCTGATGCTGAAGGACCTGGGCTTGGCGGTGGAAGCGGCGATGGGCGTGGGCGCCTCGATCCCGCTGGGCGAGCTGGCGCGCAACCTGTATGCGATGAACAGCCGCGCCGGCAACGGCAAGCTGGATTTCTCCTCGGTGGTGAAGCTGGTCTCGGAGAACTGAGGAGTGGGCGCGTTCGTGTCGCGCGGCCCCGCGGCACTTACGGCCCGCGTGTTGTTCTGTAGGAGCGGCTTCAGCCGCGACCGCCTGATGCGATGGGTCGCGGCTGAAGCCGCTCCTACAGGGTAGTGCGTTGCGGCGCGGTGCGTGCCGCACGCCGTCCTTCGCACGCATGCACTCCCATGCGCGTACCCGGGCGGCACTTGTAATAGTCTCCGCGCGCAGTGGCGGCCTATCGTGGCGGCCAGTTCAAGGAACACACGCGATGGGACACGACCACAACCACGCCCCCAGCGAGATCCGGCACGAGAAGCCGCTGTGGTGGGCGCTCGCCCTCACCGGCAGCTTCCTGTTCGCCGAAGTCGTCGGCGCCTTCGTCACCGGCAGCCTGGCGCTGCTCTCCGACGCGGCGCACATGGCCACCGACACGCTCGGCCTGATGATCGCGCTGGTCGCGGTGCGCCTGAGCCGGCGCCCGCCGGACGCGAAGCGCACCTACGGCTACGCCCGCCTGGAGGCGCTGGGCGCGATGGCCAACGGCGTGCTGCTGTTCGCGGTGGGCGCCTACATCCTGTGGGAAGCGGTGCAGCGCTTCCGCGAACCGCAGGCGGTCGGCGACACCGGCATGCTGGTGATCGCCGCGTTCGGCCTGGTGGTCAATCTCATCGCGATGCGCCTGCTGCGTGCCGGCGCCGGTGAAAGCCTCAACGTCAAGGGCGCCTATCTCGAAGTGTGGAGCGACATGCTCGGCTCGGTGGCGGTGATCATCGGTGCGCTGGCGATTCGTTTCACCGGCTGGCAGTGGATCGATCCGGTACTGGCGGTGCTGATCGGGCTGTGGGTGTTGCCGCGGACCTGGCTGCTGCTGCGCGAGGCGTTCAACGTGCTGCTGGAAGGCGTGCCGAAGGGCGTGGACCTGGCGGCGGTGCGCGCGGCGTTGTGCGCGCAGCCGGGGGTGGTGGATGTGCATGACCTGCATGTGTGGGCGTTGGCGTCGAGCACGCCGGCGCTGACCGCGCATGTGGTGTCTGCGGATGGGGTGGAGGGGGATGGATTGCGCCGGGAACTGGCGGCGATGCTGCATGCTCGGTTTGAAATCGACCATGTGACGCTGCAGGTCGAGGCGGATCATTGTGGTGATGCGTGCGCGCTGCATGCGGCGCCGGCGGGGAAAAGGCATGACGGGCATGCGGAGCACGACCATGGCGGGCATTCGCATGACGATGGGCGCGACCATGGCGTGGATGCGCAGGGGCATCACGGGCATCCGCATCCTTAAGGTGGGAGGGTTGCTGGAGACCTCTTCCCCCGATGGGTGGCGTCGCGAGCTGTTGGATGGCGGTCGCGGCTGAAGCCGCTCCTACAGATGAGGGGTCAGAGGGGTGGTGATGTTCGGTCCCAAAAGGTGATGTTCGCTCCCAAAAAGAAACGCCGCCCCAGGGCGGCGTTTCTTTGTTTTGCTGGCAAGGCGCCTTACACCACCGGCTCGCGCAGCGACGGCATGTCCCAGCCCGGGCGCGGCGCGAAGCGGTCGCCATAGCGCGACTGCAGCGTCTTCAGGCGCTCCACCAGCGCATCGGCGCCGGTCGCACGCACATGCTGGATCGGGCCGCCACGGAACGGCGCAAAGCCGGTGCCGAAAATCACGCCCGCATCCAGCAGGTCGGCATCGCTCACCACGCCATCGTGCAGGCACGCCACCGCTTCGTTGAGCAGCGGCAGGATCAGGCGGTCCTCCAGGTCGGCCGGCGCCTCGTAGTCCTTCGGCACCTCCGGCTTCACCGCCCGCCCGTTCTCCCACTTGTACAGGCCCTGGCCGTCCTTCTTGCCGCGCTTGCCCGGCTCGACCGTCTTCAGCGCCGCCGGGATCGGCAGACCCAGGAACGGCGCCAGTTCCTCGCCCACGCCCGCGGCCACGTCCAGGCCCACGGTGTCGATCAGCTCGATCGGCCCCATCGGCATGCCGAACTTCACCGCCGCCTTGTCGATCACCGGGCCCGGGATGCCTTCCGCATACGCGGTGGCCGCTTCCAGCATGTACGGGAACAGCACGCGGTTGACCAGGAAGCCCGGCGTACCCGCCACCGGCACCGGCAGCTTGTCCAGCGCCTTGCAGAACGCGGCCAGGCGCTTGCGGGTTTCCTCGGCCATCGCGTCGTGCTGCACGATCTCCACCAGCGGCATCATCGCCACCGGGTTGAAGTAGTGCAGGCCGGCGAACTGCGCCGGGCGCTGGATATGCTCGCGCAGCTCGGTCAGCGGGATCGAGGAGGTGTTGGTGGTCAGCAGCGCGTCGGCCTTCATCTGCGGCTCCACCTGCTGGTAGAGGTCGCGCTTGGCTTCCGGCTTCTCGATGATCGCCTCGATCACCAGGTCCGCCTGTGCCACGCCATGGCCGGCCAGGTCGCTCTTCAGTCGCGCGGCCACCGCCGGGCGCTTGGCCGCATCCTTGACCCGCTTGTTGAACAGCTCGTTGCCACGCGCCAGCGCGGTGTCGATGAAACGCTGCTCGCGGTCCTGCAGCGTCACCTCGAAGCCCTTGTAGGCCGACCACGCCGCGATGTCGCCGCCCATCACACCGGCGCCGACCACATGGACATGGGTGATGCCCGGCGACGGCATGCCGCCGCCATCCTTCCCGCCCAGCCCCTTCAGCCGTTCGGTCAGGAAGAAGATGCGGATCAGGTTGCGCGCGGTCGGCGTGCCGGCCAGCTTCACCACCGCCTTGCGCTCGGCGTCCAGGCGGCCCTGGATGCCGGCGCCGCCACTGCGCTCCCACACGTTGATCAACGCGTAGGGCGCCGGGTAGTGCTCCTTGCGGGCCTTGCGCGCGACCTGCTTGGTCATCTGCGGCGCCAGCAGCTTGCGCGCGATCCAGGTGTTGGTCGCCCAGGCGGTGAAGCGCTGCTTGAACGGACGCACGCTGCCCGACAGGATCAGGCCCACCGCGGTGTCCACCAGCACGGCGGGCGCGGCGACCTTGTCGACCAGGCCCATCGCACGCGCGGCGCTGGCCGAGACGGTGCGGCCGGTCAGCATCAAGTCCATCGCCGCCGGTGCGCCGATCAGTCGCGGCAGGCGCGCGCTGCCACCCCAGCCTGGGAAGATGCCCAGCTTGGTCTCGGGCAGGCCGATGCGCGTGGAGGCATCGTCCGACGCCACGCGATAGCGGCAGGCCAGTGCGATCTCGGTGCCGCCGCCCATGCAGAAGCCGTGGATCGCCGCCACCGTCGGGCAGGGCAGCTCGGCCAGCTTCTGGAACACGGTCTGGCCGCGACGGATCGCGTCGTTGACCGTGCCGCGGCGGTCGTACTCCTGGAATTCCTTGAGGTCCGCGCCGGCGATGAAGCCGTTCGCCTTGGCCGAACGGATCACCACGCCACGCGGCGGATCGATCGCGATGCGTTCGATCAGGTCGGCCAGTTCCAGCAGCACGTCCTGCGAGAAGGCGTTGACCGGTGCATCGGCGCGATCGAGGCTCAGCACCACGATGCCGTCATCGCGGATCTCGGTCTGCCAGTGACTGAATCGGAGGCCATCGAAGCCTGAGAGCATGGGTCTGACCATCCGCTTGTGTATGGAAGGGGCCGTTATCATCCAGAGGTTGTTTCCTTCACGTCAAATCCCCAAAGACAGGGGATGGGGGTACCGTCCGCCCTGCCGGCCCCGGTCGCCAGGCTAGTGCAACGCCCGTTAACCTTATGGCGTGGCGTCCGTGACGCCTCTGAACTTTTCCAACCAGCGCTGGTCATAACGCCCGGACATGAAGGGCGACAGGAGTGCGGCCCGACATGGCCGAGGTCGAAACACCACAGGATCTGGACCTGGAACTGGTCCGGCGCGTGCAGCGCGGCGAGAGCGCGGCGTTCGATGTGCTGGTGCGCAAGTACCAGCACCGCATCGTCGCCCTCATCGGGCGCTACATCAGCGACTGGAGCGAGTGCCAGGACGTGGCCCAGGAAACCTTCCTGCGCGCATACCGCGCGCTGGGCAGTTTCCGCGGAGACGCCCAGTTCTATACCTGGTTGCACCGTATTGCCGTCAACACCGCCAAGAACCACCTGGTCGCGCACAACCGCCGCCCGCCCACCGACGACATCGACGTCGCCGATGCCGAGCAGTTCGATGGGGCCACCCGTCTGCGCGATACCGATACCCCGGAGCGTGAACTGATGCGCCAGGAGCTGGAACAAACCGTGATGAAAGCGGTCCAAGCCTTGCCGGAAGAACTCCGGTCGGCCATCACCCTGCGCGAGGTGGAGGGCCTGAGCTACGAGGAAATCGCGCAGAAGATGGATTGCCCGATCGGAACGGTGCGCTCGCGCATCTTCCGGGCGCGCGAAGCCATCGACGCCGAGCTGCGGCCTCTGCTGGAGACCGACAGCGCCACCCGTGATCGACAGCGTGATCGTGTATGAACCCAGAGTCTTCCCCTTCCAGTGACAAGTTCGAAGTCCACTACCGGCAACAGTTGTCGGCGCTGATCGACGGCGAACTGCCGGCCGACGAGGCCCGCTTCCTGCTGCGTCGCCTGCAGCACGACGACGAACTGTCCGGCTGCCACGAACGCTGGCAGCTGTGCGGCGATGTGCTGCGCGGCATGGCCAGCGCCCCGGCGCCGGTGGATTTCGCCGCCCGCGTCCGCGTCGCGGTGGCCGCCGCAGATCGGAAGAGCGTCG
>DJAN01000069.1 GCA_002429615.1 Lysobacteraceae bacterium UBA6001
GCCCGCCGGCGCACGCGCCGGAGGCTGGCGGCGAAGGCGGGCTGCGCGCGCAGCTGCGCGTGGCGATGCGTGACCGCAGCTACTGGTGCCTGCACCTGGGCTTCTTCACCTGCGGCCTGCACATCGCCTTCCTGGTGACCCACCTGCCCGGCGAGATCGCGCTGTGCGGCCTGCCGGCCAGCGTGTCGGCGGCGTCCATCGCGCTGATCGGGCTGTTCAACGTCGCCGGCAGCCTCGTGGCTGGCAAGCTCGGCGAACGCTTCCGCATGAAGTGGCTGCTGTTCGCGATGTACGCCAGCCGCGCGGTGCTGATCGCGCTGTACCTGATGGCCCCGCCCACGCCGTGGACGTTCTACCTGTTCGCCGCCGCGCTGGGCTTCACCTGGCTGGCGACGGTGCCGCCGACGGCCGGGCTGATCGGCAAGCTGTTCGGCCCACGCTATCTCGGCACGCTGTTCGGGCTCACCCTGCTGTCGCACCAGATCGGCGGCTTCTTCGGCGCATGGCTGGGCGGCGTGGCGCTGGAGCATTTCGGCAACTACCAATGGATGTGGTACGCCGACATGGCGCTGGCCGCCGCCGCCGCGCTGGTGAACCTGCCGATCCGCGAGCGACCGGTGCAGGCCGCTGCCGCGGCCTGCCACTGAGGGTCAGTCGCCGAGGCTGTCGAGCCAAGCGCCCATGACGCGCGCGGCCAGCGCCTGCTGGCGTGCGCCGAGCGCGGCGGCATCGCGTCGCAGCAGCGCCGGGTCGATGCCGACGCTGGCCAGTTCAGCGGCATGGCCCTGGGTCCATTCGTCGATCCGCGCCGGATCGGCCTCGAAATGGAACTGCAGCGCCAAGCCGCGCGGGCTCCAGGCGAACGCCTGCACCGGGCAGGCCGGCGTGCTCGCCAGCGACGTGAAACCTTCCGGCAGCACGATCTCGTCGCCATGCCAGTGCAGCACCTGGTCCTGCGCGGTCACGCCGGCCAACGGGGAGCCGGCCCGATCCGCCACCTGCAGCGGCCCCCAACCGATTTCCTTGCGCACCATCGGCCGCACCGTGCCGCCCACCGCCAGCGCCATCATCTGTGCGCCCAGGCAGATGCCCAGCGTGGGCAGGTCGCGCGCGTGGCGCTGACGCAGGATCGTCACTTCGTCGCGCAGGTTGGCGTGCCCGGCGTAGTCGTCGGCGGTCATCGGACCGCCGAGCACCACCAGCAGGTCGGCGTTGTCGCAGCCTACCGGCGTGGGCAGGTCCGCCGCCGCGTCGTGGTAACGGATTTCATAACCGCGTTCGCACAACAGGGGGGCCAGCAGGCCGAGGTCTTCGAAGCGGAGGTGGCGGATGGCCCAGGCAATCTTCATCAGGTGCGGGGTTGGCAGAGGAGACCGGCGATGATTGGAATGCGCATCGGCCAGGGTCAAGTCATGGCCTGCATCAGCGATGCCTGCCGGCGGGTCTTCATGCCGGCATCGCGGCGCCCCCCTTCTACTGGCGTGCGAGCCCGCCAGAAGGAAGCTGCCATGCCGCACCGGATCCGCCGCCTCGCCCTGGCGCCCTGCGCCGCCCTCATCGCCACCCTGGCCGCGGCACTCACCCTGCCCGATGCGGGCGCCTGCACGCGTGCGGTCTACCTCGGCGCCGACGGCGATGTCATCACCGCGCGCTCGATGGACTGGAAGAGCGACGTCGCCAGCAACCTGTGGATCTTCCCGCGCGGCATGCGCCGCAGTGGCGAGGGCGGACCGAACACGCCGACGTGGACCTCCCGGTACGGCAGCATCATCACCTCCGGCTACGACGTCGCCACCACTGATGGCGTCAACGAGAAAGGCTTGTCTGCGCAGCTGCTGTGGCTGGTGGAATCGCAGTACCCGGCGTATCGCAAGGACAAGCCGGCGCTGTCGATCGCGCTGTGGGCGCAATACGTGCTGGACCAGTACGCCACCGTCGCCGAAGCGGTGGCCGCGCTGGAGAAGGAGCCGTTCTTCATCGTCACCGACAACGTGCCCGGCGAGAACCGCCTGACCACGCTGCACCTGTCGATGTCCGATGCCACGGGCGACAGCGCGATCATCGAATACATCGGAGGCAAGCAGGTGATCCACCATGGCCGCCAGTACCAGGTGATGACCAACTCGCCGACCTTCGACGAACAGCTGGCGCTCAATGCGTACTGGAAGGCGATCGGCGGCACCACGATGCTGCCGGGTACCAACCGTTCCGCCGATCGCTTCGCGCGCGCCTCGTTCTACATCAACGCCATTCCCAAGAGCGAGGATCCGGTGATCGCGCTGGCCAGCGTGTTCAGCGTGATCCGCAACGCCTCGGTGCCCTACGGGCTGAACACCGAGGAGGAGCCGAACATTTCTTCCACGCGCTGGCGCACCGTGGTCGACCACAAGCGCAGGCTGTATTTCTTCGAGTCGGCGCTGACGCCCAACACGTTCTGGGTGGACCTGAAGCGGGCCGACTTCTCCGCCGAGACCGGCAAGGTGCTCAAGCTGGATCTCGGTCCGAACCAGCGCAATGTGTTCGCGGGAGAAAGCCTGGACCGCTTCGTGCCATCGGAACCGTTCAAGTTCCTCGGCATCTAGAACGTCACCTCCACCGAGCCGGCGCTGCGTTTGGCCGGCCCGTGGTAGACGGCCTCGATGTTGTTGCCGTCCGGATCCAGCACGAAGGCGCCGTAGTAACCGGGGTGGTAGGGGCGCTCGCCAGGCGCGCCATTGTCGGTGCCGCCGGCGGCCAGTGCCGCCTTGTGGAAGGCCTGCACCATCGCCTGGTCCTGCGCCTGGAACGCGAGGTGATGTCGGCCGGTCAGTTCGCCGAGCGCCGCTTCCGATGCCGGCGTGGAGACGAACAGCTCGTCGGCCCAGAAGTAGTCCTCGCCCTCCCCGCCGAGCGGGATGCCGAGCACGTCGAACACTGCGGTGTAGAAGCGCTTGCTCGCCGGCAGGTCGCGCACGACGAGTTGCAGGTGGTCGATCAGGCGACCGCGGTGCAGGTGCTGGGTTTCCATGACGAGACTCACGAAGACAGGACGCGCAGGCATAACAGAGCCGGCTTTCAGATCCAGTCAACGCCGCGTCGCCGGCATTGACGGATCGTTGCCAAGCGCCTACCTTTCACTCCGCGCAGGTATCCATCGCTTCATCCACATGAAGCGATGGATTTAATCGGGAATCCGGTGAAGGCTGGCTTGCCAGCCCATTCCGGAGCTGCCCCGCAGCGGTGAATGGAAACGACCCCCGCCATATGCACTGGGCTTGAGGCCTGGGAAGCGGCGGGCACTAGGCCTCCATGTCGAACGACATGGCCTGTCCATCAGCCCGAATACCGGCCCGCGCCGGCGGCCACTGGCCGCTGCTTCGACCTGGCGCCCCGCGGGGGGCGGCGGGAGTCCGTGTCGGCAGGGCCGCGCGCGGCCTTCCGTCCTGCCCGCGTGTCGCCGGTTCGCCCGCGGGGGCGAAGGTCGCTGGCGGCACGTCGCACGCGCAGGCGGGCGCGCACCGCGGTTCCTTCGTTCCTCACTGCCCATGCAATGAGGATCTTTCAATGACGATCGTGACCCACCTCGGCTTCCCGCGCATCGGTGCGCGGCGCGAGCTGAAACAAGCCCTGGAAAACCACTGGCGTGGCGAAACCGGGCCCGAAACCCTGCGCGAGCAGGCCCGCCAGCTGCGCGCGCGGCACTGGCAACGGCAACGCGAGGCCGGCGTGGACGTGCCGCCGAGCAACGACTTCAGCCTTTACGACCACGTCCTCGATACGGCTTTCGGCTTCGATGCGATTCCGGAACGCTACCGGCCCCTGCTCGACCCCGAGCCGCTGGCCGCGTACTTCGCCATGGCGCGCGGCCACCAGGCCGACGGCATCGACGTGCATGCGCTGGAAATGACCAAGTGGTTCGACACCAACTACCACTATCTGGTGCCGGAACTGCAGGCGGGCCAGGCGTTTCGGCTGCGTTCGCGCAAGGCGGTGGACGAATACCGCGAAGCCCGCGCCCTCGGCATCGAAACCCGGCCAGTGCTGCTCGGGCCGGTGACCTTCCTGCGGCTGTCCAAGACCGTCGATGGCAGCGATCGCTGGGCGCTGCTCGACGCACTGCTGCCGGTGTATGCGCAGCTGCTGGGCGAACTGCAGGCCGCCGGCGCGCAGTGGGTGCAGCTGGACGAGCCAGCCCTGGTGCTGGATCTCGACCCCGCCACCCGTGACGCCTATGCACGTGCCTACGCCTTCCTCGCGGAAACGACTCGCCCGAAAATCCTGCTCGCCACCTATTTCGGCGCACTGGACGACAACCTCGCGCTGGCCGCGGCGCTGCCGGCCGACGGCCTGCATGTCGACCTGGTGCGCGGCCGCGCCCAGCTCGACGCCGTGCTGCGCGCGTTGCCGGCAGGACGCGTGCTCTCCGCGGGCCTGATCGACGGCCGCAACATCTGGCGCGCACGCCTCGACGAAGCCCTCACCCTGGCCCGCTATGCGCAGGGCCATCTCGGCGGCGAGCGCCTGTGGCTGTCGGCCTCGTGCTCGCTGCTGCACGTGCCGGTGGATCTGGCGCAGGAGAAATCCCTCGATGCCGAGCTACGCGGCTGGCTGGCCTTCGCCGTGCAGAAGCTGGAGGAGCTGCGCACGCTGGCCGACCTGCTCGACGGCCGCGCCGACGCCGACATCGCGCTGCGCGACGTACGGTCCGCGCACGACGCCCGCCGGCAGTCCCCACGGGTGCACCGCGAGGACGTCGCGCGTCGACAGGCGGCATTGGATGCCGATGCCAGCCGGCGCCAGCGTCCCTACGCCGAACGCGCGCGCCTGCAGCAGGACGTGCTCAAGCTGCCGCTGTACCCCACCACCACGATCGGCTCGTTCCCGCAGACCTCCGAGGTGCGGCAGGCACGCGCCCGCTTCCTGTCCGGCAAGCTAGACGTCGCCGGCTACGACGCCTTCATCGCCGGCCAGATCGCGCACTGCGTGCGCTTCCAGGAGGAGATCGGCCTGGACGTGCTGGTGCACGGCGAGTTCGAGCGCAATGACATGGTCGAATATTTCGGCGAGCGCCTGGACGGCTTCAGCTTCACCCAGCACGGCTGGGTGCAGAGCTACGGCTCGCGTTGCGTGAAGCCGCCGATCATCTATGGCGATGTGGCACGCCCGGCGCCGATGACGGTGCGCTGGTCGCAGTACGCGCAATCGCTCACCACGCGGCCGATGAAGGGCATGCTGACCGGCCCGGTCACGGTGTTGCAGTGGTCGTTCGTGCGCGACGACCAGGAACGCGCGCGCACCTGCCGGCAGATCGCGCTGGCGCTGCGCGACGAGGTGCGTGACCTGGAGGCGGCGGGAATCGGGGTGATCCAGATCGACGAGCCGGCCCTGCGCGAAGGCCTGCCGCTGCGGCGTGGCGAATGGCAGGCGTATCTCGACTGGGCGGTGGAGAGCTTCCGCATCGCCGCCAGTGGCGTGCGCGATGAAACGCAGATCCACACCCACATGTGCTACGCCGAGTTCAACGACATCATCGAGGCGGTGGCGGCGCTGGATGCGGACGTGATCTCCATCGAGACCTCGCGCTCGCGGATGGAGCTGCTGGATGCCTTCGTGCGCTTCCACTACCCCAACGCGATCGGGCCGGGTGTCTACGACATCCACTCGCCGCGCGTGCCGTCGGTGGCGGACATCGGCGAGCTGCTGCAGCGCGCGCGCGACGTGCTCGCACCGGAGCAGCTGTGGGTGAACCCGGACTGCGGCCTGAAGACGCGCGGCTGGGCGGAAGTGGAGACCGCATTGCGCGCGATGGTGCATGCGGCGCTGCGGCTGCGCGGGGAATCGCGGCAGGTGGCGTGAAAACGAGAGGGGCGCCTCGCGGCGCCCCTTCTTGTTCAACTCAGGGGCTTATGCCGACTGCGCACACTTCGCGCACAAGCCATGCACTTCCAGCGTCTGCGCCTGCGGATGGAAACCCAGCGCCTTGGCGCGGGCCTCCAACTGCGTGACCACTTCCCGGTCCTCCAGCTCCACCGCGCTATGGCAGCGGTCGCAGATCAGGAACGGCACCGAATGCTGGCTGCTGTTGGGGTGGTGGCAGGCGACGAACGCGTTGACCGATTCGAGCTTGTGCACGAAACCGTTGGCCATCAGGAAGTCCAGCGCGCGATACACCGTGGGCGGTGCGTCGGCGCCGACGCTCTTGCCCTCGCGCACCCATTCCAGCAGCTCGTAGGCCTTCACCGGCTTGCCGGCGTCGGCAATCAGCCGCAGCACGTTGGCGCGGATCGGGGTCAGGCGCAGGCCGCGTTCGGCGCACGCACGCTCGACCGCGCCCACGAACGCATCGGCGCTGTGAACGTGGTGGTGCGGATCGGTGCAGGCGTGCTTGGTGGCGGGCATGGCGACCTCGGATCGGGACGGGCGGCGGTTCAAACCGCCGTACGTACCTTGATAAGCGCCGCGTCGATGCGTTTCAAGGCCTCGTCGTGCCCGGCCAGGTACACCGTCTGGGAAATGTCCGGGCTGACCTGGGTGCCGGTGATGGCCACGCGCAGCGGCTGGGCCACCTTGCCCATGCCGATCTCCAGCGCCGCCGCAGCGTCGTGCAGGGCTTGGGAAACGCTTTCCACGCTCCAGGTGCCCACGTCGGCCAGCAGCTCGCGGGCCTTGGCCAGCGGGGCTTCGGCGGCCGGCTTGAGGTGCTTGGCCACCGCGTCGCCGTCGTAGTGCTCCAGCGGCTGGTACCAGACCGCCGCGCGCTCGGCCATTTCCTTCAGGGTCTGCACGCGGTCGCGCAGCGCCACCACCACGTCGGCGGCGGCCGGGCCGCGGCCCAGCGGCAGGTCGAGCTTGCGCAGCTGGTATTCGAGCTGCGGCGCGATCGTGGCCGGGTCGTCGGTCTTCAGGTAGTGCTGATTGACCCAGCCGAGCTTGGCCATATCCAGGCGCGCGGCCTTGGAATTGACGTCCTTCACGTCGAACAGGTCGATCAGCTCCTGGCGCGAGAACAGCTCCTGGTCGCCATGCGACCAGCCCAGGCGGGCCAGGTAGTTGATCAGCGCATGCGGCAGGTAGCCGGCGTCCTTGTACTGCATCACGTCGGCCGCACCGGTGCGCTTGGACAGCTTGGCGCCCTGCTCGTCGAGGATCATCGGCATGTGCGCGAACTTCGGCACCGGCGCCCCCAACGCCTCGTAGATGTTGATCTGGCGCGGGGTGTTGTTGATGTGGTCATCGCCGCGGATGACCTCGGTGATGCCCATGTCCCAATCGTCCACCACCACCGCGAAGTTGTAGGTGGGGTAGCCATCCGGGCGGAAGATCACCATGTCGTCGAGCTCGCTGTTGGCGATCTCGATGCGGCCCTTGATCAGGTCATCGAACGCGACCACGCCGTCGAGCGGATTCTTGAAGCGGATGACGCGGTTCGGGTCATCACGCAGCGGCAGGTTCTGCTCGCGCGCCGCCCCGTTGTAGCGCGGCTTCTCCTGCTTGGCCATCGCGGCCTCGCGCATGGCATCGAGCTCCTCGCGGGTCTCGTAGGCGTAATAGGCCTTGCCGTCGGCGATCAGCTGCTCGGCCACGGCCTTGTAGCGCTCGACGCGATCGGTCTGGTAGATCGGACCTTCGTTGTAGTCCAGGCCCAGCCATTCCATCGCTTCAAGGATCGCGTCGATGGCGGCCTGCGTGCTGCGTTCGCGGTCGGTGTCTTCGATGCGCAGCACGAACTCGCCGCCGCGGTGCTTTGCCTCCAGCCAGCAGTACAGCGCGGTGCGCGCCCCGCCGATGTGCAGGTAGCCGGTGGGACTGGGGGCGAAACGGGTGCGGCAGCTCATGGAACGCTCTAGCGGGAGGCGGGAATCGGGCCATTTTACCCGGGTGGGGGTGGGCGTGCTGGAGGGGTTGGGAGCGTGCTTGGGGGACTCTGCTATTGGAAGCCAGGGTCTGTCTGTTCTTTGTTCTTCCGGTCGCGGCTGAAGCCGCTCCTACAAAAAAAGAAAAAACAGAAAAAGTAAGGAATGCGGAACCGGCGTGGTGGACGGCGTGAAATGCGCTTCGAAAGAACGCCACAGGCCCCGCGACCAATCCCTGTGTCCGGCTGCGGCGAACCTTAGGGTCTGCGGGGGCTTGGCCCTTTC
>DJAN01000068.1 GCA_002429615.1 Lysobacteraceae bacterium UBA6001
CACCGGGATCTGTTCCTAGGCACCGCCTAGGAACAGATCCCGGTGGAAGGCGGCTTTGCGGAGCAAAGCCTGCGACCGGTGCTTCCTATCCCCGCGCCTTCGGCGCGCCCCCTTAACAAAGGGGGCTCTCCTCCATGGGGGGCATCGGGGGGCCTTATCATGAAGCGCCCTACTTACTGGATTCGATCATGAGCCGGCTGGCTTCCGTTGAACTCGTGCAGCGCTATTACGATGCCTTCAATCGCGGTGACTGGAACGGCATGCTCGATTGCCTCGCCGATGACGTGGCGCACGATCTCAACCAGGGCGGGCGTGAAACCGGACGCGCTGCGTTCCAGGCCTTCCTCGCGCGGATGGAGGCGAGCTATCGCGAACAGCTGCGCGATGTGGTGGTGATGGCGTCCGAAGACGGCGCGCGCGTGGCCGCCGAGTATGTCGTGCATGGCGAGTACCACCACGACGACGAAGGGCTGCCGAAGGCGAACGGACAGCGCTATGTGCTGCCGGGGGGCGCGTTCTTCGAGGTCGCGGAGGGGCGGATCGCTCGGGTCAGCAATTACTACAACCTGCAGGATTGGATCGCGCAGGTTGGGGGCTGACGGAGGGAGGTGCCGCGACCGGAGAATCCGCGGTCGCGGCTGAAGCCGCTCCTACAGGGGGAGGCGGCGGCGCCACGCCGTCAGAACAGGGGGGCAGGCGGCGTTTGATGCGCGGCGGCGCCGCGCCGCCAGAACAGAGGGGCGGCGGCGGTTGATGCGCGGCCGCGCCGCGCCCTTCAGATCAGGATGATGCCCGCCACCACCGCGGCGAAGATGCCCCACTTCAACGTCTGGTACAGCGGGTTGTTGCGCTCCTTCAATGCCTTGGCCTTCAGGCGCACCGCATAGAAATAACGGAACAGGCGGTTGATGCCGCCAGTCTTGTCGCCGTCCTGGTTCGGCGACGCACCCGCCGCCAGCAGCGTCTTGCCGACCACCCGGTTCACCGCCTGCGCCCAGCGCCAGCGCATCGGCCGCTCGATATCGCAGAACAGGATGATGCGGTCCTGCTCGGTATCGTTGCGGGCGTGGTGGATGTAGGTCTCGTCGAACATCGTCCACTCGCCGTCGCGCCAGCTGTGGCGCTGGCCGTCGACTTCGATGAAGCAGCGGTCGTCGTTCGGTGTGGCCAGGCCCAGGTGCAGGCGCATGGAGCCGGCGAACGGGTCGCGGTGCGGGCGCAGCTCGCTGCCCGGCGGCAGCTCGGCGAACATGGCCGCCTTGATCGTCGGGATCGAGGCCAGCAGCGCGGTGGTCTGCGGGCACAGCTCGGCCGCCGACGGGTGCGCGGTGCCGTACCACTTCAGGTAGAAGCGCTTCCAGCCGCGACGGAAGAACGAGTTGAAGCCGATATCGGTATAGCCATCGGCGGCGCGGATCTTCTGCATCTGCGCCAGCGCGACGGCCTCGTCACGGATCGCCGGCCACTGCGCGCGTAGCGGCGCCAGCTCGGGGAATTCCTTGCCCGGGTCGATGAACGGCGTGGTCGGCACGCGCGAGCACAGGTACATCAGCGTGTTGATCGGCGCCATGAAGGTCGAGTGGTCGAGCAACTGGCGGCTGAGGCGGTGACGTACCCGGCCCCGGTAATGGATGTAGAGCGCTGAAGCGATGAACAGCGCGATGAGGAGCCACTTCAGCATGGGGGCCTTGGGGGAGATGGAGCGGCGCAATTCTACTCCCGGCCTCCCCATGGGGCAGGCCGGAACCGTTCATCCGGAAAGCTACTCCGGCGCGCGTGGGCGCCGCCGGATCGGGATCTGCGCCACCGGTACCGCGGCGACGTCATGCCCGTGCTCGCGGATCGGTGCGCCCGGGTCCGGTGCCCAGGCATGCGCGTAGATGACTTCCCAGGTGCTGGGCAGCTTGCCATCCGGACGCCGCAGCGGCTCGTAGGCGGTGGCGGCGGCAGCGAAACGCTGCTTTCCGGTGAGGGTATGCCGGCGCGCGCTGAGGGCGTTGGTCGCACCCATCGCGCGCAGGTCGCGCATCAGCGCCGGCAGGTCCGCGTAGGTCAGGTTGAAGGCGTCGCGGTCCAGCACCGGATCGCGGAACCCGGCCATCATCAGCGCATCGCCGAACTGGGCGATGGGCGGGAAGCGGCTGACATGCGGCACCGCGCCGTCGGCCTGGGCGAAGGCTTCGCGCAGCTCGATCAGGGTCTCCGGGCCGAACGTGGAGCACAGCAGCAGGCCGCCCGGCTTGAGCGCGCGACGGAAGCCGGCGAATACCGCCGGCAGGTCCTCCACCCACTGCAGGCACAGGTTGCTGAAGATCACGTCCACGCTGCCGTCGGCCAGCGGCAGAGCGCGCGCGTCGCCGGCCAGGCGCTGGAACGGACGCCACCAGCCGGCCTGCTTCTTCGCCTCCTGCAGCATCGGCAGCGCCTGGTCCAGCGCGATCACCTGCGCCTTGGGCCAGCGCTTCTTCATCACCGCGCTGGCGTGGCCGGTGCCGGCGCCGACGTCGAGCACCACCTGCGGCTGGCGGTCGTCGAGGTAGTCCAGGGATTCGAGCAGGCGCTTGCCGACCTCGAGCTGGAGCGGGGAGGCGGCGTCATAGCTGCCCGCGGCGCGGGAGAAGGCGCGGCGGACGTGGCGGGGGTCGAAAGAGGAATTCATGGACTGCGTATTGTCGCCGCGCGGGGCGCGGCGGGGAAACCCAAGGCGTTCAGCTGCTCAGAACGTGCCCGGATAGGCGCCGCCATCGATCAGCAGGTTCTGCCCGGTGATGTAGCCGGCCTGCGCGCCGCACAGGAACGCACAGGCAATGCCGAATTCCTCCGGCGTGCCGAAGCGTCCGGACGGTTGCGCGCGCCGACGTGCATCGGCGACCTCCTCGGTGCTGCGCCCCTGCACCTTCGCGGCGAGGGCGAAGTTGGTCTTCAGGCGGTCGGTATCGAACGCGCCGGGCAGCAGGTTGTTGATCGTGACGTTGTCGACCACGGTCTTGCGCGCCAGCCCGGCGACGAAGCCGGTCAGCCCCGAACGCGCGCCGTTGGACAGGCCGAGCACGTCGATGGGCGCCTTCACCGCGCTGGAAGTGATGTTGACGATGCGGCCGAAGCGGCGCGCGCGCATGCCATCCACGGTGGCGCGGATCAGCTCGATCGGCGTGAGCATGTTGGCGTCGATCGCGCGGATCCAGTCCTCGCGCGTCCAGTCGTGGAAGTCACCAGGCGGCGGCCCCCCGGCGTTGTTGACCAGGATG
>DJAN01000260.1:0-717 GCA_002429615.1 Lysobacteraceae bacterium UBA6001
CGACGACGAGGGCGGCGCCGCGGCGGCGGCCGATGGCCACCCCGGCGGCAACCAGGGCATGCTGCTCGAAGCGCTGCACGAACTGCTGCAGCAGACCCGCAATGTGCGCGACAACGCGACCAACGCCGCCACCGCGGCCTCGGCGGCGATGGGCCAGCAGCGCCCGTTGAGCCAGCGCGAGATGATGTCGGTGCTGTCGCTGCTGCAGGCCACGCCGAGCGCCACGCTCAACGCCGCCATCGGCGATGACGGCGAGTCGCTGGCGCAGCGCCTGAAAAGCGAAGTGCTGTCCAGCGCGACGCAGCTGGGCGTGGACCCGGCGAGCGCGCGGCTGGACCCGATGGACGAGGACGCCATCGACCTGGTCGGCATGCTGTTCGACGTGATGCTGGACGAGCGCGACCTGGAAGGCCGTTCGCGCGAGCTGATCGGCAAGCTGGTGGTGCCGTTCGTCAAGGTCGCGCTGCTCGATCGCAAGATGTTCGTGCAGAAGACCCACCCGGCGCGCCGCCTGCTCAACTCGCTGGCCGAGGCCTGCGAAGGCAATGCCGGCGACAGCCCGGCCGAACGCGTGCTGATGGGCAAGGTCGAGGAGATCATCGAGCGGCTGGTGGCCGAGTTCAACGAGAACCTGGCGATCTTCCTGACCCTGGAGGAGGAGTTCCGCGACTTCCTCGCCCAGCATCGCCGCCGCATCGAGATCGCCGAGCGCCGCGC
>DJAN01000260.1:896-2928 GCA_002429615.1 Lysobacteraceae bacterium UBA6001
CGAGATCGCCGAGCGCCGCGCCGCCGAGACCCAGCGCGGCCAGGAGAAGCTGGAACTGGCGCGCAGCCGCGCGCTGGAAGAGCTGGACAAGCGCGTCAACGACGAACTGCCGCAGGCGGTGCAGGATTTCCTGCGCCAGCCGTGGCTGCACCACATGACGATGTCGATCCTGCGCGATGGCGAGGAAGGCCCGGCGGTCGGCGAATCGATCGCGCTGGCCGATGGCGTGCTGGAAGAAGTGGCCGAGGCGCGCCGCCACATCATCGGCAAGCCGTGGCTGCAGGCGTGGGAGCCGGCGCTGCAGAAGGTGTTCGCCAGCGTGGGCCTGCACGGCGACGCGGCGCTGGTCGCCATCGGGGCGTTGCACGACACCCTGCAGGCGGTGGCCGAGGCGCGCCCGGAGCTGGAGAAGTCGTTGCCGGAACTGCCGCAGGTCAGCCTGCCGCAGCCGCCGGTGGCCGAATCGGCGGCGGTGGAGCTGGAAGGCGACCCGGCGCTGGAGGATTTCGACAACGCCGACGCTGACCGTTTCCGCCAGCTGGCGATCGGCACCTGGCTGGACTTCGTCGACAAGGACGGCAAGGTCCAGGCCGGCAAGCTGTCCTGGGTCAGCCCGATCTCCTCGCGCCTGCTGTTCGTGAACCGCCGCGGCGTGCGCTTCTGCGTCGCCTCGCCGGAGGAACTGGCGGTGATGGTGCGGCTGGGCCGGCTGCGCGCGCACGTCAACGATGGCGCGTTCGACAGCGCCATGCAGGGCGTGATCGACCGCCTGGACCCGCAGACCAACACCTTCCACTGACGCCGCCGGCTGGGGCCATTGGCCGCACCGCGACCCTTTGTCCCGGGCCGGGTGCGGACCTTTGCTAGGATCGGCGCGACGCGATCACGGGCAAGGGGATGGCATGGCGGTGCAGGTGCGGGTGTTGAAGGAACACGCCGAGGGCGAGCGCCGCGTGGCGGCCACCCCGGAAACAGTGAAGAAGCTCATCGCATTGGGGGCGCAGGTGGCGATCGAGCCCGGCGCCGGCAGTGCCGCCGGATTCCCTGACGACAGCTACCTGCAGGTGGGCGCCACGCTCGCCAGCGATGCGACGTTGCCCGACGCCGGCCTGGTGCTGTGCGTGCAGGCGCCGGCGGTGGCGCGGCTGCGGCAGATCGCCGGCGGCGCGGCCGTGGTCGGTCTGTTGCAGCCGGAGGCCGAGCCGCTGCGTGCCGAGGCGCTGCGCGCGCCGGAGCGCTACGTATTTCCGCTCGAACGCCTGCCGCGCACCACGCGCGCGCAGGCGATGGACGTGCTCAGTTCGCAGGCGGGCATGGCGGGCTACAAGGCCGCGCTGATCGCGGCTGAACTGGCGCCGCGGTTTTTCCCGATGCTGACCACGGCGGCGGGAACGATCCGTCCGTCGAAGGTGCTGGTGGTGGGTGCCGGCGTGGCGGGTTTGCAGGCGATCGCCACGGTGCGGCGACTGGGCGCGCAGGTGGAAGGGTTCGATGTGCGCCCGGAAACGCGCGAGCAGATCGAATCGCTGGGCGCGCGCTTTCTCGACCTGGGCGTGAGCGCGGCCGGCGAGGGCGGCTATGCGCGTGCGCTGACCGAGGAGGAGCGCGCCGAGCAGCAGCGGCGGCTGGCCGAGCATCTGCGCGGGATCGACGTGGTGGTGTGCACCGCGGCGGTGCCGGGGCGCCCGGCGCCGAAGATCCTGACCGCGGCGATGGTCGCGGGGATGAAGCCGGGCAGCGTGGTGGTGGATCTGGCGGCGGAGACCGGCGGCAACTGCGAGCTGACGCGCCCGGGCGAGACGGTGGTGGAGGCGGGGGTGACGATCGCCGGGCCGTTGAATCTCGCCAGCATGGGCGCGGTGCATGCGAGCGAGATGTTCGCGCGCAATGTGCTGAATTTCGTCAGCCTGTTCGTGCGCGAGGGCGAGATCGTGTTCGACTGGGAAGACGAGCTGCTGGCCAAGACGCGCTGGGTGTGAGCTTGGGCTCGCATGGCTCGCATGGTAGGAGCGGCTTCAGCCGCGACCTGGGA
>DJAN01000075.1:0-2179 GCA_002429615.1 Lysobacteraceae bacterium UBA6001
CTGCTGCCGCCCGCGCTGGCGGCGATCGCAGCGGCGCATCCGGCCGAGCTGTGGAACAACGGTCCGGACTGGTGGCTGCTGGAAGTGCGCGACGAGGCCGCGCTGCGCTCGCTGCAGCCGGACTTCGCCGCGATCGCGCAGCTGCCCGGCAACGGCAAGCTGGCGGCGTTCGCGTTGTGCGATGGCGGCGATGGTCATCAGCTGGCGGTGCGTGCGTTCGCGCCGGGGGTCGGGGTGCCGGAAGACCCGGTGACCGGCAGCGCCAATGCGCTGGTCGGTGCGTATCTGGCGGCGCAGGGCCGCGCGCCCGGCGAAGGCCGCTATCTCGCCAGCCAGGGCCGCGAGATGGGCCGTGACGGGCGGGTGCGGGTGGAGATCGACGCCGAAGGCGAGGTCTGGATCGGCGGCCAGGTGCAGTCGGTGATCGACGGCCAGATCGACTGGTAAGCTGCGCGCCCTGCTTCTCCCGGGCTCCGCCAATGACTTCGCGCCGTTTCCTGCAGCTGGATGTGTTTTCCACCCGCGCCGGGGGCGGCAATCCCTTGGCGGTGGTGCTGGATGCGGAAGGGCTGGACGAGGCGGCGATGCAGGCGATCGCACGCTGGACGCGCTTGCCGGAGACGACTTTCGTGTTCGCGCCCGCGGATGCGGCGGTGAGCTATGAGATCCGCATGTTCTCGCCGCAGAAGGAGGTGCCCTTCGCCGGGCACCCCAGCGTGGGGACGGCGCATGCGGTGCTCGAGCTGGGACTGGCACAGGCGCGCGCTGGCACGCTGGTGCAGGACGGCATCGCCGGGCGACTGCCGCTGGAGATCCACGAGGATGCCAGCGGACGCAGCATCGCGATCCGCACGCCGCGCGCGGCGGTGGGCGAAGTGGTGACCGCCGATGATCCGCGGCTGCGCGCTGCGTTGCGCGGCTGGCGCTTGGGCGCGCTGCCGCCGGCGCTGATGGAAGGCGGCCGCCGCTGGTGGGTGGTGGAAGTGGCCGACGAGGCGACGCTGCGGGCACTGACGCCGGACTGGGAGGCGATCGCGGCGCTGGCCGAGCAGACCGAGGCGATGGGCGTGTTCGCGTATGCACGCGCCGATGCGGGGGCCGAGTGGGACCTGGCGGTGCGCGCGTTCGTCGGCCTGGGCCGACGTTTCGAGGATGCGGCGTCCGGGGCGGCGAATGCGGTGCTGGCGGCGTGGCTCGATCATCGCGGCGCGCTGCCCGGTCGCGGCGGCCGCTACCGGGTGAGCCAGGGCCGCGAGATCGGGGCGGATGCGCGGCTGACGCTGTTCGTGGATGCGGACGGTGAGGTCTGGTCCGGCGGGCAGGTGCGGACGGTGATCCGCGGGACGCTGGACTGGCCGGGGACCTGAGTCCGATTACTCCGGTGCGGCTTCCACGCGCACGCGGATACGATCGCCGGGGTTGTAGTCGCTGCGGGTGTGATACGTGCGGCCGCCGTATTCGTAGGTGACGTCGTAGCCATCGACGCTTTCGCGCGGTTCCGGCGCCGGGTCGCAGACGCGCACATAACCGCTGCGATCCTGCGGATGGTTGGCGTCGTAGACCGATTGCCCAGCCAGACCGCCCGCCATGGTGCCGACCGCGGTGCCCAGGATCTGGCCGCTGCCACCGCCAAAACGACTGCCCACCACCGCGCCGGCAACACCGCCGATCACCGTGGCCAGGCTGCGGCCTGGCGAGTTCGCCGTTGGCGTGCTGTCGCCGTAATAGTCGCCGCCGCCACCGCCGTAACTGCCCTGGGCCGGACGGTCATAACAACGCGGCGCGTCGCGGGTCTGGTCGCGCACGATGATCGGGTCCACCCGCACTACCCGGGCGTAGTCATAGCCAACGTCGCCATTGTCACGAGTGTCGTCGTAGTACCGACCGTCATCGCGATAGCCACCGTCGTCACGGTAACGCTGCGCCTGCGCGCCACCCGCGGCCATCACCAGCCCCGCCGCCAGCAAGCCCAGGACCCAAGGGGTGGATTTCATCGCGGCATTCCGGCAGGTGGGGAGTTGATGCGGATGCTGGCTTTGGGGCGGTGAAACGGCACTGAATGGAAAGTCTGGAGGGGGGCGGTGTGAGGGGGCTGGGTTCTTGTCGGCCTTCGATGTTGATCGGCTTGCTTTGATCGTGCACGGCCCGCGGGAGTGGGACCCTTTCGGGACACGCCGTG
>DJAN01000075.1:2361-35208 GCA_002429615.1 Lysobacteraceae bacterium UBA6001
CGCCAACGGTCCCGAAAGGGTCCCACCCCCGCAGGCCCTACGCATCACCATGACCGGACAAAAAAAAGCGGCGCGCCGCCTCCGCACTTTTTTGCGCACTCGACCGACTACCGACTACCCATTCGACCGCCCACCTAGCCTGCCCCCCCACCTCACAACCCGCCCCCTGCCCCCCCACCCGCTGACCACCTGACCACCTGACCACCCGACCATCTCATTGTAGGAGCGGCTTCAGCCGCGACCGGAAAAACAAAGAGACGGCGAAAACGGAGATACCCGTGCGAATCGAGAAACAGGCTTTCGCCATTGCCGGCACATTCTCCGCACTGCCCCCAAAAAAAACGGCGCCCAAAAAAGGCGCCGTTCCAACATCCATCCAGCCCCAAACTCAGCCGTTGGAAAACTCACTTTCCAGGCTGATCGGCACCGCGCTCAGCGCCTTGGACACCGGGCAGTTCTTCTCCGCCTTGTGCGCCAGATCGCGGAACTTCGCTTCATCAATCCCCGGCACCACCGCCTTCAACTTCAGGCGGATCTGCGACAACTGCGGGCCACCTTCCATCGACAGGTCGACCTCGGCGCGCGTGTCCAGCGACTTCGGCGGGAAGCCGGCTTCGGTCAGCTGCGCCGACAGCGCCATGGTGAAACAACCGGCGTGCGCCGCGGCAATCAGTTCTTCCGGGTTCGTCCCCTTCTCGTCGCCGAAACGGCTGTTGAAGCCATAGCGGGTGTTGTCCAGCAGGCCGCTCTGCGGCGTGCTCAACAAGCCCTTGCCAGTCTTCAGGTCGCCTTCCCAGTGTGCGGTGGCGTGGCGCGAAATACCCATTGCGATCTCTCCTGCGGGAATGAGGGAGCGGCAGCATAGCCCGGTATTCGTGACGGGTTTGTGCGTCGCAACGGGGAGCCGGCGCCGGAAGCGCTACATTGCGTGGGCCATGACCCCGCCCCGGCCCGCTCCGTGGCCAGGCTTCCGGACGCCATGACGCCTTCTCACCCTGGAGGAAAGGCTCATGTCCTACAGCACCCGCGATATCCGTAACGTGGCCCTGGCGGGCCACCCCGGCGCCGGCAAAACCACGTTGTTCGAAGCCCTGCTGCTGGCCGGCGGCGCCCTGCAGGCGGCAGGCAGCATCGAGCGCGGCAGCACCGTGTCCGACCACGATCCCGCCGAACGCGAACGCGGCCATTCGATCGACAGCGCGATCGCTTCGATCGACGCCCCCGGCCTGCATCTCAACCTGATCGATACGCCCGGATACCCGGATTTCCGCGGTGCGGCGCTGCCGGCGCTGGCGGTGGTGGAAACCGCGGCGGTGGTGGTGGATGCCGGACGCGGCGTCCAGCACGGTACGCGCCGCTTCATGCAGCGGGCCGAGGGACGCCAGCTGTGCCGGATGCTGGTGGTCAACAAGATCGACCAGGAGGGCGTGGACGCGGCCACGCTGCTGGCCGATCTGCGCGAGGCCTTCGGCCCGCAGGTGCTGCCGCTCAACCTGCCGGCCGACGGCGGCCGCCGCGTGGTGGACTGTTTCTCCAGCGATGCCGGCGAGAGTGATGCCGGGCCGGTGGCGCAGTGGCATCGCGCGATCGTCGACCAGGTGGTGGAGATCAACGAGACGGTGATGGAGCACTATCTCGACGAGGGCGAGGCCGGCCTGTCCGGCCAGGAACTGCACGATGCGTTCGAGCAGTGCCTGCGCGAGGGCCATCTGGTGCCGGTGTGCTTCGTGTCCGCCCGCAGCGGGGCGGGCGTGGCCGAGCTGCTGCGGATCTGCCGCGAGCTGCTGCCCAATCCGGAGGAAGGCAATCCGCCGGCGTTCAGCGCCGATGGCGTGGAGGTGCAGGTGTCGGCCGATCCGGCGGGCGCGGTGGTGGCCGATGTCTTCAAGATCATCAACGACCCGTTCGTCGGCAAGATCGGCGTGTTCCGGCTGTACCAGGGCACGCTGTCAAAGGACATGCCGCTGCTGGTGGACGATGCCCGCAAGCCGGTGCGCGCGGCGCATCTGTATCGCATCCAGGGCAAGGAGCATGTGGCGGTGGAGCAGGTGATCGCCGGCGATATCGCGGCAACGGCGAAGATCGAGGAGGTGCATTTCGATGCGGTGCTGCACGATCGGCACGAGCAGGACCACCTGCACCTGGCGCCGACCCAGTTCCCGCAGTCGATGTTCGGCCTGGCGATCTCGCCGGCCAGCCGTGGGCAGGAGCAGAAACTGTCCGCGGCGCTGGACAAGTTGTCGCAGGAGGATCCGGCGTTCCGGGTCGAGCAGCAGGTCGAGACCCACGAGACCCTGGTGCGCGGGCTGTCCGACCTGCACCTGCGGATCATGCTCGACCGCCTCACCAGCCGCCACGGGGTGGAAGTCACCACGCGGGTCCCCCGCATCGCGTATCGCGAGACCATCGGCAGCGCGGCCGAGGGCCACCACCGCCACAAGAAACAGACCGGTGGCGCAGGCCAGTTCGGCGAGGTGTACCTGCGCGTGGCGCCGCTGCCGCGCGGCAGCGGCTTCGAGTTCGTCGACGAGGTCAAGGGCGGCACCATCCCCGGGCAGTTCATGCCGGCGGTGGAGAAGGGCGTGCGCCAGGCGGTGGGCGGCGGCGCGATCGCCGGTTTCCCGATCCAGGATGTGCGCGTGGTGGTGTACGACGGGCGCCACCATCCCGTCGACAGCAAGGAAGTGGCTTTCGCCGCGGCAGGACGCAAGGCGTTCCTGGACGCGGTGTCGCGCGCCACGCCGCAGGTGCTGGAGCCGATCGTGGAGCTGGAAGTCAGCGCACCGGAAGCCCAGGCCGGCGATATCACCGGCGGTTTGGCGTCCAAGCGCGCGCGCATCCACGGCACCGACAGCCGCCACGGCGAGATCGTGATCCGCGCCCAGGTGCCACTGTCCGAACTGGAGGGTTACGCGGCGGAACTGAAGTCCGCCACTGCCGGGCAGGGCCGCTACACGCTGGATTTCAGCCATTACGAGCCGGTTCCCAGCGGCGTGCAGCAGCGCCTGGTCGCCGCGCACCAGCCCGGTGCGGAGGAGGATTGACCCGCGCCGAAAGCGCTCATGTCGAAGGGCGCGACTGGTCCATCGCATTTTTTATGGCTTTTTTTGTCGACGCCCTATTGGCGGCGCGCGATACTTGCCCTACATTTCGCGTTGCCGACGGGGTCGGCGCGACTCCACAACCCACCGTTCACGGAACAGGAAACCATGGCAAAGACCGCTAAGAAGGCTGCCCCGAAGAAGGCAGCGAAGAAAGTCGCCACCAAAACCGCCGCCAAGCCGGCCGCTACCAAGCCGATCAAGGAAGCGCTGAGCAAGTCGGGCCTGGTCGCCCACATCGCCGAAGCCACCTCGCTGGCCGCGAAGGACGTCCGCGCCGTGCTGGCTTCGCTGGAAGGCGCCGTGCACGCCTCGATCAGCAAGAAGGGCGCTGGCAGCTTCACCCTGCCGGGCCTGCTGAAGATCACCTCGGTCAGCGTGCCGGCCAAGCCGAAGCGCAAGGGCATCAACCCGTTCACCAAGGAAGAGCAGTGGTTCGCCGCCAAGCCGGCCACCGTCAAGGTGAAGGTGCGCCCGATGAAGAAGCTCAAGGACGCCGCGGTCTAATCGCCGTCCAGGTTTCTGCAATACCCGACGAGACGGCCATGCGCCGTCTCGTTGCTTTTTGGCGACGGCTTTCCGCACGTGGGCGCCGCCTGTCATGCTGGCGCCACTGCTCCCGCACAGGACGCCATGCCTTCTCCCGCCCCGCCCTCGCGTTGGCGCAAGCCGCTGGCCTCGCTGGCGATGCTCGCCCTGTTGGCACTGTTCGCGCATTGGGCATGGCGGCAGCCGTTCGCCCTCCAGGCACGCATGCTGTGGACGCTCTCGCGCATGCCCGCCCCCACCTCGCTGCCGATGCCGGTGCAGGGCGTGCGCGCCCGCCAGGTCGCCGATACCTTCGGCGCGCCACGCGGACAGGCGCGCCGCCATGCCGGCGTGGACATCTTCGCCCCGGCCGGCACACCGGTGCTGGCGACGACGCCCGGCATCGTCGTGGCGATCCGCGAGGGCGGACTCGGCGGGCGCCAGGTCTGGGTACTGGGCCCGGCACGGGAACGGCATTACTACGCGCACCTGCGCGATTGGGCGCCGAGCCTGAATGAAGGCGACATCGTCGCGCCGGGCACGCTGCTGGGCAGCGTCGGCAATACCGGCAATGCGCGCACCACGCCGCCGCACCTGCACTACGGCGTCTACGCCGGCGACGGCGCGCGCGATCCATTGCCCCTGCTGCGCGCAACGCACTGAACCGGACACAGAGGCTGGAACACTCCGTCATGGGGGTCCGGCTCGTGCGCGCGGCCGGGCGGGCCTATCTTGGCCTCGCCCCTCCTCCCAGCCGCCGCCATGTCCAAGCAACGCTACCGCATCACCGTCACGCCCCTGGAAACCGATGGGCGCCCCGCCAGCGGCAACGCGCTGGAATTCGAACAGCGCTCCAGCGACAACTGGATGCGCACGCTGGAACAGTTCGAGCGCCAGCGCGGCCTGTGTGGCGACCGCTGCGCGGCCCTGGCCGTGGCGATCGAACTGCTGAAGTCGGTCTCCGCCGAGCCGCATGCCGAGGACCGCGCCATCGCCCAGCTGCGCCCGCAGCTGGACAGCCTGCTTTCGGCCGCCGCGCGCCTGCAGAAGGATCCCTGAGCACATCTCGCTCATAGGTGATTCACCCCGTGGCGCTAAGGTGGACGCCTCCCTGCCCGCACCGGATGCACCGATGAAAGCCAGACTGCCTTTCGCCCTTGTCCTTGCCTGCGCACTGGCACTCCCCTCGATGGCGGGCGCGGCACCGAGCGTCAAGGGCTCGCAGGTCAGCGTGGAGGCCAGCGACGTCCAGCAGTACCTCGGTGGCACCTTCCCGCAGACCCACGATGCACTCGGCGGCCTGCTGGAACTCACGGTCAGCCATCCGCAGCTGAAACTGCCGCCGGGCAACCGCCTGAACCTGAGTTTCGACCTGGCGATGGCCACCGCCGGCGGCGCACCCACGCCGGTCGGCAATGTCGCCCTGAGCAGCGCGCTGCGCTATGACACGGCACGCCAGGGCTTCTTCCTCGACCAGCCCACCGTCGACGCGTTCCAGCCGGCACAGGCCGGCGGCCGCCTCGATTCGCGTACCCGCGAACTATTGAATGTGTGGCTCACCGACTACGCGCGACGCGAGCCGATCTACAAGCTCGACCCGGCCGTGGCCAGCCTGATGGGTGCGCTGCAGGTGGAATCGGCGGCGGTGGAAAACGGCCGGCTCGTGGTGCATTTCAACCAGAACGTGGAAGCGCTGGTCCCGGCGTCGCTGCTGCAGGCCAGGTAAGCCGGCGCGGGCCCTCGCACATCGGCGAGGGCCGCCAAGGCGCGCTCAGCGCTTGGGCTGCAGCATGGTGCCGGTGCAGTTCTTCGAACCGCAGCGGCACTCCCAGATCTTCTTCAGGCGCGGGGTGTGGCGCTCGGCCAGGGTGATGCCGTAGTTGTAGGTCAGCTCCTCACCCGGCTTGATGTTGCGGATGGCCTCGATGAGCACCTTGTCCTTGCGGCGGTCGTCGCCCTCGGCTTCCTCGATCGTCGCCTCGCAGTTCGGATCGCAGCTGTGGTTGATCCAGCGCGCGTCATTGCCCTCGTAGTTGGCGTCGATCACGTAGTCGTCGCTGAGGGTGAACAGGAAGGTATGACCGGTCTCGACATCGCCGGCGTCATCCGCGTCGACTTCGGCATGGGTCCGCCGGCGCCCCTTGTATTCGATGACATGCTCGCCCTTCTTGAGCGCCTGCACGGCGAACACGCCGTTGCCGTGGATGCGGGATTTGCGGGCGGCGATCTTGCGCGTCATGAAAACTTCCATCTAAGGGGTCGGGCATTGTGGCCCGGGCACCGCCGACAAGCCAATCCCGGAGCGCTTGCGCCCTACCCCTCGCCGCGTCGCTGGCCGACCCCTGAATGCGAGGCTTGGCCTGGCCGACGCTAAAGCGTACAATTTCAGTCCGCTTTCCCCCACCCCCTGTCCGCCATGCTGCGCGTCACCAAGCTCACCGACTACGCCACCGTCGTCCTGACGGTGCTCGCCGCGCGTGCCGGCGCCGTGCTCAGTGCCAGCGAGCTGGCCGAGCAGGCTGGGCTGGAGACCACCACCGTGAGCAAACTGCTCAAGCCGCTGGCCCAGGCCGGGCTGGTGGAGGGGCTGCGCGGCGTCCACGGCGGCTACCGCCTGGCGCGCCCGGCCGAGCGGATCACCCTGATCGAGATCGTCGAGGCGATGGAAGGCCCGCTGGCGATCACCGAGTGCAGCCAGGACCACAGCCAGTGCGGCATCGCCCAGCAGTGTGGCGTGCGCGCTAACTGGCGGCTGATCAACGACGTGGTCGCCGACGCCCTGCGCGGCGTGACCCTGGCGCAGATGCTGCACCCCCTTTCCACCACCGGCGACGGCCGGCGACGTCTGATCGCCGCCCAGGTCGCCGCTTCCTGAAGCGTAGGCAGCCCCCATGGCCACCGAAGAAGTCACCACCCCGCAGAACGCCGAGATTCTCGAACGGCTTGGCCGCCGCTATGAGGCGGGGTTCATCACCGATATCGAATCGGATTCGCTCCCGCCCGGCCTGGACGAGGACATCATCCGTGCGCTGTCGGCGAAGAAGAACGAGCCGGAGTGGATGACCGACTGGCGCCTGTCGGCGTACCGCCACTGGCTGACCATGCGCGAGCCGCACTGGGCCAAGCTGGAGATCGCGCCGATCGACTTCCAGGCGCTGAGCTACTACTCCGCGCCGAAGGGCCCGAAGTACAAGTCGCTGGACGACGTGCCCAAGGAGCTGCTGGAGACCTACGACAAGCTCGGCGTGCCGCTGCATGAGCGCGCCAAGCTGGCGGGCGTGGCCGTGGACGCGGTGTTCGACTCGGTCTCCGTGGGCACCACCTTCCGCAAGGAACTGGCCGAGAAGGGCATCATCTTCTGCTCGATGTCCGAGGCCATCCAGGAACATCCCGAGCTGGTGCGCCAGTACCTGGGCAGCGTCGTGCCGGTGGGCGACAACTACTTCGCCGCGCTGAACTCGGCTGTGTTCTCCGACGGCAGCTTCGTGTTCATCCCCAAGGGCGTGCGCTGCCCGATGGAGCTGAGCACCTATTTCCGCATCAACGCCGGCCACACCGGCCAGTTCGAGCGCACCCTGATCGTGTGCGAGGACAAGGCCTACGTCTCCTACCTGGAAGGCTGCACCGCGCCGATGCGCGATGAGAACCAGCTGCACGCCGCGGTGGTGGAACTGGTCGCACTGGAAGACGCCGAGATCAAGTACTCGACGGTGCAGAACTGGTACCCGGGCGACGAAGAAGGCCGCGGCGGCATCTACAACTTCGTGACCAAGCGCGCCGAATGCCGTGGCGCACGCGCCAAGGTGACCTGGACCCAGGTCGAGACCGGCTCGGCGATCACCTGGAAGTACCCGTCCTGCGTGCTGCTGGGCGATGACTCGGTGGGCGAGTTCCACTCGGTGGCGCTCACCCACCATCGCCAGCAGGCCGACACCGGCACCAAGATGATCCACGTCGGCAAGCGCACCAAGTCGAAGATCGTCAGCAAGGGTATCAGCGCCGGCCGTGGCCAGAACACCTACCGCGGCCTGGTCAAGGTGGACCGCAACGCCGACGGCGCGCGCAACTACACCCAGTGCGATTCGCTGCTGATCGGCAAGAAGTGCGGCGCCCATACCTTCCCCTATATCGAGGTGAAGAACCCGGGTGCGACCGTCGAGCACGAGGCCACCACCTCCAAGATCAGCGAGGACCAGCTGTTCTATTGCCGCTCGCGTGGCATCAGCGAAGAGGATGCGGTGTCGATGATCGTCGACGGCTTCTGCAAGCAGGTGTTCCGCGAACTGCCGATGGAATTCGCCGTCGAAGCGAAGAAGCTGCTGGAAGTGAGCCTGGAAGGGTCGGTCGGATGATCCGCACCGCCCTTCTGCTGGTGCTGGGCCTGGCGGCGGCGCCGCTTGCCTCGGCACAGGCCATCACCTGCAACCCGGCTGGCAACCAGGCCGAAATGAACCAGTGCGCGTTCGACGACCTGCGCAAGGCCGATGCCGACCTCAATGCCACCTACGCGCAGGTGCTGGCCAAGCTGAAAGGCCAGACCGTGGCGCTGGCCCGGCTCAAGAGCGCGCAGCGCCTGTGGGTGCAGCTGCGCGACGCCGACCTGGCCGCGCAGTTCCCGGTGCCCGACAAGCAGGATCCGCGCGTTGAATACGGCTCGCTCTATCCGCTGGAACGCGCTGCCGCCCAGACCGAACTGACCCGCCAGCGCACCGCCTATCTGCGCAAGCAATTCCTCGCCCCCGCGGGCGAAGGCCGCTGACGTACGCCCCGCCTTCTCCTTTCCGCATTGCGAAGCAAACATCATGTTGAAGATCGAAAACCTCCACGCCAGCGTCGCCGGCAAGGAAATCCTCAAGGGCCTGTCGCTGGACGTGCAGCCGGGCCAGGTGCACGCGATCATGGGCCCGAATGGCGCCGGCAAGTCCACGCTGGGCAACGTGCTCGCCGGCCGCGACGGCTACGAGGTCACCGCCGGCACCGTTGAATTCGACGACAAGGCGCTGCTGGAACTGGAGCCGGAAGAGCGCGCCGCCGCCGGCCTGTTCCTGGCCTTCCAGTACCCGGTGGAGATCGCCGGCGTGAACAACACCTACTTCCTGCGTGCCGCGCTCAATGCGCAGCGCAAGGCGCGCGGGCAGGAAGAGCTCGATTCCATGCAGTTCCTCAAGCTGGTCCGGCAGAAGCTGGCCGTGCTGCACCTGAAGGACGAACTGCTGCACCGCGGCGTCAACGAAGGTTTCTCCGGCGGCGAGAAGAAGCGCAACGAGATCTTCCAGCTCGCGGTGCTGGAGCCGAAGCTGGCGATCCTCGACGAGACCGACTCGGGCCTGGACATCGATGCGCTGAAGACCGTCGCCGACGGCGTCAACGCGCTGCGCTCGGCCGACCGCTCGTTCCTGGTCATCACCCACTACCAGCGCCTGCTCGACTACATCAAGCCCGACGTGGTGCACGTGCTGGCCGATGGCCGCATCGTGCAGACCGGCGGCCCGGAACTGGCGCTGGAGCTGGAGAAGCACGGCTACGCCTGGCTCAAGGACCGCGTGGCGCCGGAGACCGTCTGATGAGCGCCCTGCTCGATTCCCTCGCCGCCGGCTTCCACGGCGATGCGACGCGCCAGGCGGTGCTGGACGAGGCACTGCGCGATGGCCTGCCCGGCGCGCGTAGCGAAGCCTGGAAATACACCCCGCTGCGCGCACTGGAGCGCCGCAGCTTCGCCGCGTCGCCGGCCGAGGTCGCCGCGGTCGATCCGCAGCGGCTGGCCGATATCCCCGCGCCACGACTGGTCTTCGTCAATGGGCGTCATGCTCCGGCGCTATCGCAGCTGGATGGCCTGCCGGCCGGTGTGACCCTGCAGCCGCTGTCCACCGCGCTGGCAGGCGGCGAGGAGGCCGCGCGCTTCCTGGGCCGCCGCTACGCGCATGCCGACGAGGTGTTCGCGCGGCTCAACGCCGCGCTGGCCGAGGAAGGCGTGCTGCTGCGCGTCGAGGACGGCGTGCAGGTCGAGGCACCGGTGCATCTGGTGTTCCTGAGCAGCGCCGCCGCCGGCGACCAGGCCTGGCATCCGCGCCACCTCGTCGAGCTGCGTCGCGACGCGTCGCTGTCCCTGCTTGAGCACCATCTGCACACCGGCGATAACGCCCACCTCGGCAATGCCGTCGCGCATGTCCACTTGGCGCAGGGCGCGCGGTTGTCGCATGCCCGCGTGCAGGAGGAGAGCGCCACGTTCACGTCGCTGCTGCGTACCGATGCGGTGCTGGCGCGAGACGCGGTGTACCGCCGCATCGACCTCGAACTTGGCGCCGGCCTGAGCCGGCACGAACTCAACGTGCGCCTGGAAGGCGACAACGCGCGCCTGGACGCCAACGGCGTACTGCTCGGCAACGGCCGCCGCCATATCGACACCCGGCTGGGCATCGAGCACATCGCCCGCGACACCTCGTGCGGACTGCTGTGGCGCGGCGTCGGTACCGACCGCAGCCGCGTGGTCTTCCATGGCGGCATCAACATCCGCCCCGGCGCCGACGGCACCGATGCGCGGCTGTCGAACAAGAACCTGCTGCTGTCGGCCAACGCCGAGATCGATACCCAGCCGGTGCTGGTGATCGATGCCGACGAGGTCCAGGCCGCCCACGGCGCCACGGTCGGCCAGCTCGACGCCAATGCGCTGTTCTACCTGCGCTCGCGCGGCCTGCCGCAGGCCCAGGCACAGGCACTGCTCAGCGCCGCGTTCTGTCACGAACCGCTATCCGGTCTGCCGGAGCGTCTGGGTACGTTCCTCGCCGCGCGCCTGGACGTGGCGCTGTCTTCGGCGGGCGTGGCATGAACGCCCCCGTCGCCGCCCCGCTGGACACCGCGCCGGATTGGGCGCGCGTGCGCAGTGACTTCCCGCTGCTGATGCGGCAGGTCCACGGCAAGCCGCTGATCTATTTCGACAATGCCAACACCGGGCAAAAGCCTTTGCCGGTGATCGCCGCGACTGACGAGTTCTACCGTCGGCAGAACGCCAACGTCAGCCGCGCAGTGCATGCGCTCGGCACCGAGGCCACCGAGGCCTACGAAGGCGCGCGCGACAAACTGGCGCGCTTCCTCAACGTGCGCGCCGACGAGCTGGTGCTGTGCAGCGGCACCACGTTCGCGATCAACCTGGTCGCCTATTCGTGGGCGCTGCCGCGGCTGAAGGCGGGCGATGTGATCCTGGTCTCGCGCATGGAGCACCACGCCAACATCGTGCCGTGGCAGCTGGTGGCCGAGCGTACCGGTGCGAAGATCCGCGTCGCCGAGATTCACCCTGATGGCACGCTGGACCTGGATGCCCTGCGCGCGGCGATGACGCCCGAGGTCAAACTGCTGGCCCTGGCGCACGTCTCCAACGTGCTGGGCACGGTGAACCCGGTACGCGAGATCTGCCGCGAGGCGCGCAAGCGCGGCATCGTCAGCGTGATCGACGGCTCGCAGGCGGTCCCGCACCGCCGCGTGGACGTGGCCGCCATCGGCTGCGACTTCTATGCGCTTACCGGCCACAAGATGTGCGGCCCAACCGGCACCGGCGCGCTGTGGGCGCGCCGCGAGCATCTGCAGGCGATGCCGCCGTTCCTTGGCGGCGGCGAGATGATCAAGGAAGTCAGCTTCGACGGCACCGTGTTCAACGATCCGCCGCACAAGTTCGAGGCCGGTACGCCGAACATCGCCGGCTTCGTCGGCCTGGGCGCGGCGGTGGACTACCTGGAAGGTGTCGGCCTGGCGCACATCGAAGCGCGCGAGGCGGAACTGCTGGCGCACTTCACCGAGGAACTGCAGCGCATCGACGGCCTGCGCATCTTCGGCACCGCCCCGGACAAGGCCGCGGTGGTCTCGTTCCTGGTCGAAGGCGCGCATGCCCACGACCTGGCGACCCTGCTCGACCTGGAAGGCGTGGCGATCCGCTCCGGCCAGCACTGCGCGCACCCGCTGCTGCAGTACTACGGCGTGGCCGCGACCTGCCGGGCCTCGCTGGCGTTCTACAACACGCACGAAGAGATCGAGCGCTTCGTCGCCGCGCTTGGCAAGGTGCGCCAGCTGCTGGGCTGAACCGGCACGGGCGGCAGGCCGGCGTCGCGGCCTGACCGCATCGGGGGTGCACGGCTACAATCGCGCCATGCACACCCTGACTTTCCGCACCGCCACCGTCGCCGATATCGACGCCCTCGTCGCCCTGGTGACCTCCGCCTATCGCGGCGATGCCAGCCGCGTCGGTTGGACCACCGAGGCCGACCTGCTCGACGGCACCCGCATCGACCCGGAGGTGCTGCGCCAGGACATCCTGCGCGACCGCAGCCTGGTCCTGCTGGCCGAGCATGACGGCGCCCTGATCGCCTGCGCGCATATCTCCGACGATGGCGACGCCGGCTACTTCGGCATGTTCTCGGTCAGCCCCACCCTGCAGGGCGGCGGCGTCGGCAAGTTGCTGATGCAGGAGGCCGAGCGCGTCGTGCTGCAGCAATGGGGCCATGCGCGGATGCGGATGACGGTGATCGACGTGCGTGCCGAGCTGATCGCCTTCTACGAACGCCGCGGTTACCGCCGTACCGGCATCACCAAGCCCTTCCCCTATGGCGACGCGCGTTTCGGCATCCCGCTGCGCGACGACCTGCGCTTCGAGATTCTGGAAAAGGCGCTGGGGACGGCGTTGTGAGCTCGAACTGGACCTTTGTCTGCGGCACCGCCGAGCTGCTGCCCGGCGAGCTGAAGAATGTCTGGGACGAGGTCACCGACACCCCGATCGTGGTCTTCAACCTCGACGGCGCGTTCTACGCGCTGGAAGACCGCTGCAGCCATGAAGACTACGAATTGTCGCCGGGCACCTTCGATGCCAGCGAAGGCAGCGTCGAATGCCTGCTGCATGGGGCGCGCTTTGATGTCCGCGACGGCCGGCCGCTGTGCCCGCCGGCCTATTCGCCGGTGCCCAAGTTCCCGGTGAAGGTCGAGAACGGCGGAATCTGGACCCGCGACGACCGCGACTGACCGGCCCCCGGCAGGTCAACCGGCGGCCGCTGCCGCTGCCCACATTCACCTCGGTCCCCCGGGCGCTCGCCGTTACGGGATCGCTGCGTCCCGACATTGGAACGCGAATCTGTCGCGAATGTCATTGCAAACGATTCGCATTTGCCTAAGAATGTCGCGCCGCGTCGCCCCCTGCCACGTTCCGGCACGCCATTTCATTGCCTGACACCTGCCGCCCGCCCCACCGGACGCCGTGTCGCCCCGTCTACAGGATTGCAGACACATGAGCATCAAGAGCCGCAAGCACGCCCTTCCCCGTTCCGCCAGCGCCACCACGCTCACCGCCGCCGCCCTGCTGCTGGCCGCGCCGCTGGCGCACGCCGATGCCGCCGACAACGCCAAGACGCTCGACAAGATCGACGTGCAGGCCGAACGCGCCAAGCGCTACCTGGTCGAGACCCCCGCCTCGCTGAAGTTCACCCAGTCGCTGCAGGACACCCCGCAGACGGTCAACATCATCAGCAAGGACCTGTTCAACGAACAGGGCGCCACCACGCTGACCGAAGCGCTGCGCAACAGCCCGGGCGTGGGCACGTTCTATGTCGGCGAGAACGGCAATACCAGCACCGGTGATTCCGTCTACATGCGCGGCTTCGACAGCTCGTCGAGCATCTTCGTCGACGGTGTCCGCGACCTCGGCTCGATCTCGCGCGATGTGTTCAACATCGAGCAGATCGAAGTCACCAAGGGCCCGGCCGGCACCGACAACGGCCGCAGCGCGCCGACCGGCGCGATCAACCTGATCACCAAGCAGCCGTTTGGCACCAATGCCACCAGCGCTTCGCTGACCGGCGGCGTGGACGGCCAGCGCCGCGTCACCGCCGACTGGAACCAGACCCTGGGCAATCCGGGCGCGGCGTTCCGCCTGAACGTGATGGGCCAGGACAGCGATGCGGTCGGCCGCGACCACGTCGAGAACAAGCGCTGGGGCATCGCCCCGTCGCTGGCGTTCGGCCTGGATGGCAACACCCGCTATTACATCGACCTGCTGTACGTGAAGCAGGACAACATCCCCGACGGCAGCGTGCCGACCATCGGCCTGCCCGGTTACTCCTCGCCCGATCCGCTGCGCCCGTGGCTGGCCACCGCGCCGAAGGTGGATCCGGAGAATTTCTACGGCACCCGCCACGACCACGACGATGTCGAATCGAAGATGGCGACGTTCCGCTTCGAGCATGACTTCTCCGACACGCTGAAGCTGACCAACACCGCACGTTGGGGCCAGAACGAGCAGGATTACATGCTCACCGCGTTCATGGTGACCGCGGCCAACCTGCTGACCCCGAACCCGAATGATCCGTCGACCTGGACCGTGGCGCGCAGCACGCCGACGTTCAAGGACCAGCAGTACACGATCATCACCGACCAGTTGAACCTGCGCTGGGACTTCACCACCGGCTCGGTCGAGCACAACCTCAGCACCGGCGTGGAAGCCACCCGCGAGGAACTCAAGAGCTGGGGCGTGGCGACCAAGAGCGGCGCGTGGCCGGCGGCCAACCTGTACAACCCGGACTGGAACGTGGATGGCCTGGTCTGGGGCCGCAACGGCGCCTATTCCGAAGGTCGCACCACCACCTACTCGGCCTACGCATTCGACACGCTGAAGTTCGGTGAGAGCTTCCTGGTCACCGGCGGCGTGCGCGTGGACCACTACGACACCGACTTCGACAGCCTGGTGGCCTGCGGCGGACGCGGCGGCCCGGTCTGCGGCACGCTGCCGACCGGCAGCATCGTGCCGGGCGTGAATGCCAACGCCAAGGACACGCTGTTCAACTGGAAGCTCGGTGCGGTGTACAAGGCCAACGAGGACGTGAGCCTGTACGCGAACTACGCCGTGTCGCAGCAGCCCCCGGGCGGCAGCGCGCTGGAACTGAGCACCGCGGCGAACAACCTCAACAATCCGAACCTCGATCCGCAGAAGGCCAAGACCGCCGAAATCGGCACCAAGTGGAGCTTCTTCGACGAGGGCCTGCTGCTGTCGATGGCACTGTTCCGCACCGACGTCACCAACGAGATCGCGCCGGACCCGACCAATCCGAACATCTACTACCAGACCGGCGAGAAGCGGGTGGAAGGCGTGGAGCTGTCGGCGGTGGGCCGCATCAGCGAGAACTGGTCGGTCTCGGCCGGTTACACCAAGATGGACGCGCAGGTGAAGGAAGGCACCAAGGTGGCGCAGGACGGCAGCACCGACCTGAGCTACACCCCGGACAGCGCCTTCACCGCCTGGACCACCTACACCCTGCCGTTCAATCTGACCGTCGGCGGCGGCGTGCGCTACAACGGCGAGATGAAGCGCGGCACCGACGGCGCCATCGGCACGCCGGCGTTCGTGAAGTCGTACACGGTGTGGGACGCGGTCATCACCTACCCGTTCAACGACCACTTCGATCTGCGTCTGAACGCCTACAATCTGTTCGACAAGGAGTACGTGGCCGGCATCAACAAGAGCGGTTACCGCTACAGCCCGGGTGCGCCGCGCACCTTCACGCTGACGGCCAACCTGCGCTTCTGAGCGGGCACGAGCAGGAAAACGTGAGCCTTGGACGCCTCCCTCGTGGAGGCGTCCGCATGCAGGGAGAACACCATGTTGCTGCACATTCCGGGCATCCTCGGCGCCGAGGAAGTGGCGCGTTTCCGCAGCGAGCTGGATGCGGCGGACTGGACCGACGGCCGCGAGACCGTCGGCGCCCAGGGCGCGCAGGTCAAGCGCAACCTGCAACTGCCGGACGCTTCCCCGCTCAAGCAGCAACTTGGCCAGGCCGTGCTCAATGCGCTGGGGCGCAGCCCGCTGTATTTCGCCGCGGCCCTGCCGTTGCGCACGGTGCCACCGCGCTTCAACCGCTATGAAGGCGGTGGGCACTACGGCTTCCACGTCGATGGCTCGGTCATGACGATTGGCGGAAGCCACGGCCAGCCGCCGATGAGCGTGCGCAGCGATCTGTCCTGCACGTTGTTCCTGTGCGAGCCGGAAGAGTACGAAGGTGGCGAGCTCATCGTCCACGACACCTACGGCGAGCACGAAGTGAAATTGCCCGCCGGCGACCTGATCCTCTATCCGTCCAGCAGCCTGCACCGTGTCGCGCCGGTGACCCGCGGCGCACGCATCGCATCGTTCTTCTGGGTGCAGAGCCTGGTGCGCGACGGCCAGCAACGACAGATGCTGTTCGAGCTGGATGCGGCGATCCAGTCGCTGACGCAGTCCGGCGCCGATCGCGAAGCGCTGCTGCGCCTGACCAACGTCTATCACAACCTGCTGCGGAGCTGGTCGGAGACCTGATCACCCGTCGCTGCAATTGCGATCCATTCTCAATTGGATAGAATGGCGGTCTTCCCTCCCCGGTAGTCCCTGGCTTGTCCGACTCCTCCTCCGATCTCGCCACGCAACAGCAGCGCCGCGGCTTCTGGCTGCGCACGCTGCACCAGTGGCACTGGATCAGCTCGGCGATGTGCCTGGTCGGCATGCTGCTGTTCGCGGCGACCGGCCTGACCCTCAACCACGCCGCGGTGATCGAGGCCAAGCCGCAGGTCACCAACCGCACGCTGGAACTCCCCGCGCCGCTGCGCGAACGCCTGCGCGGTCCCGATGAAGGCCATGCGCCGCTGCCGGCCGGCGTGTCGGGCTGGTTGTCCGAGCAGCTGTCGCTGCGTCTGTCCGGCCAGCCGGCCGAATGGTCGCCGGAAGAGGTCTACCTGTCGTTGCCGGCACCGGGCGAGGACGCCTGGTTGAGCATCGACCGCGAGACCGGTGCCGTCGAATACGAGCGCACCGAGCGCGGCTGGATTTCCTATTTCAACGACCTGCACAAGGGACGCAACGCTGGCCCGGCCTGGGGTTGGTTCATCGACCTGCTCGCGCTCGCCTGCCTGGTGTTCTGCATCACCGGCCTGTTCCTGCTGCAGATGCATGCGCGGCAGCGCCGCATGACCTGGCCGCTGGTCGGCCTCGGCCTGCTGCTGCCGCTGCTCATCGCCCTGATCCTCATCCACTGACCCTCCCCGGAGCCACGTCCATGCGCACCACGCTCACCCTCGCGATCACCAGCTGCGGCCTGCTGGCCACGCCGGCCTACGCCGCCACCCTCGATGTCACCGTCGAGATCCCCAAGCTCGACGTCGCCGAATACCACCGCCCGTATGTGGCGGTATGGATCGAAGGCGCCGATGCGCAGGTCGCCCGCAACCTGGCGGTGTGGTACCAGAACCGCGGCACCGCCGAAGGCCACGGCACCAAGTGGCTGCCGGACCTGCGCCAGTGGTGGCGCAAGAGCGGCCGCAGCGTGCAGCTGCCGATCGACGGCGTCAGCGGCCCGACCCGTCCGGCCGGCGCGCAGGCGCTGTCGTTCGGCGACGCGCAGCTGCAGGGCCTGCCGGCCGGCGAGTACACCGTGGTGGTGGAGGCGGTGCGCGAGGTCGGCGGTCGCGAACTGCTGAAGGTGCCGTTCCAGTGGGGCGCCGGTGCGCAGCAGGGCAAAGCCCAGGGCAGCACCGAACTCGGCGCGGTCAACGTCGCCGTCCGTCCGTAATCCGTCTTCCGTCATCCGCAAAGGAGTTCCGATGAAGCGTTCCGTCCTGACTGCCGCGTTCGCCGCGGCCACGCTGCTTTCCCTGGCGCCCAGCGCGTTCGCGCACAAGGCCTGGCTGCTGCCGTCGCAGACCGTGATCGCCGGCGAGAGCCCGTGGATCAGCGTCGATGCCGCGGTGTCCAACGACCTGTTCTATCTCAACCACGTGCCGCTGCGCCTGGATGGCCTGGTGATCACCGCGCCGGACGGCAGCCAGGTGCAGCCGCAGAATCCGGCCACCGGTAAGTTCCGCAGCGTGTTCGACCTCGAACTGACGCAGACCGGCACCTACCGCCTGAGCGTGATCAACAGCGGCCTGATGGCCAGCTGGAAGCAAGCCGACGGCAAGCCCAAGCGCTGGCGCGGCGACGAAGCCGCCTTCGCCACCGAGGTGCCGAAGGATGCGCCGGAGCTGCAGGTGTCGCAGCAGCTTGGCCGCGTCGAGACGTTCGTGACCAACGGCGCGCCGAACCAGACCGCACTCAAGCCCAGCGGCAAGGGCCTGGAGCTGGTCGCGGTGACCCATCCGAACGACCTGTTCGCCGGTGAGGCCGCCAAGTTCAAGCTGCAGATCGACGGCAAGCCCGCCGCCGGCCTGGAAGTGGAGATCATCCGCGGCGCCACGCGCTACCGGAACAGCCAGGACGAGATCAAGGTGACCACCGACGCGCAGGGCAACTTCAGCGTGACCTGGCCGGAAGCCGGCATGTACTGGCTGGAAGCCACCACCCAGGACAACAAGACCTCGGTGAAGCAGGCCAAGCAGCGCCGCCTCAGCTATGTCGCCACGCTTGAGGTGCTGCCGCAGTAAGACGGTGCAGGCGGCGGGCCGCCCCCTCTCCCCGGCCCGTCGCCTGTCTCCCCATGTCCAACGACACGCTCCTCGAACAGGAAGTCGCCGGTCTCGGCGGCGCCACCATGGGCACGACCTGGCGCGTGCGCCTGGCGGTGCGCCGTGGCCGCGACCTGCATGGTCTCCACGCCGGCATCCAGGCCACGCTCGACGATGTCGTCGCGCAGATGAGCAACTGGGAAGCCAGCTCTGACATCAGCCGCTACAACCACGCCGCACGTGGCACCCGCCACCGCCTGCCCGCCGGCTTCGCGCATGTGATGTCGGTGGCGTTGGAAGTGGCGCGCGCCAGCCATGGCGCGTTCGACCCCACGCTGGGCCCGCTGGTGTCGCTGTGGGGCTTTGGTGCTTCGCGCGGGCCGCTGCGCGTTCCCTCGCAGACCGAACGCGACGCCATCGCCGCGCGCGTCGGCTGGTGCCGGCTGGTGTGGGATGCCGAGGGTGCCGAGCTGCTGCAGCCAGGCGGGCTGGTGCTGGATCTGTCGGCGATCGCCAAGGGTTATGGCGTGGATGCGGTCACCGCCTACCTGCGGCATGCCGGCATCGGCGCGGCGCTGGTGGAAGTCGGCGGCGAACTGCATGGCTATGGCGACAAGCCCGACGGCGAGCCATGGCGCGTGCTGGTGGAATCGGCACCGGACGAAGACGCCGCCGCCGACGTGCCCCCACGCGTGCTGGCGTTGCGCGACCTGGCGGTCGCCACGTCGGGAGACCGCTGGCATCACTTCGATGCAGGCGGCGAGCGCTACTCGCATACCTTCGATCCCCGCCTGCGCCGTCCGGTACCGCGCGCGCCGGCCGCGGTCACCGTGGTCGCCGGCGATGCGACCCGCGCCGATGCCTGGGCGACCGCGATGACCGTGCTCGGCAGCGAGCAGGGCCTGGCACTGGCCGAGCGCCTGCGGCTGGCGGTGCGCTTCCTTGAGCGCAGCGGCGGCGAACTGAAGGAAAGCCTCAGCCCGGCCTTCGAGAAGTTGCTCGGACCAGACCGATGAGTGCTCCCGCTCGCTGGAGGGCCTGGCTGGGCAACGGGCTGGTCATCGCGCTGCTGGCGCTGGCCGCCTGCTGCCTGCTGCACCTGCACGGCGCGCAGACCTGGTGGCCGGGCAGCGCGCAACGCTGGCAGTGGCAGGCCGTGACCTGCGCCGTGCTGGCCTACGCCGCGTTGTGCGGGGCGATCGCCTGGCGCGCACGCCCACGCCGGCTGAAGGCCGGGGGCGAGGCGCCCTTGATCGTGGCCTGGGCGAGCCAGACCGGCTTCGCCGCGGAAGTCGCCGAGCGCAGCGTCGACGCGCTGCGGCTGGGCGGCGTGGCCGCGCAGTCGATGCCGCTGCAGGCCCTGGACGCCACGACCCTGCGCCATGCCGAGCGCGTGTTGTTCGTGGTCAGCACCACCGGCGAAGGCGATCCGCCGGACCATGCGCTCGCCTTCCTGCGGCAGACCCAGCCGCAAGTCGATGCCCTGCCCCGTCTGCGCTACGGCATGCTCGCGCTGGGCGACCGCGACTACGACGACTTCTGCGCGTTCGGCCGCCAGCTCGACGAGTGGCTGTCGCGGCATGGCGCACATGCGCTGTTCGACCGCGTCGAGGTCGACAACGCCGACCCCGGCACGCTGCGCCACTGGCAGTATCTGCTCGGCCAACTCGGCGATGGCCGTGCGCAGGCGGACTGGGAACGTCCCCGCTACCAGCCATGGCGCCTGCAGGCACGCGAGCAGACCAACCCCGGCTGCGATCACGGCGGCGTGTTCCGCATCTCGCTGCAACCCGCCGACGCTGACTGGCCCACGTGGCAGGCTGGCGACATCGCGGAGATCGGACCCCGCCACGGCGCCATCGCGGTGGGCCGCTTCCTCGCCGCCCACCACCTCGACGGCGACCGCTTGGTGCATGGGCAGCCATTGCGCGACTGGGTCGCGCGCTCGCAGTGGCAGGAGGTCACCGATGCGCCGCTGGAGCAGTGGGTGGATCACCTGCAGCCGCTGCCGCATCGCGAGTATTCGATCGCCAGCGTGCCGGCCGAACGCCGCCTGGACCTGCTCGTGCGCCGCCACCTGGGCGCCGATGGCCAGCCGGGCCTCGGCAGTGGCTGGCTCTGCGAACACGCCGCGCTCGGCGGCAGCATCGACCTGCGCCTGCGCGCCAATCCCGGCTTCCATCCGCCGGCCGACGCGCGCCCGCTGATCCTGATCGGCAACGGCACCGGCATCGCCGGCCTGCGCGCCCACCTGGCCGCGCGCATCGAGGCCGGAGACACCCGCAACTGGCTGCTGTTCGGCGAGCGTCACGCGGCGCACGACAACCACTTCGCCGATGACCTGCGGCGCTGGCATGCCGCCGGCGAGATCGAGCGCCTGGACGCGGTCTATTCGCGCGATGGCGGCCAACACCGCTACGTGCAGGATGCGCTGGCCGATGCCGCCGATGACCTGCGCGCGTGGGTCGCGGATGGCGCGGCCCTCTACGTCTGCGGCAGCCTGCGCGGCATGGCGCCGGCGGTGGATGCGGTACTGGAGTCCGTGCTCGGCAGCGAGACCCGCGAAGCGCTGCTCACCGAAGGTCGCTACCGCCGCGACGTCTATTAGGCGGGATCTTCGCCCGCCGGTTCGATGCGGATCGCCAGCAGTTCCCCGGCACCGTGCAGGGCATGGCGCGCACGCGGGCCAGCGCCGAGCCATGCGGTATCCCCGCCCGCCAGCGGCGGCAGTTCGCCTTCTGACTCGAAGCGGGCGTGCCCCCCCAGCAGATGGATGGCCCATGCCACATCCGGCTCGCTGAAGAACAGCATCGGCCCGACCAGGGGCCGGTGCAGCAACGTCGTCTTCAGCACACCGCGCCGCCACATCAGGTTGAAGTCATGGGTGGGGCCATCCACCAACTCGCCGCGCAGCGCGGCCTCGCCGGGAAACCGCAGCCGCTGGTGGGGTGGCAGCAGGCTGACCTCATCGCCGCCCGCGAAGCACAGGCGCACGCCGTTGCCATGCAGCAGCACCAGTTCGCGGTCGATGCCGGGGAAGGCAGAAAAATCCGAATCCTGTTCGATCTCGGCGATCGAAAGCCGCAGCGCCCAGTCTTCGCCGGCGGGACCCATGCGCAGGATCTCGCGGGTCCAGCCCTGCTGGTTGCGCCAGCGTTCGCGGCGGTATTCGTGGGCGGGAATGACGCGGCTGGGCGTGTTCAGGAAGTCCATGCCGGCATTCTGCCGCATGCGCCGCCACGGGATACGCGGCGTGGCCCCAAAAAAGAATCGCCCGGCGGCACGTCCTGTGCGACACCGGGCGGTCACGTCCTTGTCGGCATCCAGCCTTCCCCTAGACTTCCTGCCTAGATGGCGCTCGGCCACGCATCCTGCGTCGAACCGTATCCTTGCGATCCCTGTTCCTACTGTCTCGTGACCGGCTCCGCCGGTGTGCCTGCCGTCGTCCCTGTGGCCTTCTCTGCGGCCTTTCCGGGCGCCTTTCCGGCGCCGACCTCGATGAGGTCCCGATTCCGTTCGACGGTGCTCAGGCCAATCCCTTTGACCTGCGCCAGATCCTCGGCGCTCTTGAAGGGTCCGTTGGCCTCACGGTGCGCGACGATCGCCTGGGCCTTCGATGGCCCGACATTCACCAGCACCTGGTCCAACTCCTCCGCGCTTGCGTTGTTGATGTCGACCTTGGCGCCTGCCATGGCGGGGATCGAAAGCAACAGCCCGAACACGAGAGCCCTTGCGGCTACGGCAAAAGACTTCATTGCAACACTCCTTGTGACTTGGGTTGATAAGCCGTCGTTCCTTCCGGCCCAACCAGTGTCCCGCGCCACATGAACCCAGCCTATCGCCCGGCACCAGGAAGCACAGCAGGTAAAGCGCGTGACGCCGTGTAGGAAAATCCCTACCCCCTATCGCGGGCGTAGAATGGGCGCTTTCCGCATTCACCCGGAGTTTTCCCATGGACAGCGCCAAGATCGGCCAATACCTCAGCGACAAATGGGACCAGGACATCGTTCCCCAGTTGGTCGACTACATCCGCATCCCCAACAAGTCGCCGATGTTCGACGCCGACTGGGTCAAGAACGGCTACATGGACCAGGCCGTGACGCTGATGGAAACCTGGGCGCGCGCGCAGCAGATCGACGGCCTGAAGGTCGAGGTGGTGCGCCTGGAAGGCCGCACGCCGCTGATCTTCCTGGAGATCCCGGCCACCGGCGGCGAGAGCGGCGATGACACCGTGCTGCTGTACGGCCACCTGGACAAGCAGCCGGAGATGACCGGCTGGGATCCGGACCTGGGCCCGTGGAAGCCGGTGCTGCGCGGCGACAAGCTGTACGGCCGCGGCGGCGCCGACGACGGCTACGCGATCTTCGGCTCGCTGGCCGCCGTGCAGGCGCTGCGCGAGCAGAACCTGCCGCATGCGCGCTGCGTGATCCTGATCGAGGCCTGCGAGGAATCGGGCAGCTACGACCTGCCGGCCTACGTGGACCACCTCGCCGACCGCATCGGCAAGCCGTCGCTGGTGGTGTGCCTGGATTCGGGCTGCGGCAACTACGACCAGCTGTGGTGCACCACCTCGCTGCGCGGCCTGACCGGCGGCAACCTCACCGTGAAGGTGCTGGAGGAAGGCGTGCATTCCGGCGACGCCTCCGGCGTGGTGCCGTCGAGCTTCCGCCTGTTGCGCCAGCTGCTGTCGCGCATCGAGGACGAGAAGACCGGCCGCATCCTGCTCGACGGCCTGCACGTGGAAGTGCCGGAGGAGCGCATGGGCCAGGCGCGCAACGCCGCGCAGGTGCTGGACACGGCGATCTTCGACAAGTTCCCGCTGGTCAAGGGCCTGCAGCCGATGAGCGATGACCTCACCGAGCTGGTACTCAACCGCACCTGGCGCCCGGCGCTGTCGGTCACCGGCATCGGTGGCATGCCGCCGCTGGAATCGGCCGGCAACGTGCTGCGCCCGCAGACCGCGGTGAAGCTGTCGCTGCGCCTGCCGCCGACCGCCGACGGCAAGAAGTGCGGCGAGCTGCTGAAGGAAGCGCTGCTGCGCGATCCGCCGAACGGCGCGCAGGTCACGCTCGACCTGGAGAAGGCCTCCACCGGCTGGAATGCTCCGGCGATGGCCCCGTGGCTGACCCAGGCGATCGACGACGCCAGCCAGGCGTTCTTCGGCAAGCCGGCGATGTACATGGGCGAAGGCGGCTCGATCCCGTTCATGGGCATGCTGGGCGAGAAGTTCCCCGGCGCGCAGTTCATGATCACCGGCGTGCTCGGCCCGCATTCCAACGCGCATGGGCCGAACGAGTTCCTGCACATTCCGATGGGCAAGCGCGTCACCGCCTGCGTGGCCAAGGTGATCTCCGAACACCACGCCGCCTGCCTGCGCGGCGAGACCAGCGGCTCGCCGGTGGCCGCCGACAGCGGCACCCGCCACGGTGGCCACGGCTGCTGCTGAAGCCGATGACGGACGCAGCCCGGCCTTGCTAGGCTGCGTCCTTCTCTTCGACGGATGGCGCGCATGGGTGGCCTGTTCGGCAGCGACAGCTGGCTCTACATCATCCTGGTCGGCTTCGTGGTCGGCCTGCTCGCGCGTTTCGTCTCGCCCGGCCCGCAACGGCTGGGCTGCCTGCTGACCATCGTGCTCGGCATCGCCGGCGCGCTGCTGGCGGGCTGGTTCGGCCAGCACATGGGCTGGTATCGCGCCGGCGAGCCGGCCGGGTTCATCGGCGCGCTGCTCGGCGCGGTGGCCATCCTCGCGTTGCTGCGGCTGTTCAGCGGCCGCCGCTGATCCCTTCTCCTTCTTGCGACGGCGCCCGCGCCGACCTGTCCGTGCCCGAACCTACGATGCCCCAGACGCCCGACACCGATCCGCGCGCCGCGCAACGCCTGCAATGGCTCCGCCAGACCTTGGGCGATGCCTCCGCCACGCTGGTGCGCGCCTCGGTGGACGCCGGCATGCGCAGCTACTGGCGTAGCGAGGCGGCGGGCCAACCGAGCCGCATCGTGATGGATTCGCCGCCCGGCCTGGATGACCCGCGCCCGTGGCTGCGCATGCGCGAGCTGCTGCTCGGCGGTGGCGTGCGCGTGCCGCAGGTGATCCAGGCGGACGTGGACGCCGGCTTCCTGCTGCTGGAAGACCTCGGCGGCCCGACGCTGGCGCAGGTGCTGGACGAAGACAACGCCGACGCCCTGTTCGACGGCGCCATCGACCAGCTGCTGCGCCTGCAGCGCATCACCCCGCCCGACGGCATGGGCGAGTTCGGCGAAGCCCTGCTGCAGCGCGATGCGGGCCTGTTCGAGGAATGGTTCCTGGGCCGCCACCTCGGCATCACGCTGACCTGCGACGAGTCCGACCTGCTGGAGATTGCGCAGCGCCGACTGATGGACAACGCGCTCGGCCAGCGCAAGGTGCTGGTGCATCGCGACTTCATGCCGCGCAACCTGATGCCGGTGGACGATGGTCCGGCGGTGCTGGATTTCCAGGACTGCGTGCGCGGGCCGATCGCCTATGACCCGGTGAGCCTGTTCAAGGACACCTCGGTGAGTTGGCCGCTGACGCGCGTGGATGGCTGGCTGCAGCGCTACCACGCACGCGCGCGGGACGCCGGGCTGCCGGTGCCGCCGCTGGAACGCTTCCTGCGCGACGCGGACTGGATGGGCGTGCAGCGCCACCTGAAGAACCTCGGCATCTTCTGCCGCCTGAACTACCGCGATGGCAAGGGCTGGTACCTGGCCAACGTCCCGCGCTTCATCGCCTACCTGGAGGAAGTGCTGCCGCGCCACGCGCAGCTGCAACCCCTGCAGGAACTGCTCGACACCAAGATCAGGCCCGCGCTGGCCGAACGCGCGGCGCAGGCCATCACCTCGTGAAGGCACTGATCTTCGCCGCGGGGCTGGGCGAGCGCATGCGTCCGCTGACCACGCACACGCCCAAGCCGCTGCTGGAAGCTGGCGGCAAGGCGCTGATCGCGTGGCACCTGGAGAAGCTGGCGGCGATCGGCGTGCGCGAGGTGGTGGTCAACACGTCGTGGCTGGCGCCGCGGTTTCCGGAGGTACTGGGCGATGGTGCGCGCTTCGGCCTGCACATCGACTACGCCTACGAAGGTGACACGCCGCTGGAAACCGGTGGCGGCATGCTCAATGCGCTGCCGCTGCTTGGAGATGCGCCGTTCCTGCTGGTCAATGGCGATGTGTGGAGCGATTACGACTTCGCGCGGCTGCCGCGTGAACCGCGCGGGCTGGCGCACCTGGTGATGGTCGATCCGCCGGCGCAGGCGCCGGGCGGGGATTTCTCGCTGGGCGAGGACGGGTTGCTGCATCGGGATGGCGCGCGGCGGCTGACCTATTCGGGCATCGGCGTGTACCGGCCGCAGCTGCTGGCCGATTGGCGCGCCCATGCCGACGCCGATGCCGGCGTGGCCGCGAATGGCAAGCCACGCTTCCGGCTGGCGCCGATCCTGCGTGCGCATATGGACGCCGGGGACGTGAGCGGCGAATACCATGCGGGGCGCTGGACGGATGTCGGTACGCCGCAGCGCCTGGCCGAGCTGGACGCGCAGCTGCTACACCACCACCCCCTGTAGGAGCGGCTTCAGCCGCGACCGTGGTGCGTCGGCGTCATGACGAACCGGCGGTGCGAGGTGGGTGACGTTCACGCCCCGCGCAGAGGCCACAGGCCGTTCTGGATTTCCGGTCGCGGCTGAAGCCGCTCCTACACAAGTACACAAGCGACGGGGCTGCTAACGCGGCTACGCGGGTATCCGGTTACAGCACGCTGCGCAGGAACGGCACCGTGATCCGCCGCTTCGCCGCCAGCGACTCGCGGTCCAGCCGGTCCAGCAGCGTGACCAGCCCGGCCAGGTCACGCCCGCTGTGCGTCAGCAGCCACTCGATCACCGCATCGTCGATCACCAGCCCCCGCCGCTGCGCGCGTTCGCGCAGCACCGCCGTGCGCCCGGCATCGTCCAGTGCCGGCAGGCCGATGCGCACGCACTGCGACAGCCGCGAACGCAGGTCTGGCAGCACCAGCGGCAGGCCATCGGGCATCGCGCGGGCGGTATACAACAGCACCACGCCAGCGGCACGCGCACGGTTGTGGAAATCGAACAACGCCACTTCGTCCTCGCGCTGTCCAGCGATCACATCCAGGCCATCGAGCGCGATCACCTCATGCCCTTCCAGCGATTCCAGCGCTTCACGCAGCCGTCCAGCGGCCGCCACCAACGGCAGATACGCCGCCCGCCGCCCGGCCTGCTCGGCCGCCGCGCACAGCGACAACGCCAGGTGCGTCTTGCCACTGCCGGCCGGGCCGGCCAGGAAGATCCAGTCCGCGCGCGCGCCCACGGCAATCGCGCGCAACTGCGCGATCACCCCTTCCGGCGCCCCCACATAGGTTTCCAGTCGCTGGTCCGGCGGATAGCGCAGGGCCAGCGGCAACTGCGGCACGCTCACGGCTGGTTCGGATCCTTCGGCACTTCGATCACCACCGCCTCGGTCGTGCGCGAGGTCAGCACGATCTCCGGCGTCCGCTCACCCGCATACAGCTCGCTCTCGGTGTAGCGCGCATGCGCATAGCGCAGCAGCACGTTGGCCACCGCCGCCACCGGCAGCGCCAGCAGCATGCCGAGGAAGCCGAACAGCTGGCCGCCCGCCATCACCGCGAAGATCACCGCCACCGGGTGCAGGCCGATCTTGTCGCCGACGATGCGCGGCGTGAGCACGTAGCTCTCCATCAGCTGGCCGACGGTGAACACCACGCCCACGCCGATCAGCAGCTTGAGATCGAAACCCTGGCCCTGCACCAGCGCGGCGATCACCGCCAGCACGATGCCGGTGGTCGCGCCCAGATAGGGAATGAAGCTGATCAGGCCGGCAACCAGCCCGATCAGCAGCCCGAGCTTGAGCCCGACCAGCGACAGGCCGGCGGCGTAGATCACGCCCAGCGCGATCATCACCAGGAACTGGCCGCGGATGAAGGCGCCGAGCACGTCGTTGGACTCCAGCGCCAGGCCGGTCGCCGTGCCGATGTACTTGCGCGGGATCACCGCCGCCACGCGTTCGACCAGCTTGTCCCAGTCGCGCAGGAAGTAGAACGTCAGGATCGGCAGCAGCGCCAGGTTCACCACCCAGGTCACCATCGCGAAGCCCGAGCGCGACAGATAGCCGAAGAAGGTCTTGGCCACGCCGCCGGCCTGGTCCCAATGGCTGCGGATCCACTCGATCAGCCGCTCCGGGTCCAGCCAGTTCATCAGCTCCAGGCCGGTCTTCTGCTCGATCCACGGCACCGCGGTGCCGATGAACCAGTCGCGCATCTGCGGCAGCGCGTTGATCAGGGTGACGATCTGGCGCTCGATCATCGGCACCAGGATCATCATCGCCAGCACCACCAGCAGCACCATCAGCACGAACACCAGGGTCACCGCGACATTGCGCGAACGCCCGGCGCGCTCGATGCGGTCCACCAGCGGGTCGCCCAGCCAGGCCAGCAGCAGCGCCAGCACGAACGGCGTCAGCACCGGCGCCAGCAGCCAGATCACCCACAGCACGCCCACCGCCAGCGCGGCCCATTTGAGCCGGCGCAGGAACTGGGCGATCTCCGCTTCCGGGGTCTGGATCATCATTTGACGCGGTACTCCATGCGCTCACCTTCCAGCCGCACCGGGCCGTCGGTCGGCATGGTCACCGCCTCGATCGGGCTGTCCTGGCCCAGCATGCGATTCAAGCCGGACGGGCCGGTCAGCAGGTCCAGGTCCAGCTCCAGGCGGTCGCCCGACGCCTTCACCGGGCGGATCGCACGCACCACCGACACGTTCTGCAGCGCGGCCGACACGCGCAGGTAGTCGTCGGCGCTGCGCAGGCCGGTGATCACCGCGCGGTAGGTGCCGGGCACGCCGCTGTCGACCTTCTTGGCGTAGCGCTTCACCAGCGCGTCGGCGGCACCGTCGGCGCCGCCGGCCATCGCGCGGCGGGCATCGGCGTCGGTTGTGGTCCAGGTCGAGAGGACCTTGCCGTCATCGACGAACGCCCAGTCGGCGGTCCAGCCGCCACCGGCGGCGCGGGAAAGCTTGCCGATCAGCTGCATCGGCGGGCTGTAGCGGGCCGAGGCGCGGGCCACCGCGGCGGTGTCCTGGCGCCAGATCGCGCCGACCAGGGCCTGTTCGGCGGCGTCGCCGCCCGGCAGGCCGAGGCGGAAGCCGCGCTCCACCGCGCGGTCGAGCACGCTGCGCGCGGCGTTGGACTGCTGCACGCCGACCAGGCGTGGGCCGCTGCCGTCGTCGATCGCCAGCCACAGCACCGGCTTGGGGCGCGGCTGCGGCCACACCGGCAGGCCCAGGGCCGCCACCAGGCCGTCCACATCGTCCTGGCGGAAACGCGCCACCAGGGTGGTGCGGAAGGTGGGCGCGCCGCTCGGCGAGGTGCCCTGGTCCTGGCGGTAGTCGTAATGATCGACGTAGTTGCCGGCATTGCGCAGCGCCGGGCCGACGCCGGGCCGCCCCATCACGCTGCGGTCGCCGGACAGCTTGGCCAGCACGCTGCCCAGCGCACGCGCCAGCGCGCCGGCGCGATCGCCCTCGCTCTGGCTGTTCACGGGGACCTCGGCCTCGTAGGCCCCTTGGGCCTTGGCGACATCGCCCTCGGTACGCAGATCGGCCTGGGCGGCGGCCATGAAGGGGGCCAGGCAGCCGGCCAGGAGCAGAAAGAGGGCAAGACTGCGGCGCATTGCGGGTTCCATTGCTGGGCTCATCCGGGGGAATTGTTGCCCGAATGCCCCCCGCACGCCAACGCCGCAACGTCGGCTGCTAAAATCCACGGCCTTGCCGCCCGAAGCCCCCACCCCACCGTGACCAGCCAGAATACTTCCGCCCCCTCGCCGCTGACCTACCGTGAGGCGGGTGTCGACATCGATGCCGGCAACGCCCTGGTCGAGCGGATCAAGCCGCTGGTCAAGCGCAGCTTCCGCCCCGAGGTGATGGGTGGCCTGGGCGGTTTCGGCGCGCTGTTCGACCTGTCCGGCAAGTACAAGGAGCCGGTGCTGGTCTCCGGCACCGACGGCGTCGGCACCAAGCTCAAGCTCGCCCAGCAGCTGGGCCGCCACGACACCATCGGCATCGACCTGGTCGCCATGTGCGTCAACGACGTGCTGGTGCAGGGCGCCGAGCCGCTGTTCTTCCTCGACTATTTCGCCACCGGCAAGCTCGACATCGACACCGCGGCCGCGGTGGTCGGCGGCATCGCCCGCGGCTGCGAACTGTCCGGCTGCGCGCTGATCGGTGGCGAGACCGCCGAGATGCCGGACATGTACCCGCCGGGCGAGTACGACCTGGCCGGCTTCTGCGTGGCGGCGGTGGAGAAGTCCAAGCTGCTCGACGGTGCCGGCGTGCGCGCGGGCGACGTGCTGATCGGCATCGCCTCCAGCGGCCCGCATTCCAACGGCTACTCGCTGGTGCGCCGCATCTACGAGCGCGCCGGTGCGCCGGCCGAGCATGTACTGGAGGACGGCACCCGCCTGATCGACGCGCTGATGGCGCCGACCGCGCTGTACGTCAAGCCGGTGCTGTCGCTGCTGGCTTCGCACGGCGCGGCGATCCACGGCATGGCCCACGTCACCGGCGGCGGCCTGACCGAGAACATCATCCGCGTCATCCCGGATGGCCTGGGCCTGGACATCCGCGCCGGCAGCTGGCCGCTGCCGCCGGTGTTCCAGTGGCTGCAGCGCGAAGGCGCGGTGGCCGACAGCGAGATGTGGCGCACCTTCAATTGTGGCGTCGGCTTCGTGCTGGTCGCCGAGCCGGCGCAGGCCGCGGCACTGGAACAGGCCATCGACGACCTCGGCCTGGCGCACTGGCGTATCGGCGAAGTGGTCCCGGCCGCGGAAGGCGGCGAGCGCGTGCACATCGGCTGACACGACCGCTGCCTGCCACGCCCCATGAGTCCGGCAAAGAAGGCCGCCCTCGGGACGGTACTGGCGATCTTCGCCGTGACCTGGATCCGGCCCTTGTGGCCGGTCGAGCAGGCGCTGCATAGCAGCCTCACGGTCATCGGCCTGATCGCGCTGTATCTGGTCGACCGCCGCTGGCCGCTGGGCACGGGCGCGTTCGCGGCGATCTGCGGCTTCATCGCCCTGCACTGCATCGGGGCACGCTGGCTGTACTCCAACGTGCCTTACGAGCAATGGAGCCAGGCCCTGCTGGGCTGGTCGCCCGGCGAGGCCTTCGGCTGGCGGCGCAACCATTTCGATCGGCTGATCCACCTGCTGTACGGCCTGTGCTTCACCCCCGCCACGGTGCAGCTGGCACGGCGCTGGTGGCCGGCGCTGTCGTCCCGCCAAGCCTTCGTGCTCGCGGTGATGGCGGTGATGTGCAGCAGCCTGCTGTACGAGTGGCTGGAGTGGGCGATCGCGCTGCTGCTGTCGCCGGAAGCCGCCGAGGCCTATAACGGCCAGCAGGGCGACATGTGGGATGCCCATGCCGACATGCTGCTGGCCACCGTGGGCAGCCTGCTGGCCTGGCCGGCAACAAGGAGTTTCCCGCGATGACGTCCCCTTCCCTGCACGCTCCCACCCGGCTCGCCGTGCTGGCCTCCGGCCGCGGCAGCAACCTGCAGGCCATCCTCGACGCGATCGCCGCCGGCACGCTGGACGCCGACGTCGTCGGCGTGTTCTCCGACAAACCCAGCGCCGCCGCGCTGCAGAAAGTGCCGGCGGATCGGCGCTGGGCCGCCAGCCCGCGCGACTATCCCGACCGCGAAGCCTTCGACGCCGCGCTCGGCGACGCGCTCGCGGCCAGCGGCGCGGACTGGATCGTCTGCGCCGGCTACATGCGCATCCTCGGCGAGGCGCTGGTGCGCCGCTTCGACGGGCGCATGGTCAACATCCACCCTTCGCTGCTGCCGCTTCACCGCGGGCTGCACACGCATGCCCGGGCGATCGAGGCCGGCGATGCCGAACATGGCGCCAGCGTGCATTTCGTGATTCCCGAACTCGATGCCGGCGCCGTGCTGGCGCAGGCCCGGGTACCGGTGCTGCCGGGCGACGATGCCACCCGCCTGGCCGCGCGCGTGCTGGCGCGGGAGCATCCGCTGCTGCTGGCCAGCCTGCGCCTGCTCGCCAGCGGGCGCGTCCGCGAGGCCGGCGGACAGCTGATGCTGGACGGTCAGTGCCTGTTTACGCCATTGCGACTAGATTCCGCCGGACATCTACGGGAAGCGGCGGACACATCGCCGTGACCTGTCCTCCGGCATCCTGAAGGTTCACTTCCCGCCCGCATGCGCATGACCCGTCCCCGCCTCGCCCTGTTGGCCCTGCTGTGCTGGCCCGTGTTTCCGGGGCTGGCGCAGGAGACGCCCGTCGCCGTACCCGCCACGCCCGCGCCAGCCGAGGCCAGCCTCGCGCTGCCGGCCAGCGAGTGGAGCGCGCCGGCGCTGGAGCCGTTCGTCGCCACCTACCAGGCCTTCTACAAGGGCAAGGAAGCCGGCGATGCGACCATGCAGGTCACCCACATCGGCGGCAACCAGTGGCGCGTGGACATGGCCGTGCGCGGCCGCAAGGGCTTCGCCAGCGTGCTGGGCCTGAACCTGGAACAGAGCACGGTGTTCGACGTGCGCGACGGCACCTATGTGCCGCTGACCCAGAGCACGGTGAAGAAGGCGCTGTTCTTCGGCAAGAAGGTCACCGGCGTATACGACTGGAACGCGCGCACCGCGCAGTGGGATGGCGACCTGAAGAAGGAACGCCGCCAGCCGATCACGCTGGAACCGGGAGACCAGAGCGCCCTGCTGCTCAACCTCTCGCTCATGCGCGACGCCCGCCCGGGCAGCGCGCTGGGCTACCGCTATGTCGATGTCGGCCGCGTGCGCCGCTACGAATACCGCGCCGCCGACGCCACCGAGAACGTGCAGGTGGGCGATCTCAGCTATGACGCGCTGCGGGTGTTCCGCACCAACGGCGGCGACAACGAAACCATTCTCTGGATCGCCAACGGGGTTCCCACCCCGGTACGTATCCTTCAGCGCGACAAGGGCGAGGACGAGATCGACCTGCGCCTGGTCGAATACCAAGGAGTCTGATGATGAAGCGCCTCGCCCGTCCGTTCGCCCTGCTCGCCGCCGCGGCGCTGGCCGTTGCCAGCCTGCCGGCGTTCGCCCTGCAGCCCTTCACCGCCGATTACCAGGCCAGCTACATGGGCGTGCAGGCCAACGGCACCATGACCCTGGCCTCGGCCGGCAACAACCAGTGGCGCTATTCGCTGCAGATCCAGAACCCGATGGCCACGCTGAGCCAGAGCACGGTGTTCGAGGACAAGAACGGCCAGCTGCGCCCGCTCAGCAGCAACGACAGCTCGGTGCTGCTGGTGAAGAAGCGCAGCGTGCAGGCCAAGTACGACTGGAACAGCAACCAGGCCACCTGGAGCGGTGACGTGAAGCCCGAGCGCCGCGGCCCGGTGAAGCTGCAGGCCGGCGACATGGACGCGCTGCTGATCAACCTGGCCATCGCCCGTGACCTGGCTGCGGGCAAGCCGCTGACCTACCGCATGGTCGACGAGGGCCGCATCAAGCAGATGACCTACCAGGTAGTGGGCAAGGAAACCTTGAACGTCAACGGCAAGCCGCAGCAGGCGACCAAGGTATCGCGCGTGGACGGCAACAAGGAATTGATCGCCTGGATCGTGCCCGACCTGCCGGTGCCGGCGCGCCTGCTGCAGCGGGAGAACGGGCAGGATTCATTGGACCTGACGATCCGCTCGCTGAAGTAAGCGACCGCATTGCTCAAACGAAAAGGCCCGCCGGAAAC
>DJAN01000286.1:0-365 GCA_002429615.1 Lysobacteraceae bacterium UBA6001
GCGTGGGGCAAGGCTGCTTCGGCGCGCCCGGCGCCGGCCTGTCCGTCGCCGGCACCGTCCGCGCACTGACCGGGGCGACGCCGCGACATGGCAGGGGGAACCGGCAAGTTGAATCGATCCACATCGGCAATAATCCGATGCGGCCAAGGCGCCGCATCGAGGAGAACCGTATGGATACAGACAAGCCCAAGCTCCGGACAAAGCCCGGTCGCGGCGCGGTCACCGTCACCGACATCGCCCAGGCCTGTGGGGTTTCGCGCGCGACCGTATCGCTGGTGCTGCGCGGCAGCCCGCTGGTCAATATCGACACCCGAGCGCGCGTCGAGGCCGAACTCAAGCGCCAGCGCTACGTCTACAACCGCGCC
>DJAN01000286.1:532-87818 GCA_002429615.1 Lysobacteraceae bacterium UBA6001
CGCTACGTCTACAACCGCGCCGCGGCCAACTTGCGCAAACAGACGTCCTCCTCGGTCGCGCTGGTCATCAATGATCTTTCCAATCCATTCTTTGCCGAGTTCGCCGCGGGCGTCGACGAAGGGCTGGGCGCGGGGCGTTACGTGACCCTGCTGGGCAGCACCGCCGAATCGCCGGAGCGGCAGCAGGCCGTGCTCGGCTCCCTGGTCGAGCACGCGCCGGCCGGCATCATCCTGTCGCCCGCCGAACATAGCGACGCCGCCGCCGTGCAGCGCGTGCTGGGATCGCGCGTGCCGGCGCTGGTGTTCAACCGCGAACTGGCGGGCCACGACGGGGACTTCCTCGCGCTCGACAACCAGCGTGGCGCCCGCCGCGCCACGGAACACCTGTACGCGCTGGGCCACCGGCGGATAGCGTTCTTTGGCGGGCATGCGGATTCGAGTTCGTGCCGGCAGCGCCGCGAAGGCTATCTGGAAGCGATGCGCAGCGTCGGTATCGAGCCGGAGCCGGGTTGGCTGGTCGAATCGAGGTCTACCCGCGTGGACGCCGCCGCGCGCACCGCCGCGCTGTTTGAGCAGGCACCCGGCGTGACCGCGGCGGTTTGCTACAACGACAACGTCGCCCTAGGCCTCATGCTCGGCTTGCGCGCACGCGGGTTGCAGCCCGGTGTCGACTTCGCGCTCACCGGCTTCGATGACATCAGCGAGGCGGCGCTGTCGACGCCGCCGCTCACCACCTTGTCCGTGAAGCCGCGTGCCTGCGGGCGCATGGCCGCGGAGATGCTGCTGGAGCGCGTGCGTGATCCCGATGCACCGCCGCGCCGCGCGATCGCCCCGGTGCAGCTGGTGGTGCGTGGCAGCTGCGGAGAGTTGTCACGGTGACCCGGATCAACGCACCGCCCCGGCCTGGCCGCCGCCACCCGCTCGCGCCGCGAGCACCCCACCGTCCATGACCCCACCCGTCCGATGCGAGACGACGAGGACCCAGATCCAGATGCGCACGATTGTTTGTTTCGGCGAAGCCCTGATCGACTTCTTCGCCCAGCCTGCCGCCACTCCCGATAGCCCGCGCACGTTCGTCCAGCACGCCGGTGGCGCGCCGGCCAACGTGGCCGTGGGCGCCGCCAGGCTCGGCGCGCCCGCGCAGTTCGTGGGCGCGCTGGGCGCCGACATGTTCGGCGACTTCCTGCTGGAAAGCCTGCATGCGGCAGGCGTGCGCACCGATCACACGGTGCGTACCGATGCCGCGCGCACCGCGCTGGCCTTCGTCGCCATCGACCACGAAGGCGAGCGCAGCTTCAGCTTCTATCGCCCACCGGCGGCCGACCTGCTGTTCCGGGCCGAGGACTTCCACGCCGACGGCTTTGCCGGCGCCGGTGCCTTCCACGTCTGCTCCAACAGCCTGACCGGCGAACCCGCGGCCGGTGCGACCCTGCAGGGCATGCGGCTGGCGCGCGCGGCCGGCGTGCTGGTCAGCATGGACCTCAACCTGCGCCCGATGCTGTGGCCACAGGACGCAGATCCGCGCCCGCTGCTGTGGCAGGCGTTGCTGCAGGCGGACGTGGTCAAGCTGGCCCGCAACGAACTCGAATACCTCGCCGCGGACACCGATGAGGGCAGCGTGCTGAAGCGCCTGCTGCAGGGCGGCGTGCGCTGGGTGGTGGTCACCGATGGCGCCCAGCCGATCCACTGGTACAGCGCCGAAGGCGAGGGTGAACTGCGCAGCCCCCGGGTCAAGGCGATCGACACCACCGCCGCGGGCGACGCCTTCGTCGCCGGGCTGCTGTTCCATCTGGTCCAGGCCGGCATCGATGCCGCGCAGCTGGCCGGTTTCCTCCGTGATCGCGACGCGATCGAAAGCGCGCTGCGTTTCGCCGCTTCGGTGGGCGCGATCGCGGTAACCCGTCACGGTGCGTTCGCGGCCATGCCCGGGCTTGCCGACGTGCAGCAACTGCTCAAGGAGCAATACGAAGATGTCATCTGAAAACCTGCCCGATTTCCGTTCCCCGGCGTTCCTGCGCGCGCATATCGCCGAGACGATGGCGTTCTACCACCCGCGCTGCATCGACCCGGAAGGTGGCTTCTTCCACTATTTCAAGGACGACGGCACGGTCTACGACCGCAGCCATCGCCACCTGGTCAGCAGCACCCGCTTCGTCTTCAACTACGCCATGGCGGCGCGCGAGTTCGCCGACGACGCCGAGCTGAAGCCGCAGTACCTCGCCGCGGTGCGCCACGGCCTGGACTACCTGCGCCAGGTGCATCGCAACCCGCAGACCGGTGGCTATGCCTGGACGCTGCGCGACGGCAAGGTCGAGGACGCGACCAACCACTGCTACGGCGTGGCCTTCGTCCTGCTGGCGTACTCCTGCGGGCTCAAGGCCGGCTTCGAGGAGGCGCGCGCCTGGATGGACGAGACCTGGGCGCTGCTCGAAGCGCGCTTCTGGGAGCCGCAGCACGGCCTGTACCGCGACGAGGCCGACGCCGACTGGCACTTCAGCGGCTATCGTGGCCAGAACGCCAACATGCACATGTGCGAGGCGATGCTGGCGGCATTCGAGGCCAGCGGCGAACGCCGCTACCTCGACCGCGCACTGGCCCTGGCCGATGCGATGACCCGGCGCCATGCGGCGAAGGCGGGCGGACTGGTGTGGGAGCACTACGACCGCGACTGGAACATCGACTGGACCTACCACCTGGATGATCCGAAGCACCTGTTCCGCCCGTGGGGTTTCCAGCCCGGCCACCAGACCGAATGGGCCAAGCTGCTGCTGATCCTGGACCGCCATGTCGATGCCGACTGGCTGGTGCCCACCGCGCGCCACCTGTTCGATGTCGCGCTCGGTAATTCCTGGGACGCCCAGCACGGCGGCATGGTCTATGGCTTCGCCTACGAGGGGCTGCGCAATGCGGCCAGCGGGGATGCGCGCGTCGAAGGGGCGGCCTACGTCTGCGACGACGACAAGTATTTCTGGGTCCAGGCCGAGTCGCTCGCCGCCGCCGCGCTGCTCGCGCACCGCACCGGTGATGCGACGTACTGGGACTGGTACGAGCGCCTATGGACGTACTCGTGGCAGCACATGGTGGATCACACCTATGGTGCGTGGTTCCGCATCCTGGATGTGAACAACCGCAAGTACGACGACGAGAAGAGCCCGGCCGGCAAGACCGACTACCACACCATGGGCGCCTGCCACGAGGTGCTCAACGTCCTGCGTTGAGCACGTTCCCTGCCTGGATGGATGATGCCATGACCCTGATGCACTCCCGCCGGCAGCGCCGGCTTGTCGCGGCCGTTGCGCTGCTGGCGATGGCAGGCTGTTCGCCGCGGCCCGACGCCCCCCGTTCGCTGGTGACGGAGAGCGGCCCGTTCCATACCTCGTTCGAGCAGGCAGATCCGCAGCCGCTGCTGGCACGGGGCGAGCGCGGCGGGAACGTCGACATGACGCTGCGCGTGTCCGACGGTCCCGACGACGCATACGCGGCGCGTGCCCATGTGGGATTCACCGGCGTGCGCTCGCTGGCCTATGCCGGGAAGGCGCAGGGTAACGGCGGCGATGTCCGGCAGGTGCTGTTCAATGTCGATATCCCGGTGACCGCCAGCACCGCGCTGTCCTATCTGGTGTTCCCGGCGTTCATCGAGGGCGATCTGGCCTATCCCAGTACGTGGGTCGCCGTCGACCTGGAGTTCGACGATGGCACCCGCCTGTCGGATCTGGGGGCCATTGACCAGCACGGCTTCGGCGTGTCGGCGCGCCGGCAGGGCGAGTCCAAGTCACTCTATACCGGGCAATGGAACCGCAAGCAGTCGCGCATCGGCGCGGTGGCCGCGGGCAAGCGCATCCAGCGGATCGTGCTTGCGTACCAGGCACCGCAGGGCTCCACCCGCTTCGGCGGATGGGTCGACGACATCCTGATCACCGATGCACCGGAAGCCGCGGTGTCCACGCACCCCAGCGAACAGGTGCTGACCACGCGCGGCACCCACTCCAGCGGCAGTTTCTCGCGCGGCAACAACATTCCCGCCACCGCGATGCCGCACGGCTTCAATTTCTGGGCGCCGGTGACCAATGCCGGCTCGATGAGCTGGTTCTATGAGTACGCGAAGGGCAACGACGCCGGTAATCGCCCGCGCCTGGAAGCGTTGGCGCTGACGCACGAGACCAGCCCGTGGATGGGCGACCGGCAGACGTTCCAGCTGATGCCCTCGCTGGCCCATGGCGTGCCGCCGGTGAATCGTGCCGAACGCGCGCTTACGTTCCGGCACGAGAACGAGGTCGCGCAGCCGCACCATTACCGCGTGGGCTTCGACAACGGCATCGTCGCCGAGATCGCGCCGACCGAGCGCGCGGCGATGATGCGCTTCACTTTTCCGGGTGACGACGCCAGCCTGGTGTTCGACAACGTCGATGATCGTGGCGGGCTGTCGCTCTCGCCCGAGCGCGGCGAACTCACCGGCTACACCGACACCCGCAGCGGCTTGTCCAACGGCGCGACGCGCATGTTCGTCTATGCCCGGTTCGACCGCCCGGTGACCGCCAGCAGCAAGCTGGTGGCCACCGACGGCACGAAGGGTGCGGCGCCCCGGCGCAACGTCGCCGGCTATTTCCGCTTCGACGCCGGCAAGGCGCGCACCGTGACCATGCGCATCGCCACCTCGCTGGTCAGTGTCGAGCAGGCGCGGCGCAACCTGGCGCTGGAGATCGGCGAAGGGGACAGCTTCGATGATGTGCGCGAGCGAGCACGCCAGGCCTGGGACAAGAAGCTGGGCGTGATCGAGGTCGAGGGCGCGACGCAGGACCAGCTGACCACGCTGTATTCCAATCTGTACCGGCTGTTCCTGTATCCGAATGCCACGCACGAGAACTTCGGCAGCCATGACGCGCCGGTGTGGCGGCATGCGGTGCAGTCCTCGGCAGGCAAGGACATTCCGGCCGGCACCACCGCCACGCAGACGGGCGCGGCGATCGCCGACGGCAAGCTCTACGTCAACAACGGCTTCTGGGACACCTATCGCACGGTGTGGGCGGCGCAGGCACTCTTTGCACCGAGCCAGGCCGGGGCGATGGTCGATGGCTTCATCCAGCAGTACCGCGACAGCGGCTGGGTGCCGCGCTGGTCGTCGCCCGGCTACGCGAACCTGATGACCGGTACGAGTTCGGATGCGGCATTCGCCGATGCCTACGTGAAGGGCGTGCCGGGGCTGGATGCGGCCGGCGTCTATGCCGCGGCGATAAAGAATGCCGCGGTGCTTCCGCCGGACGAGCATGTCGGCCGCAAGGGCATGGCGGTGGCGCCCTTCATTGGCTACACGCCGAGCTCGGTGGGGGAGGGCGTGTCCTGGGCGCTGGAGGGCTATATCAACGATTTCGGCATCGGCAACATGCTGGCGGCGATGGCCGAGGCGCCGGCGCCGTTCCTGCCGCGCAAGCGCCTGCGCGAGGAGAGCGAGTACTACCGCGACCGGGCGTTGAACTACGTGCACATGTTCGACCCGGCGATCGGGTTCTTCCAGGGCCGCACGGTGGATGGCGCATGGAAGTCGAAGGCCGGCGAGTACGACCCACGTGTGTGGGGTCATGAACACGACTACACCGAGACCAATGGCTGGGGGTTCGCCTTCCTGGTACCGCAGGACGGGCAGGGCCTGGCCAACCTGTACGGCGGTCGCGAGGGACTGGCGCGCAAGTTGGATGACTATTTCGCCACGCCGGAATCTGCGGGCTTCACCGGCTCGTATGGCGGCGTGATCCACGAAATGGTGGAAGCACGCGATGTGCGGATGGGGCAGTGGGGCTTCTCCAACCAGGTGGCGCACCATGTGCCGTGGATGTACCTGTACGCCGGACAGCCGTGGCGTACCCAGCAGATCGTGCGCGAGACGCTGGCACGGATGTATGTCGGCTCGGAGATCGGGCAGGGCTATCCCGGCGACGAGGACAATGGCGAGTCGTCGGCGTGGTGGTTGCTGTCGGCACTGGGTTTCTATCCGCTGCAGATGGGCAGCGAGAACCTGGCGATTGGCTCGCCTCTGTTCACCCGCGCGACGGTGCATCTGGAGAACGGAAAGACCCTGGTGGTCAGCGCACCGAACAACAGTGCGGAGAATGTGTATGTGAGTGGCGTGGTGGTGAATGGCCAGCCGTGGACCCGCACGGTGATTCCGCATCGGCTGCTGGCCGACGGAGCGCGGATCGAGTTCACGATGTCGCCGCGGCCTGCGACGTGGGGCAGCGATGCCAAGGCGCTGCCGCCGTCGTTGACCGAGGGTGACATGCGTCCTGCTGCGCTGGTCGATCTGACCGGGCCTGGGCGTGGTTCGGCGACCACCAGCGTCCGCGATGCTGACGTCGATGCGCTGTTCGACAACAACTCGCTTACGGAAGTGGCTTTCCAGGCGGCGGCGCCGGTGTCGATCGGCTGGCGCTTCGAGCAGACGCCGGCGTCGCCGGTGCGCTTCTATACGATCACCTCGGGTGGGGCGGGCGGATATCCGAGTAGCTGGGTGCTGGAGGGCTCCAACGACGGCGCGGCCTGGAAGACGCTGGATCGTCGCGAGGGTGAGGTCTTCGAGTGGGCGCGGTATACGCGGCCATTCCGGTTGGATGCGCCGGCGCGTTATCGGCACTATCGCTTGGTGATCACGGCGACGGGGGGCACTGGGGCGCTCTCCCTGGCGGAGCTGGAACTGTTGGGATCGGATGAGGCAGGGCGGGCGGCTTCGACCGGCAAGTAAGGGATCGGCCTTGCGGCGCTTGGCGAGGTACGATCTGTAGCCGAGGATTCGGTCGAGGCGGGCGGCTCATGGGGTAATTCAGATGCCCCATGTAGTCGCCCCTTCGCCCATCACCGATCAGGGGGTCGGTATCGCATGAAGAAGAACATCGCGTTCTTGTTGGGGACGTTGGTCCTTTGGTCCCAATCGGCGGCTGCATGCCAGTTCATTGATCCCAAGCCCGAAGATGTCATGGCGCTTGAGGACAACCTCGTGATTGCCTATCCGGCGGCGATATCGAATCTGCCTCGCGCCGCCCGCGATCATAATTTTAGGTTTGCCGATGATCGGCTGGGAACGGCGTCGATCAGACGAGCATCGAGAGGGCACGCTGAGCGCGTTATTTCAGTTCACCAACCAACTTCACTTCCTCACTTTGATGATGTCCGGGTTCCTGGCAGGGGCGGTCCTGGCGCGGCCAATAATGAAGTTTGACGGGCCTTTGTTGGCGAGTCCGCTTTCTATCCTGTCGGCGTGTGTCGTCTTGAGGTGGCTGTCAGAACGGTGACGACCTGCCGGCTCGTCCGAGGTGACGCTCCCGCCTATCGGCGAGGTCTACAACGATGACTTTCACCACCGATCCAGGCGGAGTCAGCGCTCTCGTGTCGCCCCCCCCTGTGCAAATATCCCAGCGAAAAAGGCAACGTAACGCTAGTTCTGAAACTTGGGTCTGCATCGGAAAGCGCGAATGCCAATTCGACCAGGACCCTCGATGAAAGCCCCCTCTCGGAGAGAATATGAAATTTAATGCATTAAAATTCTCATATCTGGCACTAACTATCTGCTCTCCTACGGCCTGCTCGGCAAATAATGATTCGGCGGAGAGGCCACGCATGAACGGAAATGCAAACATCATTTCCGGCCATAATGAGCCAACCTTCACTGAGAATTTTGGAATAGATCTTAATTTGCCCATTAGTGAGAGGGAGTTCCGCTCCTTGCTGGAAGTTAGAGGAATCCAGTTTCGGATGATTGATGCATCCAATAAGAATGAAGCCCTCCCAGTGCCAAGGCATCGCCATAACATGGATTCATTAGAATTGAAGAAAATGTACGAAATCTATGGAGGAGTTGATTCTGATCGCCACATCGGCAGGAGATTTCGCGCATATGTCGATACCAATGGCATGGTCGTTTATATTGAGAATGCGTTTTCGTACACAGGCCCATGAATGACACCAAAGGGGATAGACAAGGACGTCTATGGTCGATGGCGTGCCGTGGTCGGCCCCTGGCTTCGTCGACGGAGGACGTTTTTTTATGATGACGATTGGCGAGGCGGACTACCTTGTGCTTGGTCGCGCACGTGGCTGGTCGTGCTGCACGGGAGCCGTGTGATGCCGGTGACGCGGGTCGGCTTGTTGGTAGTTCTCATGGGGCTACCCGGCTTCGCCATTGCGGATTCGGGTGCGAATCGCGTGGCATCGGAGCGGTATATCGCCAGGGCATTCAAGGAAGCGGCCTTCAACCCCCATGCATTCCTTGAGACAGAAATAGTCGCTCGTTACGGGGCTGGGGACGTCCACAAGACCCAGTACTTCGTGGAGCACAGGTACTGGGATCCAGGTTCCGGACTGGCCGCCATTGTCTCCGTCGATGCAGAGCCGGCTCTGCCGTATCGCATTGCTTCAGAGATAACGATTGTCGCGAAGGACGTGGGTGTTCCGTCCGCGAATGTGCAGGGCTTGGGCACAATCGACCTGTTCGGGGTGAGAGTGGGGGACGACCAGGCCGCTGCCCAGTCGGTTGCCAAGCGTAAGCATGGTTCGCAGTCCGTTCGGACCAAGCTGCTGGGGGAGCCTTGCACCCAGTTGATGTTCTTCGCCTCAGAAGCCGAGACGAACACCTTCTACAAATATTATTTGAAGGACGGACATGTCGTGGCCATGGCTATTGGGCTTACGGATTAGCTTCGGCCTGATCTTCGCTTCCATGGTCATCGCGTTCCTGCTGCTCGGCCTGCTCAACGGCATCAACCCGGGCCTGGACAGCGTCCACCTTGCGCAGAAGTACGGCCGGAAGATTGGCGACCGCTAAGTACCGCATGCCGGCGCTACTCAAGAAGATTCTCATCACCGGGCCGCTGGCGTTGGCCATGATGGCGGGCGCGTTCGGCTTCCTGTTCTGGAAAGGCATCCACGGCCGGGCGGAAGCCGAGGAGGCAGCGAAGACGGCGCCTACGGCGCCGCCGAGTGCCTCCTCGGCGCAGCCGGTGCCGGGTGGCACGTCCGGGTCAGGAATTGCAACGGGTGAGCAGTACGTGGCGGCGGTGACGCCTATGGTCGATGACGTGCCGTGGTCGGCCCCTGGCTTCGTCGGCCGTGAGTTCCGGTCTGATCCTCATGTCTACTGCATGAGCAGTGAGAACAACTGCCGTTGTGTCACTGAGCAGAACACTCGCATCCAGACCATCCGAGACGACGTGTGCCGGGACATTGCCCGGTACGGCGAGCCCTAAAACCCCTACAAGCCCCCGCAGGAGTCCAGGCCGGGCGCGGCGCAGGCGGGTAGCCAGGGGGAGGGGAGGCCGGCGAGGACGCCTGTTGATGGCGGCGCGCCCGTCATGGGCACCACGGTCCAACGCCAGACGCGAGGCCAAGGCACCTTCCCGGAATCTCCGGGTTATCACACGGCGACTTCGACGCCGCCGACGTCGCTCGATATGTAGGGCTTTCCCTGACCCAGTTACCGGCCGGAATAGGTATTATCCGGCGCAATGGAGGGGGATCATGGACGTCTGGGTTTTGGTGGTGACATTGCTGCTGGTGAGTTTTCCCGCAGCTGCGCAACGCGTCTACAAGTGCGTCAAAGGAAAGGAGGTTTCCTATCAGTCGGAGCCGTGCCCTAACGGACCGGCTGCGAAGGCTTGGGAGGCCGCACCCGTTCCGGAGCAGTCTAATGAAGAGAAGTGGCGTCTATACCGCATCCAGCAGGAGTTGGCGCAGCGAAATGCACCAAGAGCCAGCTATGGCTGGGCTGCTGCTTCGCCTTCAACCACCTCCGAGTGTGAGGCAGTGAAAGCACAGCGTGACGCCGTTTATCGGCAGGCTGGATTAAAGCGATCCTTCGAATTATCGAGCTATTGGGACAATAGAGTTCAACAGGCATGTAAATGACGGGAGAAGCTCATGGCTATCGTTGAGGTGCTTGCCGGTGGTGCACTGACCCTTCTCGGCGTCTACTTTACGAATAAACATAGCCGTGACATGGCTGATGAGGCACAGCAGGAATTGCTAAGAGGGTTCTTGAAAGGCCTATATTGCGAGCTCGACACGATATATGAGATCCATAGAGGCGAGGTGGGCCCAATGATCGACGCATTGAAAAGCGGCGAACCGTTGCTTCTCTTCTATCCGATTGGCCAGAACTACTTTACGGTTTTTGATGGAAATTCCGAATTGCTTGGGCGCGTTCCTGGACACGACATGCGGACTGCTGCAATTCGGGCCTATATGTTTTCCAAATCCTTTGTAGATACCATCCATAAGAACAATGAGCTATATGACGATTTTACAAAGGCAATTTTGAACAATCGTCAGTCGCCGAGCGAAGCTAACACCCTGACTGCGCGGGATGCTTACGACGATCTCTGCACCTATGGAGAGCAGCTGAAGAAGAGTCAGAAGCGCGCTTATGCTGCGGTAGATCACTTTATAGGCCTAGCAAAGGCTCGGGGCTTTCAGCCGGCAAAAGGGTGAGGCTTATGTAGGGCGCTCGCGCCCTACGGATGCGCTTTCATCCAGCCTTTCCGAAGTGGCGTTCCCGCCAGTCCCCTAGGTCTACGACGACGACTTTCACCATCGACTGCTGACGCGCTTTCCTGGCTGCGTTCCGAACTCGGGCGGCATCTCGGAGGTCAGCGGCCTCCGAACGCCAAAGCAGACCTCGCAGGCGACGCTCGGAGAAGCGTTCTCCGGTCGGCGCCACCAAGTCACGACCGGCGAGCCGCCAGCCGGCCCATGGCCCGGAGAGTTCGACCTGGTTGTCCACCACGCGGCGATAGACGTCCTGGGCACATGTGTTCGGGCAAGGCTTGCCGGCATCCCAGCACGGCGGCCGGCGGTCAATGTCGTAGGTGTTGGTCACGCGGCGATCTCCGTATCGGTGGGTCGCCGGGGATGTAGGCAAGTCTTGATCCAGAGCCAAATCCAGCGCAGCCGGGCCATGGTCCGGGCCAGACTTGATTTCGCATAATGTATATTATGTAATCGCCCAAGCGGGTGACCCGGTGGGCGGCACGCCACTTGCTATCGATATAGCGCTGTCGAAGCGATCACCAGAGCACTTGCTTGCCTCAGGGCGCGCCCGAACCGCCTCGAACCTTCGCCTTTCCGCCTGTAACCCCTCGCATTGCGGGGCCGCGCGTTTCCAGTCTTCCGCGAATCACTGACCGCAATCCTTACCGGATTTGATTGCCTCCCTTAATTCCCGCTTTGCCAATTCAATCTCCTCAGGGCTCCGGCAGATGTCCTGCAAACCCACATCAAACTTCGCCCTAGACCGCTTTTTGAAATTAATAAGCTCAGAGCTGCATCGAGCAGAGAGGACCTTCCCATCAGCCTTGTCGACCAAGGAGATCAGACCATTCCCTCGATAGGCCGCGTAGCACTGAAGGTCAGTGCCCAAAGCGCCATCTAACTTGAACCTAATCAAATCAATCAACTGCTGCGAAGCAATGCCACTCTTACTCCCTCCAATGAGCGCAAGCCCTAGCTCTCCTCCATCCATCCCCGAGCACGCATACGCGTTCTGTGTGCACAAATACTTGCTCCCGCTACTCCGGTGGAAAACAAGCGATGAAAGCACGGAATACTCCGCACCACGAATATCTGCAGCCATGCGCTCCGCGTACTCATCGCTCTGAGCAACTCCTGGAAACATCAAAGCAACCAACATGGCACTTCCAGCAAGACAACTCTTCATGAGTATCACCAGAATGGAGGGGGCATCTTAGGTATGAAGTTATCCCTCACCTGCAATGTACTTCCGGGTTCCGAATCGAGAAGACTGTTCAATTTTTGCATATCCGCCGCCCACCCGGTAATACACCCCTCTGAGCAGAACTTCGGGCCGAGTGATGGACCGAAGGGATTTCCGCAGCTATGCGATCTAATGAGACTACGACCATGCGTGATCGTCCCGTCCATTGGCTCTAGAACTCTTCCGTTCTTCTTGCTCGTATATCCATCGGTCCACATCCACATGCCGGTAGGAATCGGCCCTCTGCTACGTATGCTAGTACATGCCGGGTTGTCTTTGCACGACATTCCACCGCCGTTGTTTCCTGACGCCACAGGTATTGATACCACTGGAACTCCGGGCGTGTCTGGGTAACACACGAGTCTTTTGTCTGCGATCGCATAGATGCAGCTGGCTAATCCGTGAGGATCGACAAACGACACCGGGTTACCGTTTACGTATGTATAAGCGTTAACTCCGCCAGCTAGGCCGATCGGATCCTCGCTGATGAATCTTCCCGTCTGCGGGTCGTAAAAGCGCGCACGGTAGTAGTACAGCCCCGAGCGATCGCGCTCTCGACCGGTGTATTGGTAGGGATTCTCGACGCCCTGCGGATCCTGACTCGAGAAACCGTAGGCGTCGTAGTCGTACGATTGCACCACATTGCCCCCGGCATCAGTCAACGCGCGAGTGTTATTTAAGTGGTCTGTAACGAGGTAGCGACGGTTCTCTGCCGTACCACGAGCAATGCGCCGGTCGATGCCCGGCCCATTAAGGACGGGGATAGCCGTGCCACCTTCTTCTTCCTGCACCACGTTCAATCCGTCATACAGGTAAGCGGTAGCTACACCAGCTTCGGTCTTGCTGTAGCGGCGGCCCAATGCGTCATAGCCGAAGCTCGCAATCACCGCGCCGTCCTGCTTGATCAACGCCAACTGATTGCGTGCATTCCACTCGTAGGTGCGGCCGCCTTCGCTGGTCATGTTGCCGTTGGCATCGAAGCTGAGCGTTCCTCCTTCGCTCCGGACCATGCGGCTGTTGTCGTCAAACCCGGTATCCCCACGCGCCGCCGGCAGTGCCTGCGGCGCAAACGTCCCCGTCTGGGTAACAATTCGACCGGAGCGATCGTATGCATAACCCAGCGTCCCGAGCGAGCTGGCATCTGGCTTCAGCCATGCAAGGCCGGTGAGTTGGCTGGCCGCGTCGTAGGCATAGCCAGCCTCCACACCGTTCGGAAGCTTCGTACTGGTCAGGCGGTCGATGTCGTCGTATTCGTAATCCACGACCTCCGCGCCACGCAGAATCTGGCGCAAGCGGTCACCAGCATCGTAGCGGTACTCCACCGCTGACTGCCCGGCAATCGTCATCGATGTGCGTCGACCCAGGATGTCGTAGCCATACCCGATGGCACCCTGTGGCGCGGTGGAAGCAGTAACGCGGTCGAAGTCGTCGTACTCCCATGACAGCGTGCCCGAGGCCGAATCGACCAGACTCGTCAATCTGCTTGCCGCATCATAGTGGAAAATGATCGTGCCGCCGTCGCTGTATGTCGTAGTGACACGCCTGCCGAGCTGGTCATAAGTGTACTGGGTAATAAACTGGCGACGATCAGTGTAGGTCAGCGCCCGATTCATGCCATCGTATGTCCAAGATTCGGTCTGGCCGAGACTATCAGTCCGCATCACCACCCGATCGCGTGAGTCATACTCGTAGGTGATGCCCGCCTGATGCGGTAGCAGAACGTCGGTCATATTACCGTTGGCATCGTAGGCCAGCTCGCTGGTTCCTCCGTCCGGGCCGACGTTTTTCACGAGTTGGTTTTGGCTGTTGTACTCGGCACGCGCCATTTGGCCATCGGGCCCTTGCGCGGCGACCTGACGCCCGAGGGCGTCGTAGCGAAAGCTGATGTCGCGCCCGAGAGGGTCGCTTAGGGTCACCAGATCCGCGCCGACGTAGTAGGACACGCTGGTATTGGATAGCGGGTCGGTTACCGATTCCGGGAGGCCAGAAGATGTGCAGGTGAACGTACTCGCCTTGCCCAGCGCATTGGTGACGCGTGACAGGCAGCCCTGGGCATACTCCAGCGTTACGGTGCGGTTGAGCGGATCGGTGAGCGACGCCACCTGGCCTTCCACGGTATAGGCGATTCTCGTCTCGACTGCTCGGCTGGTTCCGGCCAGGACGGTGGTCCCCACGAGTTGCCCAAAACCATCGTACTCATACTCCGTCCGCCGCCCGATCGGATCGATCCGTGCGGTCATCCTTCCTTCCGCATCGCGCTCGAACCGATACTCCTGCGCCAGCGGCGTCCCATAGGCCAGCGTATCCGAAATCGGATACATCCCATCTCCAAACACCACACGTCGCTGACTGCCATCCGGGTGCGTTACCAGGGTGCCTGTCGTGCTTCCATCTATGTGGTCGTACTGAATTTGGTAAACCGCTCCATCCGCTAGCGTCTGGCGTATGACGCGCCCTGTGGTCGTGGTCGCGGCGCCCGTACCAGTCTGCTCGTACTCATTGAGCAGAACGCGATTTCCTCGCTGATCGAAGATGGCTGACAGGCGATGCCGAAGCGTCGAACTACTTCCCCAGCTCTGATACTCGTACCGACGAAAGGTTTCATCCGGATAGATGACCTTTGCGAGAAGGCCCTGGGCGTTGTACTCGTAGCGCCAAGTCGACCCAAGCATGTCCTTGGCCGAGATGATTCGGTTCTGGGTGTCGTAGTCGAGGTCGATGTATCGGCTGTTGGGCGAGATGATGCGGCTTACGCGCCCAGCATCGTAGACATAATCGACCCGGTTTCCGAAACGATCCTGGCTCCATAGCAGCCGATTCGGGCTATGGGGTTCGAACACCATCTGCGAGCCATCGCGCAGCCTTAAATAGTACTTGTAGCCGTCAACATTGTCCGAGTACAGGGTTGCCCCCGAGATCGCTTGCTTTCCGTCATATCGCCATACACCGTAAGCTCCAGTGCCGGATATCTGCTTGAACACTAGCGGCGATCCATTCGGCAGTACCAACTGAAGCTCGCTGTAGCTTGTGCCGTTCATGGAGAGACGGTACGCAAAATCCGCGGCTGTGCCGTATCCGAACTCACGCTTGACGCGGTCACTGGGACGGTAGTTTCGGCCAACGGTGATGGGGACGACATCACTAATGGCGATGTCGGTTTCCTGATAGGTGAATCGGCCGGTTTTAAGATCAATGGGATCGCCCGCGGAGGCGCTGTTACCAGTGCCTGCATTGCACTCCCCACACTCCTGGGGCTCCGGTGGCTTACCCTCCTCCGGCGCCGGGTCACTGGGGCTCACCGCCGCGCCAAATGTCACGACTTCCCGCAGCGCCACGCCATCCTCCGGCACGAACTGGGTCTCCGCGTCATTCACCCTGCCCTGGCCGTATACGCGCCAGCCCTCCATTGCGTCGTACAGCCAGAAGTCCGCGGCAGTACCTGCGGGATGATGATCGTAGTTGGGGTAATAGACGCGAGCGCCCCTTCCTGCTTCTGGCGTAAGGCCCTGCAGGACGGCACCACCCGGCTGCAAGGTAAAGTACATCGGGAAATTGGTAGGCAACGGGTACGGTGAGCGATTGACCGGTGTCGGCACAATGGCGACTTCGGTCACGATCTTTCCCTTGTGATCCCGGATCACCGTGCCCGCCGGAATATGGAGTTCCATGCCGGGCAGGTCGGGATGCTTCAGAACCATGTCCTCCGTTGTCGGCGACGGAATCCTGATCTTGTCGCGCGCAGTGATGCGGGGCAGCCACATAGTGAACGGCACCTGTGTCAGCGCTCCTGGCTGCACGTCTACACCGATGACAAATTGCCCGTATTCAACGCCTGGCCCATTGGCGGCCGTGCCGTCTACGTATAGCTTCTGTCTGCCCGAAGGAACGTCGTAGATAAGGAACTGCCCTTCCGCGTTGGTCTTGCCAAAGCTGTCACCCACATTGACGGCAACACCAGCCACGGGCTGCCCATCAGCGCGCCGGATGGATCCGGTCAATGCGGCCTTTCCCCAGGCCTTGAAAAGCTCAGGCATGAATCCGAGCGGCATCAGTTCGGGCTGACGACCAGGAACTCGCCAATTCTCGCCCGCATTGTCCTTGCCGGGCGTCCACACGCCATCACGCATCTCACCCTGCTCCTGGCAGAGTACAAGCGTTCTCAATTTGGTCCCGCAGTAGCCTTCCTTTCCCGCGAGATCGACGGACTGCCCACCGCTGCTTGTCGATTTGTCAGCACCCAAGGCGCTCTGTGGAGCGGCAATCGCAGCCGTTCGGAAATCCAGCGTTATCAATGGGAGACGCTCGCCGCTCTGGCTCGTAACGCCATCGACCATCAGGGTATAGGCAGCATCGGGAAAGAGCTCCCGACGGGGGGTGACGAAAGCGAGCCGACCATCCTCTACTGCAACGACACGAACCGGCGCCGCGCCACCGGGACCAAACAAGGTAAAGGTGGCTTCATTGAGATCACTCAGACGCACCGGTTCGGAAAAGCGAATCGCTAGCCGAGCGTTGATCGCAACGTTATTCGCGCCTTGCTCCGGCACGGAACCGGCCAGGCCAAGCGGCACGGTCTTCCCTCGTGTATCCGTCGCCGCAACGACCACGTCGCCCTCAGGATTGAAGAGCAGGTCCTCTCGCCCCCCGACCCTCGCCCGTCCGGCGCCCAAGAGCCGCACCTGACCATCTGCCTGCAATACGGCCCGATGCCCGCTTGCCGGTGCCATGCCTTCACCGACGGCATTCCAAAGGCCAGTATCAGGATTCCACAATTCGTAGGCGTGTGGGTTGCCAACGCCGCCAGCGAACAACACACGGCCATCGGTGAGCACCGTGGCCGTATGGTCGCTTCTTGCGCTCATGGGCAGACGATCCGCTGGATCCAGGGCACGCAGTTCCGGATCGAACCACAGCCCCCCTGCCTGCATGTTGCCCGCGGCATCTCGCCCCCCCCAGACCAGCACACGTCCGTCAGGAAGCAACGTCAAGCTAGCATTTCGGCGCACCGTGGGCAGCAGCCAGCTTCGACCGCGGTTCGACTTGGCGGAGGTCTGCAGCCGCAGCTCCGTGCCATTGGAAGACAAGTAAATCGTCTGGTCGCCCTGCAAACGCAGATATCGCTCGGTGCCGGGCACTGCCCTGGCGGCCCTGGCCTCGGTCAGCTGGCCTCCTTCAGATGATTGCCCTGACGTTGGGATCGACACGTGATTGGACGCCGCAGCCGCGGCCACCAGCCCCAACAGCAGTCCCGCCGTGACGGACATCCAGCCCTTCCGCTTGCTAGCCATGCGCTTGCTCCATTCCTTTGCGCTCGATGCCGCCATCCGACGGCAAACACGAATTCGTTACTGCACGGTTAACGCCACGGTCAACGGCAAAGCAGCTGCCGGACTCACGAAGATTCGATACTCGCCCGTCGATGGCAGGCTGGGAAGCTGCCAAGTCTTGGCGACAACTGAGGTAGTGGACGCCACTGTCCCGCCATCTGGGCGGTACACCGTGTAGTTTGTGCTGCCGCCGGAAGGCCATGTACTAGGGTCTGCGATCAATATCGACGGCGCCTCTCCGGCGACCCCATTGAAGGCAATCCAGCCATTCTGCCCCTCGCGGGACAACTCGATTACCGTCCGCTCGCCGCGCTGCAACGTCTTCTCAAGGTCAGTCGACACTGTGGCCCTGAAGCCTATCAACTGGGTAGACAACGCCGGCGTTACCACGATCCGATACGTGCCCGTCACATTGGCCGTTGTGTTGAACTCACAACCATAATTCTGTGGATAACAGTTGCCTGATGTAGAGGATCCATCCGGACGGTAAACCGCTGCGCCGAAATAGGTACCCGCGGACGCCTGCACTTCGGTAAGGCCCACCCCCAGACGCTGACCCGCGGTTGCATTGAAAGCCAAAAATACGGGCTGCCCACCAAAAGAGGTCGCCACCGAAGTCGAGGCACCGTCAAGCTGCAAAGCGCTAGCGCCACTGGCGATGGTGACGCGCGAGCTGACTGTTTCGCCATAGCCAGAATCAACCAGGACGGTATACGCGCCCGTAGCCGGCAACGCTGTGGGATTGACCGTACCCATTCCGGTTATGTTGCCGCTGATAAGCAGCGTGCCTTCCGGGCGATAAATTCTGTAATAGACCACTTTACCCGCTGGTACCGTCATCTGGCCGGCCACTTGGAGAGACAGCCACTCCCCCGCCTGTCCGGCATAGGTGAATCGCGCGTTTTGCCCTCTTCGCGCAATGTTGATGTCCACCGGAGTGTCCTTCTGAAGCGTGCCCGTCAGATCTGGCGAGATGGCCAGCTTGAACGACATGGTCTGGTTTGCCGTCTGGGGCGTAACCACCACGCTGTAGATCCCGGCGTCGGTAGCAGTCAGGCTCAGCTTGCAACCTTGATTGGAAGTGCTGCAGGTGGCGGTTGTCGCGCTAGTGCCGTTGGGGCGATAGACGGCCGCCCCCAGACTCGTCCCGGTGGACAGGACGAGATCGTAGATTCCGATGCCCAGTTGCTGGCCGGCGGCCGCCTGGAAAGTGGCGTACACCGGTTGCCCGCCGAATGCGGTCTGAAGACTGCCTGGACTTCCGCCGACCTGCTGGGTGTCACCTGTCGACAGTGTGACGCGCGCGACCACGCTCTCACCGCTCCCACCCTCCACCAGTACCTGATAGGTGCCAGTGACAGGCAACCTCATATCCATGGCCCCGAGATTGGTGGTACTGAAGCTGTTAAGTGCCGAACCATCTGGCTTGTAGACACGGTAGTAGACGGAACGCCCGGAGGGGACGGACGTTTGTCCAGCCACCTGCAATGACAACGCCTCGCCGGCCTGGCCATTGAAGTTCAGGCGCTGATTCTGCCCACGGCGAGGAAGCACTAGATCGAAGGGCGCATCGCGTTCCAGCGTAGCGACCAGATCTTGCGAAATCGTCGCCTTGAAGCTCATCGTTTGGCTGGCACTTTGCGGCGTAACCACCACGCTATATATGCCCGTTTCAACAGCGTTGATGTTGAAGGCGCATCCACCATTGCTGACAGAGCAAGTGCCACTTCCCGCGGTCACTCCTCCAGGCCGGTAGGTGTAAACGCTCACGTAGCTGCCCGAAGACACCGCAAGGTCACTGATCCCCAATCCGATCTGCTGACCAGCGCTCGCCTGGAAAGTCACGTAGGCAGACTGCCCCGGCAACACCGTAGACAAATCGCCGACCGCGCCATCAACAGTAGCCCCACTGTCAGTACCGCTGGTGAGTACAAGCTGCGCATTGACCGTCGCCCCATAGGCAGGGTCCACGAATACCTGATACTCGCCGCTCGCAGGCAGAGTGGTCATATTGATGACGTCGTTGCTGGTGCCGCCGCCGCTAGTGAGCGAGGTTCCGTCTGGCTTGTATATCTGATAGGAAACGCTCTTTCCGGCCGGCACCGTCGCCTGGCCGGACAGCTTCAACGCCATGGTCTCGCCAGCTTGGGCGCTGAAAGCCAGGCGCGCGTTCTGCCCTCGGCGCGGGATACCCAGCGCAAAAGTGGTCTCGCGCGGAAGCACTACACGAAGATCATTACTGACAGTGACCTTGTAGCTCATGGTCTGCGTGGCGTTCTGAGGCGCCACGACGATGCTGTAGTTCCCCACTTCCGGCGCACTGAAGTTGGCGTCGCATCCCTGGTTCGAAAGATTGCAGTTGACGCTTCCAACCGTGCTGCCATTCGGTCGATAGACGTACATTGATACGTAGGAGCCTGAACTCGCCGTCAGATCACTTATGCCAATTCCCAGTTGTTGTCCAACCTCGGTAACGGGAAATGTTGTAAATGTGGCCTGACCTGCAACCGTGGTAGTGACGCCCCCTTGGTCACCGTTAACGACAGGCGCGTCTCCATTCCCCGCAGTGAGCAGCAAGCGCGCCTGTGCCTTCACGCCATATGTCGGATCAATGAACAGTAGATACTCGCCGCTTGCCGGCAGATTGATCATTCGCAAGTCCGCATAGGCGGACGGGGCAGCACTCGTCAACAGCGTGCCATCGGGCTTGTAGATCGAGTACGTCACGGACCGGCCACTGGACTCCGTAGCCTGGCCCGTGATCTGAAGCGCCAGATTCTCTCCCGCCGCCGCAACAAATGACGCGCGCATGTTCTGGCCATAACGCGGTATGACGAGACTAGTTGGCGTCTCCCGCGCTAGCACACCGCGCATGTCGTTGGACAACGTCGCCTTAAGACTTATCGCGCTAGACGAGGCCTGCGGTGAAACTACGACGCTGTACCGACCAACTGCAGCGGCCCGGATGTTGAACTCACATCCGCTCGCTTGATAGCAGGTGCCAGAAGTCAAGGACGTCCCATCAGGCCGGTAAAGGTAAACGTTGACATACGTGCCCGTACTTAGCTGTATGTCATGAACTGCAAGACCCAGACGTTGATCCACCTCACTGGCATCGAACGTGAGGAAGGCAGGATGCCCGGGAATCTGCGCGACGTACTCTCCCGAAGCGCCATCAATGACCATGCCCGATTGGCGCCCATCAGTCAGTGTGAGACTGACATCCAACGTCTCTCCGTCGGACGGATCAACGAAAACCATGTACTTCCCGTCGGAAGGCAACGAGGACAACAGCACAGTAGAGAAGGAACTTGTGCTGGCCTCTTTGAAGACGGTGCCATCCGGCTTCACGACTTGATATGTGACTGATTTTCCGGCTGGAAAAGTCGACGTTCCAGCAACTTGCAGAGCAAGCGTCTCTCCTGCCTGGGCGTCAAAGAACAGCCGAGCATTCTGGCCCCGTCGACTGATCTGCAGCTGCAGCGGGGATTCGCGCGCGATATCCGTGCGTAGATCATTGGATAGCGTGATCTTGAACTGCATCGTCTGGCTGGCACTGGCTGGCTTCACCATGACGCTATAGCGACCCACGACCGGCGCCCTGACATTCAGATCACAACCACCATCGGATTGCGTGCACGTCGTGCTAACCAGCGTAGTTCCGTCGGGCCGATACACATAGGCATTGACATAAGTGCCAGAACTTAGGACCAAGTCACTGATGCCCAACCCCAGACGCTGATCGGCCTCGGTGACATCGAAATTGAAATAAGCCGATTGCCCCCCCAAGGGAGCCGCGAATTGGCCAAAGTTCCCGTCAATCGGCTGATTGTTGTTGGCGCTGTCCATCAGCACGACCCGGGAGCCCATGGTTGCGCCGTAGTCGGCATCTACAAAGACGAAGTAGTCGCCGCTCTGCGGAAGGCTGGGGAAGTTGAATATCTGGTAAGTAAAAACATCACCCGCTGACAACAATGTGCCGTCAGGCTTATAGATGCTGTAGTTGACAGCACGACCGGCAGGGAAAGTGGTCTGTGCAAATATCGAGAGAGCAATCGAATCGCCCGCTTGCGCGGAAAATGTCAATCGACCATTCTGTCCGCGCCTGGCCAGCGTCAGGTCAAGAGGCACCTCCCGCTGTAATGCGATATACAGATCGTTGCTCAGTATCGCTTTCGTCTGGAAGGTCTGGCCGCTCTGCGGCGTGAATACGATACTGTACGTGCTCGCCTGAGGAGCGCGGATGTTGAAGTGGCACCCGGCGTATGACGCATAGCAGGATCCACTCGTGACCGACGTTCCGTCGCGGCTTAGCACCGCGATCGACATGTAGGTTCCTGAAGAGAACGAGGGTTCGACCACGCCGAGACCCAGACGTTGATCTCGCGATGCGTAGAAGATGAGGCGCTTCTTTTGGCCGTTGACGGTTGTGGCGAGCGAAGAGAAGTCGCCATCTTCCGTGATGGACTTACTCCTCTCAATCGACAGGTTCCAGCTTGCTGGGCCCTGTACTGGCTTTATCAACAGCAGATACGTGCCAGCACTGTCGGCCGGCGGCAATAGCAGACTTGGGTTGGCCGGGGTCGCCGTGCCGCTGACAACCAAGCGATTGGATGGGTCATAGACCGAATAAGCCAAGCTGGCCACACTGATCGACGAGAACTGGACATCCAGGTACTCGCCCAGTTGCGCGTCGACCATCACCGCCGCCCGTTCACCGGTGGCCTGAGTGGAAAAATTACCCGCAGGCGCGTCCGGCAGTACACGTGTGCTGGAGGTGATCTCCCCTGGACTGATGCCGCTGGGCAGAACCACCAGATCTTGCGTGCTTACGGCCATGCCGTAGGGAGTGCTAACCGAGACTTTTCCAGTATTGGCGCCGGATGGCACCGTGAACGTCAGCGACGTGTCGCCCGAACTGCTGATGGCGCTTGTACGCCCCCCCACACGCACGGCAGTTTGGTGGTTGAGTGGATACAGCGACCGACCGGTGATCGTAATGCTGTCGCCCGCCACCCCAACGGCCGGCGAGAATCCGTCAATGCTAGGCGCCAGGTCGCTCTCATCGACGATGAATGCCTTGGTACTGGAGACCGACTGCGAGCCCACCGCTATCGAAATGGGCCCAGTGGTCGCCCCTGGCGGCACAATTACAAGCAGATCGGTGCTCGAAGCGGTCGTAACCGTTGCAGCAGCGCCACCAAAACGGACGGCATTGGACGCCGGAATTGGACTGAAGCCCTGCCCCTGTAGTCGTACCTGGGTGCCCGACACTCCGCGCTCCGGGGAGAAGGAGAACAGCGCCAACTCCCCAGCTGCCAGTCGATCGACCTGGAGAATATTCCCCATCACGTCGTAGACATAGCGCGCCGACTCACCTGCGTCGTTAGTAACTGCGACCAGGCGTCCATTGGCGTCATAGACGTATCGGGTTGCCGAGGCGGCGCCAGTCATCGCAAGCGCGAAAACGCATACACCCCACAAGCAGAGACGGGCCCATACCTGCGTGACCTTGCCACGATTGCCGAACAGGCGCCGACGAACGTCGGCACCCCACCGCACGATTCCTTCCATAGCAGCTCACCCCTGAGCCATGCGGCCCATGGCCGCTCCGTGGAACGCTGGCGCCAGCGTGGCGCATCCAAGCCCGACGATTTACAGTTCGCCCAGGGGTGCTGTCAAGGCAGACGGAAAAATGCAACTAGGGATTGGAACTATCGCTGCAAAATTCGCGGGTATTGGGTTGTTCTTGCTGCCGCTAGTTTCATGCGAACGTGGCGCCCAGTGGCCGGATGCGCGAACGGAAGCGCGTGTCCAGGTTGGCGCACAGCTTTTCAACGACCCACGATTGGGGGCTGACGGCCAAACTAGTTGTGCGAGCTGTCACATTTCCAGGCTTGCCTTCACGGATGGTCGTCCGGTGTCCGTGGGGGCCTTTAATCGCTCAGGGACACGCAATGCACCGAGTCTGCTAGGAGTGTCGGCAAACGGCCCCCAATTTTGGGATGGGCGCGAAAGCACCCTTGACGCAGCTGTCATGCAGCCCTTCATCAATCCGCGAGAGATGGGCCACGACAGCATGAAGTCCGTGCTAGCACGAATCGGCGCGCAATCTGAGTATCGCGCCGCCTTCGGTAAACGGATCGATGAAGCAGAGGTCGCCGCCGCACTTGCGAGCTATCTGAAGGCCCTTAACACGGGGGAAAGCGCGTTTGATCAAGCATATGCACGAAAGGACTACGGCTCACTCGACGGCAAGGCACAGCGCGGGCTGCAGCTATTCCTCGGCAAGGCACAATGCAGCAGCTGCCATCTCATATCAGGCAAACGTCCTGCATTCACGGATGGCCAATTCCATCACGCCAGTGTGGGCTTCGAGAAGATCGCCGGAAATATAAGGAACCTGCAGCAAAGGCTTGAGGCAGCACGCGCCGGAGGCGATCCCATCGGACGCGTCATCCTTGCGGACCCGGACATTGCAGAGTTAGGTCGCTTCGCGGTCACCTCAACGCCACAGGATCTTGGAGCGTTCCGCACTCCCAGCCTGCGCAATGTAGGGCGCACTGCGCCATATATGCATGATGGAAGCATAGCTACGCTCGAAGCCGCTATCGAACACGAGCTCTACTACCGCGGGCTGGCCAGTGGCCAGCCCATCAAGTTAACGGTTGAAGAACAACATCAGCTTTCGGCTTTTCTGCGCACACTGGACAGCCCTTGATCGAGCGACCGACATCAAGGCTTTGCGTGCTCCGCCATCTCAACAGGGAATATCTCGATTTCTTGCGTACCCGCGAGCTTTCCGTCCAAGCTGATCTCAAATAGATAGCGGCCGGGTTTCCACTCGGGAGATGGCTCGAAACGAACGCTGGGCGTAGCCGCACTGGTGGCATTCAAGCGAACATCCCGCGTAGCCACCGCGACACCTTCGGCGAGCGAGATCATCTTGACGGACAAATCCGCGGCGGCCGTGTGCCCTCTGGACTTTATCGCGATCTCAACAACATCGCCGGGAAACGCTGGGCGTAGCGACAAGTCGCCTGACCCGCCGACCGGTCGTGCCACAACCTCAATGATCTCCAGCTTTTTCTTGGTGGATTGCTGGCTGTCGGCTGGTTCCAGCTCAGCAGGATTTCGACCACAGCCCGCGACTAACAAGATGCTTACGAAGACGGATGCTGCTACTGGACACCGGGTCTTTTGAATCACCTTTTTGCCTCCATGCGAATTATTGACATCTTATTCGGAATCCGCCCAAAAAAAGCCAACCGGCTCGGATATCCAGTGCGAGGCGAAGTCGAATTCCGTCCCCCTATCCACTGCTCGCTTTATGGCGGACTCTCCCCATGATACGTCTCGTTCAGGATGGCGTGGCCCTACCGACAAGTCGGCGTATAGCCGATGGCGCGCAGCCCTCGCACAACCCCACATTGAAACACGGGGACGGCACGGAGCGCCTACGATCCAGGCTCATCAATGGCAGGGCAGCCCCATCCACCCTACCCTGATCGCATACGCTCCCCAACCTCAAAGCGTGGCACGCAACCGCCACGGAGGCGCTATGTGGAATGACTTCACCCAGATCTTCCTGCTGGTCTTCACCGGCCTGTTGCCGGTCGTGAACCCGCCCGGCTCGGCCTTGATCGTGCTCGGCCTGGTGCCGGATGCCAGCCCACGCCAGCGCGCCTGGCTGGCCCGGGGCATCGCCCTCAACAGCCTGCTGATGCTGGCCGCCTCAATCGGCATCGGCGCCTACGTGCTGTCGTTCTTCGGCATCTCGATCCCGGTGCTGCGCCTGGCCGGTGGCGCGGTGATCGCCGCCACCGGCTGGAAGCTGCTCAATGCCCCGGCGCAGATCGACCACAGCGTCGCCGCCGGCGTGGCCGAGGCCGCGTCCGATGCCGAAGAGGAATCGCTGCGTTCGCAGCTGTTCTATCCGCTGACCTTGCCGATCACCGTCGGCCCCGGCTCCATCGCGGTGGCGATCGCCTTGGGTACCAGCTCGCCGCGGGAAGGCCCGCTACCCGTTCACATCGCCGCGGCGGGCACCGCACTGCTTGCACTATGCGTGCTGATCTACCTGTGCATGCGTCATGCCTGGCGGCTACGGCGCGTGCTCGGCAACACCGGCACCCAGGTCACGCTGCGGCTGCTGGCGTTCGTAATCCTGTGCATCGGCGTACAGATCGGCTGGCTCGGCATATCGGAACTGATCGCCACCCTGCCCCGCGCCTGATCGATCAAGCGCGGGGCAGCCTCGCTGCGGCTCAGTTGGTCCGCATCGTCTCCAGTTCCTTCAGCCGCTTCATCGCGTCCTGCTGCTGCAGCAGGCCATAGTTGATACCCGCGGCATTGAGCGAGCTGCCAGCCTGGTACGGATAGTCGCCAAAGTCAGAGAAGAACTCCTTGATGAGCCCTTGGATGGGCACGAGGATCCACATCTGCTGGCCGACGAACCGCATCGCCTCGCCCCCCTCCTCCAGGCCGCGCTCATACGGATCCATGCGTAGATTCGTGACCGTGGCCCATGCGGGAACCGAGCGCGTGGCGGTGGCGATGTTGCCGTGGCTGGCGACCGCGAAACTGACCTTCCAGTCCGCGTAGCGCACCGCATTGAGGTTGCCGCCCTGGTCGAAGTAATACAGCGCCTTGCGCGGACCTTCCTTGTCCTTGCCATGGAAATACGGCCCGAAGTCATGGCCATCCAGGTGTACCTTGAAGGTCTTGCCGCCGGCTTTGAACCCCTTCCTCATCTTGCCCACGACATCATCCACGCCCGCTGCCGCGCACAGGGTCGGGAACCAGTCGATCAGCGAGATGATGTCGTTGTAGGCCGTGCCCGGTTTGATCACGCCCGGCCAGCGCGCCATCATCGGGATGCGCATGCCGCCTTCCCAGGTCGTACCCTTCTCGCCGCGGAACGGCGTCATCGCGCCATCCGGCCACAGCGCGATCTCGGCGCCGTTATCGGTGGTGTACAGCACGATGGTGTTGTCGGCGACGCCCAGCTTGTCGAGCTGGTCCAGCAGCTGGCCCACATGTCCATCGTGTTCCACCATGCCGTCGGCATGCAGACCCTTGCCGGTGACGCCGTCCGACTCCGGCTTGAGGTGGGTGAACACGTGCATGCGCGTGGTGTTGAACCAGACGAAGAACGGATTGTCGTCCTTCACGCTCTTGTCGATGAACTTCTGCGCCGCGCCCAGGAACTCCTCGTCCACGGTCGGCATGCGCTTCTTGTTGAGCGGGCCGGTGTCTTCGATCTTGCCACCAGCATGCGAATGGATCACGCCACGCGGGCCGTATTTCTTCTTGAACGCGGGGTCTTTCGGATAGAAGTAGCCTTCCGGCTCTTCTTCCGCGTTGAGGTGGTACAGGTTGCCGAAGAATTCGTCGAATCCGTGATTGGTCGGCAAGTGCTGGTCCTGGTCACCCAGGTGGTTCTTGCCGAACTGCCCGGTCGCATAGCCGGCGGTCTTGAGCACGTCGGCAATCGTCGGCATCCAGTCGGCGATGCCGTGCGGGTCGCCCGGCATGCCGATCGTCAGCAGGCCGGTGCGGAAAGGCTCCTGGCCCAGAATGAACGAGGCACGGCCGGCGGTGCAGCTCTGCTGGCCATAGGAATCGGTGAACAACGCACCTTCGTTGGCAATGCGGTCGATGTTCGGGGTCTGGTAACCCATCAGCCCGCGCGTATAGGCGCTGATCTGGGGAATACCAATGTCATCACCGAAGATGACCAGGATGTTGGGCTTCTTTGCAGCAGGCATGGCACGCTCCACCGGAAGGGTGGGTAGAGCTTGTGCCTTCGATGCTTCGCTGGCGTCAGTAACCTTTCCGGACTGATTGCGGTATTTCTACTGAGAGTCCATCGCCACCCTGCCCCGGGTGGCGATGGTCCCACCGAGTCAGCTCTGGCCGTCGACCACACCGTGCGGATGCGACGAGCGGTGGCGGAACTTCCGCGACACCCATTCACCCAGGTCGTCCACCACCGTGAACGCCGCCGGGATCACGATCAGGCTCAGCAGCGTGGAGGTGATCAGGCCGCCAATCACCGCGATCGCCATCGGCGCACGGAAGCTGGAGTCGCCCGCGAAGCCCAGCGCGATCGGCATCATGCCCGCGCCCATGGCCAGCGTGGTCATGATGATCGGCTGCGCGCGCTTGCGGCAGGCGTCCACCAAGGCATCGTGCTGGCTCAGCCCATGCTCGTCCTCGGCGATCACCGCATAGTCCACCAGCAGGATCGAGTTCTTGGTGGCGATGCCGATCAGCATCAGCAGGCCGATCAGCGCGGGCAACGACAACATGTTCTGGGTCAGCAGCAGCGCGCCGAACGCACCCCCCGCGCACAGCGGCACCGCCGCCAGGATGGTCACCGGCATCAGCGCATGGTTGAACAGCAGCAACAGCACCATGTAGATGCACACCAGGCCGGCGGCCATCGCCAGCAGGAAGCCGATGAACAGCTCGACGAAGACTTCCGCGTCGCCGGTATTGAGGAAGCTCACGCCGGGCGGCAGGTGCTTCACGCTCGGCAGCTCCTGCACCTGCTTCATCACATCGCCCAGCGGCCGCCCGTTGAGCTCGGCGGTCAAGGTGACATTACGCTGGCGCTGGTAGCGCGAGATCTGCGACGGGCCGCTGCCCATGTCGATGTCCGCCACCGCCGACAACGGCACCGGGCCGTATCGCCCGGGCACCCGCAGCTGCCCGATCAACGCCGGGTTGGCCAGCGTCGCCTCGGCGAAACCGACCCGGATGGGCACCTGACGATCCGGCAGGTTGAGCTTGGCCAGCCGCTGCTCGTAGTCGCCCGCGGTGGCGATGCGTGCGGCTTCGGCAATGTCCGCCGTGGCCACGCCCAGGTCGGCGGCACGCGCCGAATTGGGGACGATCTGGATTTCCGGCCGCAGCAGCGAGGCGGTGGACGTCACGCTACCCAGTCCCTGGATGCCGCGCAGGTCGCGTTCGAGTGCGGTGGAGGCGTCCTGCAGCCGCTGCGGATCGTCTCCCGACAGCACCAGCTGCAGCAGGTTGCCCGGCTCGGAACTCACATAGCTCACGCGCACGCCCGGCAGATCCGCCAGTCGCGCACGCGCATCGCGCTCTAGTTCACGCTGGTCACGCTTGCGGGTGTCGGCCACGCCCCAGTCCAGGATCAGCGTCGCCTTGCGCGCATCCGCCACGCCCGTGGTGGAGGGATCACCCAGATCGAGCACGCTGCCCACCGCGGTATAGACCTGCTTGAGCTCGGGCATGTCCTTCAGCAGCGCACGCGCGTGCTCGGAAACCGCCACCGTCTCCTGCAGGCGCGTGCCGGGCGGCAACTCCAGGCTCAGATTGCTGCGGCCCAGGTCCGATTGCGGAATGAAGGTCTTGGGAATGAAGGGCACCAGCCCCACCGAGGCGACGAACAGGCCCGTGGCGATCCACAACGTGCGCCCACGATGGCGCAGCGCCGCGTCCACCCAGCCCAGGTACCAGCGCATCAGGCGCGAGTCGCCCTTCTCCTCGCCGTGCGGCTTGAGGATGTAGGCGGCCATCATCGGCGTCAGCAGACGTGCCACCAGCAGCGAGAACAGCACGGCGGTGGCCGCGGTCCAGCCGAACTCCCGGAAGAACTTGCCGGCGATGCCCGGCATGAACGCCACCGGCACGAATACCGCCGCCAGCGTCAGCGAGGTGGCGATCACCGCATTGCCGATCTCGCCGGCCGCTTCGCGCGCCGCTTCCAGCGGAGGCTTACCCATGCGCAGGTGGCGGACGATGTTCTCGATCTCCACGATCGCATCGTCGACCAGGATGCCTACCACCACCGACAACGCCAGCAGCGTGATCATGTTCAGGGTGAAGCCGAACCAGTACATCACCGCGAACGTCGGGATGATCGACAACGGCAGCACCAAGGCCGACACCCAGGTGGCCCGCCAGTCGCGCAGGAACAGCCACACCACCAGCAACGCCAGCAGCGCACCTTCATAGAGCATCGTCATCGACGAGTCGTAGGAGCGATGGGTTTCATCGATGGCGGTGGTCACCAGGCGGAAGTCGATACCCGGATGCGCGGCCTTGAGGTTGTCCAGCGCCTCGTGCACGCCCGCTTCCACCTTCACCTCGCTGGAGCCGCGCGTGCGCGACATCGAGAACGCCACCACGTCCTTGCCGTCGAGCAGCGCCGCTTCGGCCGGGTCGGCGGCGGCATCGGTCACATGCGCCAGGTTGGATAGGCGCACCGCGCGGCCGTCGGGCAGGCTGATCGAATAGTCCCGCAACGCCTGCGCATCGCCCACCGTACCCAGCGTGCGGATGGTCTGCTGCGCGCCCTCCAGTTCGGCCTTGCCACCAGCGCGCTCCACCTGGATCTGCGCCAGCTGCTGCGATACGGCTCCGGCGGTGATGCCGAAGGCCAGCAGCGCATTAGGGTCCAGGTCCACCCGCACCTGGCGCTGCACGCCGCCCACGCGGGTGACGCGCGCCACGCCGGGCACGCCGTACATCGCCCGAGAGACATCGCGGTCGACGAACCAGCTGGCCTCGTCGGCGGTCATGCCCGGCGCCACCAGCGCATAGGTCATCAGCGAGCCGCCGATATCGACCTTGGAGATCACCGGCTCCTGGATGTCCTGCGGCAGGTCGGTGCGGATGCGGGTGACCGCATCACGGGTGTCGTCGAGCGCGGTGGCCAGATCGGCCTCGAGCTGGAATTCAATCTGGGTGGTACTCACGCCTTCGCTGACGGTGGACATCACCCGCTTGACGTTGTTCACGGTGGCGACCGAATCCTCCACCTTGCGCGTGACCTCCGCCTCCAGCTGGCTCGGCGAGGCGCCCGGCTGGGTGACGGTAACGGTGGTCATCGGGAAAGCGATATCCGGGAAACGCGCGACCGGCAGTTGATGGAAGCCCCACAGGCCCGCCACGCACAACACGAAGAACACCAGCAGCGCGGGCAACGGGCGTTTGATCGCCCAGGCGGAGAAATTCATCGGGCACCCGCCTTGGCGGTCGCGGCGACCACGCGCACGCGATCGCCCTCACCCAGGAAACCGGCACCGTCCACCACCACCTGCTCGCCGGCCTTCAGGCCATCGACAATCTCGGTGCGTCCCTGCGCCACCTGCCCGGTACGCACACGCTTGCGCTGCGCCTGCTGCTTGTCGCTGACGGTGAACACGTAGCTGTGGCCATCGCGCTGCACGATCGCGGCACTGGGGATGGTCAAGGCCTGGCCATCGCCGGTGACGATGCGGCCTTCGACATAGACCCCCGGCTTGAGCGGACCGGGCGTCGGCAGATCCGCGTAGATGGTGCCGGTGCGGGTCTGCGAATCGACGCCCGGGCTGACCGCGCGGATGCGGCCGAGGATGTCCTGGCCGGCATACGGCAGGGTCACGGTGTTGCCGACGGCCACGCCGGCAAGCTGCGCCTCGGAGAGTTCCGCGCGCCATTCCAGGCGGTTGTCGCGGATCAGGCGCAACAGCTCGCTGCCGGCGGACACCACCTGCCCCGGCTGCACGAGGCGCTTGGAGATCACGCCATCGGCGGGCGCACGCAGTTCGGCGAAGTCGCGCTGGAGCTTGGCCGCATCGCGGCGCGCGCGTGCGGTGGCGGTCTGCGCTTCGGCATCGGTGCGGGTGGCGCGCAGTTCATCCAGGCTGCTGGCGCTGATCAACTTCTCGGTGGCCAGCTTGGCGCCACGCTCGTAGTTCAGGCCGGCCAGTTCCTGCGCGGTCTGCGCCTGTCGCAACGATGCATCGGCCTGCGCCAGTTCGCTGTCGAGCGTGCGGTGGTCGAGTTCGAGCAGCACCTGCCCCTGCTTGACCCACTCGCCCACATCGACCTTCAGCGCGGTCACGCGCTGGCCACTCAGCTCGACGCCGAGCTGCATCTCCTCGAACGCGGACACCGGGCCGGAGACCAGTACGGTACGCGCCATCTGCTGGGTCTGCGCCGGGGCCACGCTCACGGCCAGCGCGGACGTCTCGGCGGCGGCATCCCCGGACGACTTGTCCGAGCCACCGCAGGCGGAAACCAACAACACGATCAGAACAGGGAAAGACCAACGCAGGAGGTGGACACGCATGAGGCACTCTGTGATCAAAGGTGATGGGAACATCGCCGGACGGGGACACGCTTGCGTTGGCGGGCGGGCGACAGGAGGAAACGGAAAAACCGGGCGGGTGGCCTAGGGGCGCTGCGGCGGCACCAGCCGCAGGGCGACGCCATCCAGCAGCAGGCCGACGCCCTGTACGAAGCGGCGTTCGAGGTCAGGCTCGGTCAGGAAGTGGCGGGCCTGCCAGCAATAGGGGAAACGGCTCTCGGCCATCGCCAGGAAGGCCTGCTCCACGTCCTCCATGCCGGCACCGTTCTCGGGCAGCGACTGCTCCTCGATCACGAAGCCGAGCACGTAATAGATGAGGTCCATCGCCGTGGTGGCGGCGAAGTCGATCGACGCACCCGCCTGGGCCAGTGCCGCGATCGTGGTCTCGGCGACCCGCATCACGTTCTCGGTGGCCAGGTAGGTACCGGCGTAGACGCGGGCGCCATCGCGATGCGCCTTGAAGGCATGGCGGAACTCGTGCGCCAGCTGCAGCAGCGTCGCGCGCCAGGACTGCCCTTCCGGCACATGGCGGGCCACGTCGTGGATCAGCGCGTCGGCCATGGCGTCGACCAGCGCCTGCTTGCTCTTGAAATGCCAGTACAGCGACGGCGCGCGGATGCCCAGCTGGCACGCGACCTTGCGCAGGCTCACGCCCTCCCGCCCTGCTTCGTCGAGCAGGCGGAACGCGGCAGCCACGATTTGCTCCTTCCCGATCGACCTGCGCATGCCCAGCCTAACGCCGTTAGTCGGCCGCGAATCTAACAGCGTTAGGCAGGCCCGGCAAGCCCGCACCTGGCCGCTTCCTGCCCGGCGCGGGCCCGCGACCGAACCGCACAGGCGAAAAAGCGAATCCCAATAAGAACGATTCCCATGTAAAATTCACGCCGCCTTAGCGGCGGCTCGTCGCCCCCGCCCAGCTCATCCACTTGGGATCCCTACCTACATGTCCATCTCTTCCCGCCGCGCCGTTGCACTGCCGCGCCGTTCCCTGCTCGCCCTTGGCCTGTTTGCCGCGCTCAACGCGCACGCCGAAGACGCCGCCAGCACCGCCGACGCCACCACCCTGGACCAGGTGCGCGTGGTCGCGCAGCGCGCCGAGCGCGTCAGCAACGGCGCCACCAATCTCGATCTGGCGATCAAGGACACCCCGCAGTCGATCAGCGAGGTGAGCAGCGAGCAGATGCAGGCGTTCGGCGTGAACACCGTCAACGACGCGCTGCGCATGGCCACCGGCATCGTGGTCGATGAGTGGGAAACCAACCGCACCACCTACACCGCGCGCGGCTTCGACATCGCCAACACGCAGATCGACGGCATCGGCCTGCCGAACGGCTGGGGCATCGCCACCAGCGCCACCGACTCGTTCGCTTACGAGAAGCTGGAAGTGATCCGCGGCGCCAACGGCCTGCTGACCGGCGTCGGCAATGCCGCCGGCACCATCAACTACGTGCGCAAGCGCCCGACCAACGAGGAACAGGGCGTGGTCGGCATCAGCTACGGCACCTGGGGCACCAAGCGCGTGGAGGCCGACTACTCCACCCCGTTCACCGCCGACGGCAGCTGGGCCGGCCGCGTGGTGGCCGCGCATGAGGATGGCGATTCCTGGCTGCGCGACAAGAGCGACAAGCGCGACTTCTTCTACGGCGTGGTCGACGGCCAGATCGGCGAGAACGGCACGCTGACCGCCGGCTATTCGAAGCAGAAGACCCGCACCGACGGCAACATGTGGGGCGCGCTGACCTTCATGTACAGCGACGGCACCCAGGCCGAATGGGACCGCGGCGCCTCCACCACGCAGGACTGGACGATGTGGGATACCACCACCGACTCCGGTTTCATCGAATACACCCACCAGGTGGCGACGGACTGGCAGCTGAAGCTGGCCTACAACTACCGCCAGATCACCAACGACACCAAGCTGTTCTACGCCACCGACTATTACGGCACCGGGCTGGAGCCGGGCACCAACCTGGGCCTGTACGGCTATCCGTGGGGCGGCTGGGACAAGACCACCGCGCACCTGGGTTCGGCGACGATCAACGGTCACTTCGACATGTTCGGCCTCGACCAGGAAGTGATGTTCGGCGTCAGCTACGCGCGCAGCGAGGGCAACAACAAGGAGTACGCCGGCGCGATGTGCGGCGACGCGGTGTGCGGCTACCTGGAGATGCCGGGCTTCCCGTGGGCCGGCGACGTGATCCCCGAGCCGGTGTGGGGCGACCTGTCGCTGTACAGCACGCTCAACCAGCGCCTCAAGCGCGCCTATGGTGCCGCGCGCCTGTCCTTCACCGACCGCCTGAAGGCCGTGGTTGGCGTGAACTACGCCAACTACCACCGTGACGGCGTCAATTACGGCGTGGTGTTCGACCAGACCGAAGGCAAGACCAGCCCCTACGGCGGCCTGACCTTCGACTTCAACGAACACGTGCTCGGCTATGTCAGCTACTCGGACATCTATCAACCGCAGGAGCAGAGCGACGCCGACGGCCGTTACCTCGACCCGACCAAGGGCTCGAACTACGAAGTGGGCGTCAAGGCCGACTGGTTCGACAAGCGCCTGCTGACCACCGTGGCGCTGTTCAAGGCCGAGCAGGATGGCCTGGCCACCGGTGCCGGCTACAACGACAACGGCCAGTACTACTACACCGGCGTCGACGTCGAATCGAAGGGCGTGGAGTTCGAAGCCACCGGCAAGGTGTCGGAGAACGTCAACCTGGTGTTCGGCTACACCGCGCTGAAGCTCACCGGCGAAGACGGCGACGACACCTACCGCTGGGTGCCGCGCCGCACCGCCAACCTGATGCTCAGCGCCCGCCTGCCGAGCTACACCGCGCTGCAGTTCGGCCTGGGTGGCCGCTGGCAGAGCAACATCTCCAACGTGGAGAGCAGCGGCTTCGCGGTGCGCCAGGACAGCTACGCGGTGCTCAACGGCTTCGTGGCCTGGGACTTCCTGCCGGATGCAACGCTGCGCTTCAACGTGCGCAACATCACCGACGAGAAGTACATCAACTCGCTGCGCTACAGCGGCTACTACGGTGCGCCGCGCAGCTACACGGTGAGCCTGGACTGGCGTTTCTGATGCGCCCGGCCGCCGGCGCGCCCGTTTGACGGGGCGCCGGTGGCCAAACCCCTGGCCGTCGGCGCGCATGCGCCGATTCGGCCCTCAACCTGCCCCACCCGCCTCGGCCATGCAGGCTTCGGCGTCGGCGCCCGCCGCGATACGCAGCGGCGCGCTCGGGTCGGTGGCCGCACGCCATACCGCCTCGGCCACATCCGACGCATGCGTCATCGGCCCGCTGCTGCTGCGCATGCCGGCGATGGTGCGGCCGATGAAGTCGGCGTAGGCGGGGTGATCGAGCCCGTTAAGGAACGGCTGCGCGTTGGCACCGAAACGGGTCTCCGGAGAGCGCCCCGGCAGCACCAGCCGTACCCGCACGTCAAACGGCGCCATTTCCACCGCCAGCGATGCGGTGAAGGCATTCACCGCGGCTTTGCTGGCGCTGTAGACACCCACCAGCGGCAACGCCTTCAGCGTGACCGACGAGGTCACGTTGATCACCACCCCACCCCGGCGCGCGCGGAACTGCGGCAGGAAGGCCTGGGTCATCGCCAGCGTCCCGAACGTATTGGTCTCGAACAGGGCGCGCGTGGTTTCGACCGGCGTCAGTTCGACCGGCACCGGCGCGCCAACGCCGGCATTGTTGACCAGCACGTCGATCGGGCCGGCCTGCTCGACCAGCGCCGCGATGCTGGCGGGATCGGTGATGTCCAGCGGCAGTATGCGCAGGCGATCCGATGCCGGCAGCAGCTGCGGATCGGGCACACGCATGCTGGCGATGACGTGCCAGCCCTTGTGCAGGAACAGGCGGGCGGTTTCCAGGCCGAAACCGGACGAGCAGCCGGTGATCAGTACGGTGGACATGGGCATTCCTCGGTGTGGGGACAGGCGGACAGACTAGGCCGCGCACACAGGACGCAATACACTCCAGCGTCTTGAATTCTTTCGCGAGCGTCCTGCCATGGTCGATCCCCTGGCCGAAGTCGTGGCGCTGCTGCAGCCGGTGGCGCGCTTCTCCAAGCGGGTGGAAGCGGCCGGCGAATGGCGCATCCACCGCCCCGGTACCGGTGACCCGTTCTATTGCGTGCTGCTGGAAGGCGCCTGCCAGCTGAGCGTCGACGTCCAGTCGCCGCTCGAACTGCGTGCTGGCGACTTCGTGCTGATCCCAGCGCTGCAGGACCTGCACAACGCCAGCCTGCATGCCGGCGACATCGAGACGACGACGATGCCGGTGCGGCTGGCCGAGGGCCATTTCCGCATTGGTCGCCAGCAAGGCCCGCCGGACCTGCGCATGCAGGTGGGCCATTGCAGCTTCGGCTCACCGGACGCCTCCCTGCTGGTGTCGCTGCTGCCGCAGGTACTGCATGTGCGCGGCGAGCCGCGGCTGGCGACGCTGGTGCAGCTGGTCAGCGAGGAAACCCTCGCCCAGCGCCCCGCGCGCGAAGTCGTGCTCGAACGCCTGCTCGAAGTGCTGCTGATCGAAGCGCTGCGCTGCGGTGGCGGCACGCGATCAGCGCCGGGATTGGTGCCGGGGCTGGCCGACGAGCGCCTGGCCGCTGCGCTGCGTGCCCTCCACGCCCGACCGGGACACGCGTGGACCGTTGCGGATCTGGCGGCGCAGGCGGCGCTGTCGCGCTCGGCATTCTTCGCGCGATTCAGCCGCACGGTCGGCGTGGCGCCGATGGAATACCTGCTGCATTGGCGCATGGCGCTGGCCAAGCGCCTGCTGCGCGAAGGTGGCATGGAGATCTCGCGTATCGCCGAGCAGGTCGGTTACAGCTCCGCCAGTACCTTCAGCGTGGCGTTCGCACGCCGTGTCGGCATGCCGCCGGCGCGCTACGCGCGCGATGGTGCACAGGTCGTCGCGGCAGGTTGAATCCGCGCCATCGCTTCGGCCGCCTTTGCGCGGCCGCCGACGCACTCATTTCGCGACGCGCGGACTGCCACGCCCGGCGACGCCGTGGGTCAACAGCGCCACCGCGTTCTCGACCACGGCATCGGTCGCCTCCGTCGGCAGCGTGCCGCCGAAGGCGGCCAACGGCAGCATCGTCATGCCAAATACCGACATCAGCAGCAGGTCCGGTTTCAGCCCGGGGGTGATGCGTCCCTCGCGCTCCCAGGCTTCGATGCGTGCGGCGGTGCGCTGCTCGCCGATCGCATCCAGGCGGCTGCGCATGCGTACCCGCAACAGTCCACCTTCGGTGGTCACCTCGCGCACCCACAGCGCGGGCAGCCACGGACATTCGCGCGCCTGTGCGACCAGGCTGCCGGCGAACGCGGTGAGTGCATCCACCGGATCGTCATGCGCGCGCAGCGACTGCAGCAGCGCGGTACGCAGAGGCAGAAAGCGTTCTTCGATCAGCGCATCGAGCAGCTTCTCGCGCGTGCTGAAGTGGTAATGGATCATCGCCTTGGTCACGCCCGCTTCGGCGGCCACCGCACTGAGCGGCGTTTCCGCGATGCCGCGCTGCGCAAACAGCTTCAACGCGGCATCCAGCAGGCGATCCTGCAAGGGCTCAGCGCCGCGCGCACCACGCGGTCGTCCCGGTCCTTTCGCACGCTTCGCCGTGGCCTCCCCTGCGCCGGCACTACGCGTCGATGTCTTTCGTGACAACGGGCCCATCCGCTGAATACGGTGTTGGGGCGAGAAATTAGCGGTCGCTGCCCGTGCTTTGCAAGCTGAAAAGAATCAACGGATTCAGACTTCGCGCAGGTCGTGGCGCAGCCGCTCGGCGGCATGCGCCGCACGTGCCGACAACGGCCATTCCGCGCGATGGATCAGCCACAAAGTGTCGACCACCGGCGGATCACCGTCGATCACATCGATCATGTGCTGGTGTGCAAACGCCTGCCGCGCATAGCGCGGCAACACGGTAAAACCCAGCCCGCGTGACACCGGTTCCAGAATCAGTGCGACCTGATTGGTAAACCCATGCACCGGCAACGCGCGCGGACTGTAGTCGGCGGCGAACCGGCGACTCAACAGGCGGGCCGCCATCGCCTGACCATCGGGATGATCGATGAATCCCAGTTGCCGCAGGTCTTCCCATTCCGTCACCCGCCTGCCTGCGGGCACCACCAGTTCCAGGGGTTCGCTGGCGAACGGGCTGGCCGTCACCCGCGCATCGTCCGGCCGCACGGTGGTGATGCCGAGTTCGTAACGCGACTGCAGCACCGCTTCGAGCACCTCCGGGTCCGGCGCGAAGCGATGCCGGATCACCAGCCCCGGTGCCGCCTGCTGCAACGCCAGCAAGCGCGGATACAGCAGCAGCCCCACGCTGCCAGGCGTGATCACGCTGATCTCGCCCTGCGTGGTGCCACCATCGGCCAGCCTCGCTTCCAGGCGCTTGTCGGCCTGTTGCAGCTCGCGGGCGTAGGCCAGCAGCGCCTCTCCCGCCGGCGTCAGCTGCTGCTGGCGGCCACGCCGCAGCAGCAAGGGGCCGAGACGATCCTCCAGCTGCCGCACGTGCTGGCTGACCGCCGCCTGGGTCAGGCCAAGCCGGTCCGCGGCGCGGGTAAAGCCACCCTGCGCATGGATTTCGACGAACGAGCGCAGCCAAAGCGGATTCAACATAAGGGAACTTTATTGGGTCGATAAGATTCCATGCATTTTGATTATGCACCGTCGTCCCTACGCTGGGGGAAGTCCCGTATCGGAGCCTCCCCGCCATGTCGCCCTACCCCCGCAGCTTTTCCCATATCGGCCTCTCGGTCACCGACCTGGAGGCAGCGGTGAAGTTCTATACCGAGGTCATGGGCTGGTACCTGATCATGCCGCCCACCACGATCACCGAGGACGACAGCGCGATCGGCGTGATGTGCAGCGACGTCTTCGGCCCGGGCTGGGGCGAGTTCCGCATCGCGCATCTGTCCACCGGCGACCGCGTCGGCGTGGAGATCTTCCAGTTCCGTGACGCGCAGCGTCGCGAAGACAACTTCGAGTACTGGAAGAGTGGCGTCTTCCATTTCTGCGTCCAGGACCCGGATGTCGAAGGACTGGCCGCGCGCATCGTCGCCGCCGGTGGCCGCCAGCGCATGCCGGTCCGCGAATATTTTCCAGGCGAAAAGCCGTATCGCATGGTCTACATGGAAGACCCGTTCGGCAACATCCTGGAAATCTACAGCCACAGCTACGAGCTGACCTACTCGGCCGGCGCGTACCGCTGAGCCGTCGCCTGTCCCCCTTCCCCATCGAGCAATCCCATGCACGCCATCCATTGGCCCGACGACTATCTGCCGGGCACCACCGAGAATTTCGCCTCCAACGAGGTCATCGTCGCCGGCCTTTCCGCTGCCGAGGTGTGGCCGTGGCTGGCCATCGCGCCACGCTGGCCGGACTACTACGCCAACGCTGCCAACGTGGGCTTCCATGCCGGCGCCGGCCCGGAACTGACGCAGGGCACGCGCTTCCATTTCGAGACCTTTGGTTTTCCGGTCGAAGCCGAAGTGACCGAATGCGTAGCGCCGTCACCCGGCACGCCGGGCCGCATCGCGTGGCACGGCTGGGCCGGTGACGGTGACACGCGCCTGGATGTGCACCATGCCTGGCTGCTCGAAGACCTGCCGGGCGGGCGTGTGCGCGTACTCACGCAGGAGACGCAGCGAGGCAAGCCGGCCGAGACGCTGGCGCGCACCCGCCCCAATCCGATGATCAACGGCCATCAGGATTGGCTCGACGGCCTCATCGACGCCGCCCGCCGCGCCCGCGCCTGACGCTTCCTACACCTGACAGAGACCCCCATGTCCCAGCTGTTCACGCCCTTCACTTTGAAGGACATCACCCTGCGCAACCGCATCGCCGTGCCGCCGATGTGCCAGTACAGCGCGATCGACGGTTACACGCAGGATTGGCACCAGGTCCATTACCCCGCGATCGCACGCGGCGGCGCCGGGCTGGTCATCGTCGAAGCCACCGCGGTGTCACCGGAAGGCCGCATCACCCCTTACTGCACTGGCCTGTGGGAAGACGGCCAGGTCGACGGCATGGCGCGTATCGCCGCGTCGATCAAGGCGGCCGGCGCGGTGCCCGGCATCCAGATCGGCCACGCCGGCCGCAAGGCCAGCGCCAACAGCCCGTGGGAAGGCGACGACCATATCGCTGCCGAAGACCCGCGCGGCTGGCAGACCCTGTCACCGTCGGCGATCGCGTTCGGCGGCGGCCTGCCGCAGGTGCCGAAGGCGATGACGCGGGAAGACATCGCCCGCGTGCAGGCCGACTTCGTCGCCGCGGCGAAGCGTGCCCGCGACGCGGGCTTTGAATGGCTGGAACTGCACTTCGCGCACGGCTACCTGGCGCAGAGCTTCTTCTCGGCGTACAGCAACCAGCGCGAGGATGACTACGGTGGCAGCGCGGACAACCGTGGCCGCTTCCTGCGCGAGACGGTGGAAGCGGTGCGTGCCGTGTGGCCGGAACACCTGCCGCTGACCGCGCGCTTTGGCGTGATCGAATACGACGGCCATGAGGAGCAGACGCTCTCCGAGTCGATCGCGCTCGTCGGCCAGCTGCGCGACCGCGGCCTGGACCTGCTCAACGTCAGCATGAATTTCGTGATCCCCGAGGTGAAGGTGCCCTGGGGTACGCCTGCCTTCCTCGCGCCGGTCGCCCAGCGCGTGCGCCGTGAGACCGGGCTGCCGGTGGCATCGGGCTGGTGCATCGATGGCCCCGACACCGCGGAAAAGGTCATCGCCACCGGGCAGATGGACCTGGTGATGATCGGTCGCGCCCACCTGGCCAATCCTCACTATCCGTACCAACTTGCGCAGGCGCTGGGTGTCGCGCAACCGGCGTGGACGCTCCCCGCGCCCTACGCACATTGGCTGTCGCGCTACCGCGGCCCCGGAACCGCATCGGCGCAGTAAGCACTTGCCAACCACCCACCTGTCGTCGCGTGCATGACAGGTGGGCGGTTTCCCACACGCCTACTTGCAGGCCTGCTGCACCCGGTTGTCCCACAGGCTCGACAAGGCGAAGTTGCGCTTGAGCCCAGCGGCCGCATACGCCGCCGCGCGGCGGGCTTTGACCTGCTCGCAGCCGGCGCCGGCCTCATGACCCAGGCCGATTGTGGCGCCCGATGCCTGCTTCATCCGTGCCCTGCGTGCCGTGGGCACGCGCCGCGACGACTTGGCCGGCCCCACCTTGCCTGGAAGCGGGCGCGCCGCGGGCGGCGGATGCACCCTCGGCCAGCGCTTCTGCACCTGCCCGGCACCGCACGGCGCCGCTTGATAGACGATCTCCGTGCCCCGCGTGCAGCGATGCACCTCTTGCGCCGGCACCGGGCCCGACAGCAGCACCCATCCCCACATTCCCCATTTCCATGCGTCCATCGCCATCCTCCTGTGGCGATCAGGATGGCGAACCCGCCGTACCCGTCACAGCGGGCAATGCCAGTGGAATGGATCAGGCAACCCCGTCGCGGATGCCGGGGAAGCTACGGGGGTGGGCGTAGGCCTCAGCCCTGCGCGAGCGCGTAGTCCAGCGCGGCGCGGATCGCCGCGACCTGCGCCGCGTTGCACTCGGCCGCGGTCGCATGGGCGCTGTCCGGATACACCTCGGTGGTCGTGGTGTAGACCGCATCGGTGATGCCGGCGCACAAACCCAGGCGCTTGACCGGATACTCGATCACGCCGGGCGCCACCACCGGCGAACCGATGATCAGGCCACGCGCGTCGGCCGGCGCGATGTGGGTGACGCCGGCCACCGCCGCGATCACGGCGCGCTGGAAGTCCAGCTGCGGATTCTCGCTGTCGCCCACCAGGTAGAAGCCATCCGGAATGCCGTCCGGCTCGAACGGCTTGCCGTCACGCGCGGCCAGCGCCGGGCGGAACTCGCTCTCGTCGCTGTCGGTGGTCTCGTGCAGGTCGATGTGCAGCCGCACGCGCTGGCGGATCGGTGTCACCAGCGCCCACAGCGCCGCCGACTCGCCGGCCGGGCTGTCGGCACGGAACGAGCGGTTCGGATCGATCGCCCGCGGATTCCAGCGGTGGATGCGTTCGTAGCCCCACGGACTGACACAGGGCACCACCAGCAGGTTGACCCGGCCGGCGTAGTCGCGCGCCGACTCGCGCAGGAACTGCAGCGCGCCCTGCACGCCGCTGGTTTCATAGCCATGCACGCCGCCGGTGACCAGCGCGGTGGGCAGGCCGTCGTTCCAGTCACGGCTGCGCACCGCATACAGCGGATAGCGCTCGGGGGCATAGTCGAGTTCGCCATACACCGACACGTCGAAGTCATCACGCAAGGCATCGATGCCGGCGACCACTTCGTCCGCATAGCTGCGCAGCTTGCGCTGGCGGCCCAGCCACTGCTGTTTCTCCGCCTCGCCCCAGGGCTGGCCGGGGGTGCCGACGGGATAGAAGGCGGAGGAGGACATGGCGGCACCTGGGTCGGAAAACGGACCCGCATGATACGTTCCCGCGCCAGCGGCCGGTGTCGCCACGCGGCATGTCATCGGTTTCGGCTACCCTTCGCGGGGCAGCCACGGCGTCCGGAACATGCGCAAGATCGAAAACACCTACGGCTCCGACGACAACGGCCTGATCTGGGGCTACCGTTTCCGCCCGGACCAGCCCGCCGAGCCGATCGGCACCGACGCGGCGGATGCCTTCCTGGCCGACGCGCCCGACGACGACAGCTTCCTGTGGCTGCATTTCGCGTTGTCCAACCAGGGTTCGGAGCGCTACCTGCGCCGCGCCCTCGCCCTGCCCGACGCCTTCCACGACTCGCTGCGCAGCGAGGTCGGCGCGACCCGCCTGGAACTGGATGATGGCGCGCTGGTGGCGGTGATCCACGACGTGCTGTTCGACTCCAGCTTCGATGCTTCCGATGTCGGCACCACCAGCCTGTGCATCGGCCCGCGGCTGGTGGTGAGCGCCCGCCTGCGCCCGCTGCGTTCGGTGGACCGCCTGCGCGCGGACATCCGCAGCGGCCAGGCGTTCCGTTCGCCGGTGGAACTGTTGGCGCACCTGCTGCGCGACCAGGCCAACGTGCTCGGCGACATCCTGCGCAAGTCCACCGCGCAGGTGGACCGGATCGAGGACCGCCTGCTCGCCCGCCAGGTCTCCACCGACCGCAAGGAACTTGGCGCGCTGCGCCGCACCCTGGTGCGCCTGCAGCGGCTGCTGGCGCCCGAGCCGGCGGCGCTGTTCCGGCTGCTGAACCGGCCACCAGCGTGGATCAGCGCCGACGACGTGATCGACCTGCGCCAGGCGGCCGAGGAGTTCTCCACGGTGATCGCCGATTCGGCGGCGCTGGTCGAGCGGGTCAAGCTGATCCAGGAAGAACTGGCGGCGCTGGTCAACGAGCAGACCAGCCGCACGCTGTTCGTGCTGACCGTGGTGACGGTGCTGGCCTTGCCGGTGAACCTGGTGGCGGGCCTGTTCGGGATGAACGTGGGCGGGATCCCGCTGGCAGGCAGCGGGCATGGCTTCACGATCGTGGTGACGATGCTGGTGCTGCTGACGGCGGTGCTGGCGTGGTTCTCGTTCCGGCCGCGCGGGGACTAGGTACCGCTGCCGCACCTGCCACGTGTAGGAGCGGCTTCAGCCGCGACGGCTGACGGCCTGGATATCACGGCGGATACCGCACGGTCGGGGCTGAAGCCCCTCCTACAGAGGCGGGTCAGCGACATCAGCGGCGCAGGTTGACCTTCGCCAGGTCCATCACCTGCGCGCCGCGGCCATCCAGCACCGCCTTGAGCAGGAACAGCCCGAAGTCCTTGGCTTGGCCCCAGGAAGGTTTCGGCGGCATCACCAGTTCCTGCCGCGCGCTGACCACGTCGACCAGTGCCGGCCCCGGGTGGTCGAACGCCGCCTGCAAGGCCTCGCGCAACTGGCCCGGGCGCTCCACCCGCCAGCCGGCCACACCCATCGCCCGCGCCATCGCGGCGAAGTCCGGGTTGATCAACTCACAGCCGGTATCTAGCAGCCCGGCTGCCTTCATCTCCAGTTCGACGAACCCCAGCGTGCCGTTGTTGAGCACCACCACCTTTACCGGCAGCCCCAGCTGCGCCAGCGTGATGAAGTCACCCATCATCATCGTGAAGCCGCCATCGCCGGACAGCGACACCACCTGGCGCTGCGGGTGGCTGGCCTGCGCGCCGATGGCCTGCAGCATGGCATTGGCCATCGAGCCGTGGTTGAAGGAGCCGAGCAGGCGCCGCTTGCCGTTGAGTTGCAGGTAGCGCGCCGCCCAGACCGTGGGCGTGCCGACGTCGCAGGTGAAGATCGCATCTTCGGTAGCCAGTTCGCTGACCAGCCGGTTGAGCTGTTGCGGATGTACCACCTCGCCATCCGGCTCGATGCGCGCCAGCGCGTCCAGCTCCTCGCGCGCCTGGGCATAGTGCGCGCGCGCACTGTCCAGGTGCGCATCGTCGGTCTTGGTGGTCAGCAAGGGCAGCAGCTGCGGCAAGGCCTGGCGTAGATCGGCCTGGATGCCGAGTTCCACCTGCGTGCGGTTGCCCAGTGACTCAGGATTGAGATCGATCTGGATGACCCGCGCATCTTCCGGATAGAACTGCCGGTACGGGAAATTGGTGCCGAGCAGCAGCAACGTATCGCAGGCTTTCATCGCCGCGTAGCCGGAGGAGAAGCCGATCAACCCGGTCATGCCGACATCGAAGGGGTTGTCGTGTTCCAGCCACTCCTTGCCGCGCAGCGCATGCACGATCGGCGCGCGCAGCTTCTCGGCCACGGCGATCACCGCGTCCCGGGCCTGCGCGCAGCCGGCGCCGCACATCAAGGTGACCCGACCAGCCGCATTGAGGATATCGGCGGCCTGGCGCAGTTCGGCGGACGCGGCCTGCACCACCGGCGGCGCCGGCGCGATCCATTTCGGCAGGGGCGCGTCCAGCGGCTTGAGCGCGGTATCGCCGGAGATCACCACCACCGCCACGCCGCGCCGGGCGATGGCCACACGCATCGCCCGATCGAGGATCTGCGGCAGCTGCTCGGGCTGCGACACCAGCTCGACGTAATGGCTGCACTCCTTGAACAGGATCTCCGGATGCGTGGCCTGGAAGTAATCGATGCCGATCTCGCTGCTGGGGATGTGCGCCGCGATCGCCAGTACCGGCGCCCCACTGCGATGGCAGTCGTACAGGCCGTTGATCATGTGCAGGTTGCCCGGCCCACAGCTGCCGACGCACACCGCCAGCTCGCCGGTCAGCTGCGCCTCGGCGCCCGCGGCGAACGCGCCGGCCTCCTCGTGGCGCATATGCACCCAGTCGATGCGGCCGCGCGCGCGCAGGGCGTCGGTGAAGCCGTTCAAGGAATCGCCGACCACGCCGTAGACGCGCTCGACCCCGGCGATCTCCAGTACCTGGGCCATGTATTCGGCCGCGTTCTGACGCATCTGGACACTCCTGCGAGGGGGAATGTCCCCCAGCCTAGGCCGATGCCGGTGACGGCGGAATCATCCTTGTGGATGATCGACGCCAGGCTTCGGATGACCACCAGGCATAGCAGCGTGCGAAATCTTCATGGCTCGCGCGTCCGCCGGGTACCGGCGCATGCTTTGATGCCGGTCCTGATGGGAGGAGGCACGAGATGGGACACGCTTGGCGATGGATCTGGCTGGCGGCGGTGGCATTCACCGCGCAGGCGGGCGAGGCCCGCTTCACGGAAGTTCGCTACCAGGGCGACGACGGCGGCCCGGTGCCGACCGCGGCGCAGTACCGCAACCCGATCCTGGCCGGTTTCTACCCTGACCCCTCGCTGGTGCGCGCGGGCGACGACTTCTATCTGGTCAATTCCAGCTTCGGCTACTTCCCGGGCCTGCCGGTGTTCCATAGCCGCAACCTGGTGGACTGGCAGCAGGTGGGCAATGCCATCGACCGCCCCGGGCAGGTCGAACTCGGCCCACACGAGCTGACCCGCGGCCTGTTCGCGGCCTCGATCAGCGAGCACGACGGCACGTTCTACATCACCAACACCTGCTTCTACTGCGACCGCGGCAACTTCGTCATCACCACGAAGCAACCGGCGGGCCCGTGGTCCGATCCGCACTGGCTGGGCTTCGAGGGCATCGACCCATCGCTGTTCTTCGACCGCGACGGCAGCGCCTGGGTCGTCAACAACGGGCTGCCGGAAGGCAAGCTGCGCTATGACGGACATCGTGCGATCTGGCTGCAGCAGCTGGACTTGAAGACGATGCAGATGGTGGGACCGCGCAAGGTGCTGGTGGACGCCGGCGCCGACCCCGCGAAGAACCCGGAACATGTGGAGGGCCCGCATCTGTTCCGCCATGGCGACTACTACTACCTGACCGCCGCCGAAGGCGGCACCGGCGAGCAGCATGCGCAGATGGTGTATCGCAGCCGCGCGATCTTCGGCCCCTACGAGGCGTGGCAGGACAATCCGTCGCTGACCCAGCGCGACCTGGACCCGGCGCGACCGGACCCGGTGACCTCGGCCGGCCATGCGCAGTTCGTCGAGCTCAAGGACGGCAGCTGGTGGGCGGTGTTCCTGGCCACGCGGCCGTATGAGGGTAATCACTACAACATCGGCCGCGAGACGTTCCTGCTGCCGGTGCATTGGGAGGACGGCTGGCCGCGGGTGCTGGCGCATGGCGAGCGCGTGCCGGTGGTGGCGCCCCGCCCTGCCCTGCCCCGCACACCCGGCATCGCACCAATGAGCGGCCCGATGGCGTGGCGGGAATCGTTCACCGGCAAGCAGCTGCCATTGGCCTGGGTGGGCATCAACGCACCGCGCAGCGCGTGGTATGCGACCGGGCGTGGCGGATTGCGGATCACGCCATCGGCCACGCCGCTGGGTGAGTTCGCGGTCGGGCAGCCGAGCTATCTGGGACACCGCCTGCAACATCACCACGCCACGGTGGAGGCCACGGTGGCGGTGAGTGGGCTGACGGTGGGCGAGCATGCCGGACTGGCGTTGCTGCAGAGTGAGCGCTACTTCTACGCGCTGGCACTGGCGCGTGATGGCGGGACGACGACGCTGGGGTTGTGGCGGCGTGCGGGAGATGAGGTGCCCAAACAGGGCGTGGCGATAGCGTCGGTGGTGCTTCCCGAAGGGGCGACGACGGCGCGGCTGAGGTTCCGGCTCGATGGCGCGGCGTTGCGCGCGGAGTATGCCGTGGGCACGGGGCCGTGGCAGGCACTGGAGGGGGAGCTGGATGCGCGGCTGTTGAGTACGCAGACGGCGGGCGGGTTCATTGGTGCGACATTCGGGCCGTATGCGTGGCGCGATGGGGAGAATGCTGGGACGTTGTAGGGGTGTCGCAAGCTGCGGGATGGCGGTCGCGGCTGAAGCCGCTCCTACAATGTTCTGTGCTCTACGGGCTTTAGCCGCTCCTACAATATTGGAGCAATGGGGCTCCCCTTGTGGGAGGGGCTTCAGCCCCGACGAGCGGAGTCGCGAGCTGGCAGATGGCAGTCGCGGCTGAAGCCGCTCCTACAATGTGGGGGCAATGGGGACTCCCCTTGTAGGAGGGGCTTCAGCCCCGACGCGATCAAGCGTCCGCAAACACCAACTCAAACCAGATCGACACCTCGCCCCCCGCCGGCAATACCTCGCTCCGCAGGTTGAACGCATCCGGCGGCCCGCTCTGCGGCTCGAAACAGGTCGCGTGCGCCGGCTCGTCGTAATACACCCAGTGCGTCGCATCCGAGCGCAACATCAGCCGCTGCCCTTCGCGCATCAGGACGATCGGCGTATCGCACACGTAGCAATCGTCCTTCGGCCCCGGCGGCGGCGCCAACGGCAACGTCGCGATGCCCTCCGCATCTCGCGGGTAATAAGCCTGCGGTGCGAACGCAAACGTCTGAACCTTGCGGAACCAAGGATGCCAGCCCAGCACCGGCAGCGGCATCGCCCGCGCGCCGGCGGTCAAGGTCATCTCCAGCCGCACCCGATCCGGCATCACCGCGATACGCTGCACCACGCGTCCGCCAAACGGCCACCCGGCGCCCTCCTCCAACGCCAGCGCCAACGTCAGCGCCTGCTCGCTGCGCGCCACCACTTCCCACGTACGCAGGAAGCCCACGCCATGGATCGCATGCGGCCCCAGGCTCAATGGCAATTGCCACGGCCTGCCCTCGAATTCGAAACGACCATTCCGGATGCGCCCCGCCCACGGCACCATCGGATAGGCACCCCAGGCGATGGCCGCATCAAAGCCATCATCCGGCCCCACCAACCAATCGACGCCGGCATGCCGCAGCTGCGCCACACGCCCGCCCGCCGCTGGCGTCACCAGCACTTCCGTGGCGCCGGCACGCAGCACGATGCGCTCGCCCACCGGCAGCGCTGTCATCGCAAGGTCAATCATGACCGTAAGGGTCGAGCGTGGCGATGCGCCCGTCGGCATCGTGATGCAGCTCGGCCACCTTCATCGAACGCAGATGGGTCACACCGCCCGACAGCAGCGAGTCGTGGTAGTACAGCCACCAGCGCCCGTCGAACTCGACGATGGAATGGTGCGTGGTCCAGCCGATCACCGGGTTGAGGATGCGCCCCTGGTAGGTGAACGGCCCATACGGGTTGTCGCCGGTCGCGTAGCAGATGTAGTGCGTGTCGCCGGTGGAATAGGACAGGTAGTAGCGCCCGCCATGCGTGTGCATCCACGGGCCTTCGAAATAGCGGCGGTCATGGTCGCCGGCACGCAGTGGCTGGCCGTGTTCGTCGAGGATCAGCAGCTCGCGCGGCGCTTCGTCGAATTCCTTCATGTCCGCGCGCAGCCGCGCCATGCGCGGGCCCAGCGCCGCCGCGTCGGCCGGCGGCTCCTCGTTCGCCGTGTCGTAGTGGTTGTCGCGATACTTCTGCAGCTGCCCGCCCCAGATGCCGCCAAAATACAGATAGTGCGCGCCATCGGCGTCGGCGAACACCGCCGGGTCAATCGAATAGCTGCCGGCGATCGGCGCCGGTTCGGCCACGAACGGCCCTTCCGGCCGCTCGCCCACCGCCACGCCGATCTGGAAGATGCCGTCGGCGCGCTTGGCCGGGAAATACAGGTAATAGCGGCCATCGTGCTCGGCGCAGTCCGGTGCCCACATCTGCCGCGCGGCCCAGGGCACGTCGCGTACATGCAGCGCGATGCCGCAGTCCACCGTGTCGCCTTCGGGGTGATCCTGGCGATAGACGTGGTAGTCCTCCATCGCGAAGTGGTCGCCATTGTCGTTGAAGGCGACACCGCCCTCGACGTCATGCGAAGGATAGATATACACACGTCCCTGGAAGACGTGTGCGGACGGATCGGCGGTGTACTGCGCGGTTACCAGCGGGGCGGAGATGGCCTTGCGCTTCAGTGCCGCCAGGCGTTCCGGGTCGATATGTTCGCTCATGGATTCGATCGATGAAGAAAGGGTCAGGCCGTGGCGCCGGCGCGACGCGCGCCCAGCTCCTGCTCGATGCGGACCTCGGTGCGCTTGTCTATTTCATACAGGAACAACAGCGCCACCGCGGCCAGGAATGGAATCGAGGCGTACAGGCTGACCGACAGGCGGATGCCGTTGGCCACCGCCGGGGCCTGCGTGGCCGCGCCACCGTCGTAGCCGTAGTGCGCCAGGATCGCCGCCACCAGCGCGCCGCCGATGCTCAGGCCGATCTTCAGCCCGCACAGCATCGCCGAGAAGATGATCGCGGTTGCGCGCCGGTGGTTGCGCCACTCCGAGTAGTCAGCCACGTCGGCGATCATCGCCCACAGCAGCGGCGTGGTGATGCCGTAGAAGAAGCCATGCAGGATGTAGAACAGCACCACCAGCCCCACCGCCTGCGGCGGGAACAGCAGGTAGGCCAGCAGGCACAGCGTGGATACCAGCAGCGCACCGCCGAACACGTCGCGCTTGCCGAAGCGCTCGGCCAGGCGCCGCGAGAAGCCGATGCCGATGATCATCGCGATGATGCCGCCGGCGCTGAACAGGCTGAAGGCCGAGGTCGGCGCATCCTGCGGCCACTGGAACGCGGACAGCCCCAGGCTGGCGAGCACGCTGTTGAGGCCGGCGAGGAAACGGTTGAAGCCCACACCGTCGATGAAGGCGGCCAGGTCCGGCTCGCTCAGGTAGTACTTGAAGTAGTAGATGTACATGCCGCCCTTCAGCGCGAGGGTGACAAAGACCAGGATGGTGAGCAGCAGCATCACGATCCATGGCCGATTGCGCATCAGGTCGGCCAGGTCCTGGCGGATGCTGCCGCCCTCGCCCGCCGCCGGTACCACGCGCTCGCGCGTGGTGAAGAAGGTGATCAGGAAGAACACCGTGCCGATCACCGCGAACACCGCCATGGTGTGCTGGAAGCCCCGCGCCTTGTCACCACCGCCGAGGATCAGCACCAGCGGCAGCAGCAGCACCTGGATGATGAACTGGGCGATCATCACCGCCACGAAGCGGTAGGCCGACAAGCTGTTGCGCTGGTCCATGTTGCCGGTCAGCACGCCGCTGAGCGCGGAGTACGGCAGGTTGTTGGCCACGTACACCAGCATCAGCAGGCTGTAGGTCGCCAGGGCATAGGCGATCTTGCCGTGCTCGCCCAGGTCCGGCGTGGAGAATGCCAGCAGCGACAGCAGGCCGAACGGCACCGCGGTCCACAGGATCCAGGGCCGGAACTTGCCCCAGCGGCTGCGCGTGCGGTCGGCGATGATGCCCACCACCGGCGTGAACACGAACGCGCCGAGCAGGCCGACGCTGAAGATCACCGTGGCCGCGGCGGCGGCGGGGATGCGGTAGACGTCGGTATAGAAGAACGCCAGGAAACTGATCAGGGTCTGGAAGATCAGGTTGGCCGCCAGGTCGCCCAGGCTGTAGCCGATCTTCTCCGTGATCGAAAGCGGTGCGGACGTGCGGTTCATGGATTCCCTGGCGAATGAAGAGGAAGGCGCGGCCGCCGCGCCCGGTGCCTGGAGGGTATCGGCACCGGACGCCAGCGGCCGCGTGGCGGCTCAGAACGTGCCGCGAATACCGAGCATGATGGTACGGCCCGGGTAGTACAGGCTATAGGTCGCATTGGGCCACGCGAACGTCGTGCGCAGCGGCTCGTCGGTGATGTTGGTGACGTTGAGGGTGATCTGCGGCTTGGACGGCAGGTTCTCCAGCGTGTAGCTGGCGGACAGGTCCATCTGCCCACGCGCGTCCGCATTGAGACGCGCATACGGGATGCCGTTCTGGTTGGCGCCGGAGATGATCATGTCGTCGTTCCAGGTGTAGGAAACACGCACCGACGCCGGCCCCTTCTCCCAGTACACCGTGCCGTTCCACAGGTTCGGCGCCACACCCTCGGCCACCGCCGGCACGCCCTCGCCTTCGGAATCCTGGTTGACGTGGGTGTAGTTGGCGGTGAAGCCCAGGCCGTCGAACACCACGTCCAGCGGCTGCACCCAGATCGCCTCGACACCGCGGATGTTCAGCACGCCGTCGGCATTGACCTGGGTCTGCACGTCCACGGTGGCCGCGTCCGGGCCGCCGCGCTGCTGCAGCGCCGCCTGCTGGGTCGGCAGCAGGCTGTCATACGGCACGCCGAGCTCGTTGAACGGAATGCGGCGCACGCCGTTGACGGTAAAGCCGTTGATGCGCTTGTTGAACAGGGTCAGGCCCACATAGCCTTCGCCACCGGTGTACCACTCACCGCCGAGGTCGAAATTGGTCGACAGGTACGGGGCCAGGTTCGGGTTGCCCTGAGAGGCGGTCTGCGCCGAGGGATCGCTGAAGTTGGTCGCCGGGATCATCGCGCTCGGGTTCGGCCGGGTCATCGTACGCGAGCCGGACATGCGCAGCACCACGTTGTCGGCCACGTCCCACGCCAGGTTGAACGAGGGCAGCAGTTCCTTGTAGTCCGAATCCAGCGACTGGTAGCTGCGCACGCCGCTCAGCGTCACCGGCCCGCTGATGGTCTGGTCGGTGGTGACATAGCGCATGCCCGCATTGAAGCGCAGCGTGCGGTTCCACACCTCGGTCTCGGCGTTGGCTTCCACATAGAAGCCCCAGTTCTTCTCCTCGATGCCGCCGGTGGAAGCGCCGGTATTGGCCGAGTTGCTCTCCGGCGCCGAGTCGCGCAGCGCGTAGTAGTTGGTGTCGCGCATGAACTGGTCGAAATCGACGGTGATGAAGCCGTACGGACCCGGACGCAGGTAGGAGGCCAGGTCGGCCTGCGGGATCGCCGAGCCCGGGCCGCCGGTGCAGGTGGTACCCGTGCCGCGGCACACGACCTGTTCCCAGGCCACGCTGTTGTCGAAGCCCTGGATGCGGCGCTCGGCCTCGTCATAGGCGAAGCCGACCTTGATGTTGCGCTTGTCGTCGCCGAACTGCAGGTCGGCGCGCGCGCCCTGGGTTTCGGTCACGCGCTTTTCGTTGTTGATGTTGACGCGGCCACCGGTCCAGGTCCAACCCAGGTTCGGATCGTTGAGGTCCAGCCCGCTGCTGATGCTCGGCTGGTCGCCGCCGGTGTTGGTGTACTGCACCGTGGTGATCGGCGAGTTGACCAGGATGGTCGGCGATTCGCGGAACATCCAGCTGCGGCTGGCATTGGCCTGCACGGTGAGCTTCACGTCCTGGGCGTCACCGAACAGGATTTCCGCGCCCGGATTGACGCTCCAGAACTTCACGTCCTCGCGGTACGGACGTGCTTCCAGGAAGTACTGCGCATTGGCGAAGGTGGCGCTGGTGACGACGTTGTTCGCATCGACCTGCATGTTGACCGGCACCATGCTGCCATTGCGGCCGATCAGGTTCATGTCGATGCGGTTGTTGGTGCGATGCGCTTCCGAATACAGCGTATCCAGGTAGAAATGCAGGTCGTCGGTGGGACGCCATTCCATCGACAGAACGCCCGAGTCACGGTTGCGCTCGCCGTCCATGTAGACGTTGCGGCCCAGGCGCGGGATCAGCGCCTCGCTGATCTGGTTGATGTCCAGGCCCGGGTTGTGCGCGAGCAGCCAGTTGGCGTCGATCACCTCGCCTGGGGTCAAGCCGGCGGCCGCGCCGCTGGCCGGCACGGTATCGGGAATGCGCCAGTTGCCGCCACCGCCGACGTTGCACGACGCCGGCTGGTTGGTGGCCGGCGTGCCGGCCGGTGGGGTCAGGCCGCACTGGGTGTAGGTCAGGCCGGGGTTGGTCCAGCCCACGCTTTCGAAGCCCTGCAGGCCGAGTTTGCCGCGCGTGGAGGTGACCCCGCCGAGGATGCCGAAGGTGCCGGATTCGTTGGTCCAGCTGCCGATCAGCGTGCCGTTCGGGCTGATCTTGTCGGAGGTGCTGTTGTAGCCGCCCTGCAAGGCGTAGGTCAGGTGCGTGCCGGGGCGATCGAACGGCCGCGCGCTGCGCATGTCGACCACGCCGGAAACGCCGCCTTCGAGCATGCTCGCGGTCGGCGTCTTGCTGACGGTGAGCTGGGTGAAGAACTCGGTCGGGAACAGGTTGAGATCGACTTCGCGGTTTTGGTTCTGCGCATCCAGGCCAATCGAGGCCGTGGCGATGCTGGCGCCGTTGAGCGTGGTCTTGGTGAAGCTCGAGCCCAGGCCGCGGATGGCGATGTTGGTGCCCTCGCCGTTGACGTCACGCGACAGCTGCACGCCGGGCACGCGGCTCAGCGACTCGCCGATGTTCATGTCGGGGAACTTGCCGATGTCCTCGGCATAGACGGTATCGGCGAAGGTCACCGAATCGCGCTTGGCGTCGGTGGAGAACTGGATGCTGCGGCGGTAGCCGGAGACCTCGACGCGATCGAGCGTCACGGCGTCCTTGGCGGGCGCGTCCTGCGGCGGCGTCGCGGCGTCCGCGCCGGCGTCCTGCGCGAATGCCGGGGCGGCGGCCATGCCGATCAGCGCCAGCCCCAAGGCATGCGACAACGTGCTGCGTGCGAATTTTGTATTCACCCTCACTCCCTTCCCTTGATTCGTAAACGGAGGGCGCGCGATGGCGTGCGCGCCTGTTCTGATGCGGATTGCGTGTGGCGTGGGGGTGACCCGGGGAGGGTCGCGGCGCATGGTAGCGCTATCACTAAGGCATGCACGCTGCAGGGCAGCAAAACCCACCTCACTGCGTGGCGTGCTTCACGCAAGGCCATGATTTGGCTGATTGTCAGCGCTGTCATCGACATTTGCGCTCCTCCGACTGGTCATCGGCAGTAGCGCCGCCATCACGTCGCGTGCTAGTGATAGCGCTATCACCATTCCTCGAAACAGCGGAAAAACAGGCGTTTCCACCGACGATGCGTGCGCCACACCGGCGCGACCGCGTGCTGCGCCGCATCATCGATGCGCGGGCCGCGCCCTTCTCCCCTGGAGCCGTAGTGACCGAACTTTCCCGCGCCGTGTCATCGCCCGCTTCGCCGGTGGGCCGCTATCGCTGGCGCGTCTGCGCCATGCTGCTGGCGGCCACCACTATCAACTACATCGACCGCCAGGTGCTGGGCGTGCTGGCCCCGTTCCTGCAGCAGCAGATCGGCTGGAGCGAGGTGCAGTACGGCTACATCGTCACCGCGTTCCAGGGTGCCTACGCCATCGGCCTGCTGTGCGCCGGCGCAGTGATCGACCGCTTCGGCACGCGCATCGGCTACGCCATCGCCATCGCGGTGTGGAGCGTGGCGGCGATGAGCCATGCGCTGGCCACCGGCGTGGTGGGCTTCGTACTGGCCCGATTTGCATTGGGGCTGGGCGAATCGGGCAACTTCCCGGCGGCGATCAAGACGGTGGCCGAATGGTTTCCGCGTCGCGAGCGCGCATTGGCGGTGGGCATCTTCAATTCCGGCTCGAACATCGGCGCGGTGGTCGCGCCGCTGCTGGTGCCGGTGGTGGCCGCCACGCTCGGCTGGCAGGCGGCGTTCCTGTTCACCGGCCTGCTCAGCGCGGCGTGGCTGGTGGTCTGGCTGAAGTGGTACCGCACGCCGGAGCAGCAGCCACGACTCGGCGCGGCCGAACTGGCGTTGATCCGCAGCGACCCGGCGACGCCCTCCGTGCGGCTGCCGTGGCGCGGCCTGCTCCGCCATCGCCAGACCTGGGCATTCGTGGCGGCGAAGTTCATCACCGATCCAATCTGGTGGTTCTTCCTGTTCTGGCTGCCGAAGTTCCTGCATGCGCAATACGGCCTGTCACTGCTCGAACTCGGGCCGCCGTTGATCGTGATCTTCGTGATGGCCGATATCGGCAGCATCGCCGGCGGCTGGCTGGCCGGACGGCTGATCCAGCGTGGCTGGCGCGTCAACACCGCGCGCAAGGGCGCCATGGCGGTGTGCGCGCTGGCAGTGGTGCCCATCGTGTTCGCCGCGCAGGCCGATCACCTGTGGGTCGCGGTCGCGCTGATCGGGCTGGCCACCGCCGGGCACCAGGGTTGGTCGGCCAACGTGCTCACCCTGCCCTCGGACCTGTTCCCCGCGCCGGCGGTGGCGTCGGTGGTGGGCATCGGCGGCTTCGCCGGCGCCGTATCCGGCATGCTGATCGCCACCTTCATCGGTTTCCTGCTGCAAGCCACCGGCAGCTACGTGCCGGTCTTCCTGATGGCCGGCTCGGCCTATCTGCTGGCACTCGGCGTGGTCCACCTGCTGGTGCCGCGACTGGCGCCGGCGCAGGTGGCCACGTCCTCGCCATGACCCTCCTTCCCAATCCCGTATCGCCCGCATGAATCTCCCCGCCCAACCCCTGCACCTGCACCCCGACCGCCTGCTGCCCGCCGAAGCCAGCCAGCGCGCCATCGCCCGCCGCCTGTACGCGCAGGTCGCGGGCCTGCCGATCATCAGCCCGCACGGTCACACCGATCCGGCCTGGTTCGACGGCAACGCCGCCTTCGCCAACGCCACCGAACTGCTGCTGGTACCGGACCACTACGTGTTCCGCATGCTTTACAGCCAGGGCGTGGACCTGGACCAGTTGGGCATCCCGCGCGCCGACGGCTCGCGCGCGGCGGTGAATCCGCGCTCCGCATGGCGGATCTTCGCCGAGCACTTCCATGTGTTCCGCGGCACGCCATCCGCGATGTGGCTCAACCACGTCTTCCATGAGGTGTTCGGACTGCGCGTGCGCCTGGACGGGACCACCGCCGACCACTACTACGACCGCATCACCGCCGCGCTGGAAACCCCGGCGTATCGCCCGCGCGCCCTGTTCGAGCGGTTCGGCATCGAGGTCATCGCCACCACCGAATCGCCGCTGGACCCGCTGACCCACCATGCCGCGATCCGTGCCAGCGGTTGGCCCGGCCGGGTGATCACCGCCTATCGTCCGGACCCGGTGATCGATCCGGAGCACGAGCAGTTCCCCGATGCGCTGCGCCAGTTCGGCGAACTCACCGGCGAGAACGTCTACAGCTGGGAGGGCTACCTGCAGGCGCACCGGCAGCGCCGCGCGTTCTTCGCCGCGCACGGCGCCACCTCCACCGACCACGGCCACCCCAGCGCGCTCACCGCCAACCTGTCGCGGGACGAGGCGCGCAAGCTGTTCACCAGCGTGGCGATGGGTCGCGCCAGCGCCGCCGAGGCCGAACTGTTCCGCGCGCAGATGCTCACCGAGATGGCGCAGATGAGTCTGGACGACGGGCTGGTGATGCAGCTGCATCCGGGCTGCTTCCGCAACCACAACCAGTCGCTGTTCGCTCGCCATGGGCGCGACAAGGGAGCGGACATGCCGATCCGCACCGAGTACGTCCACGCGCTCAAGCCGCTGCTGGGCCGCTGCGGCAACGATCCGCGTTTCAAGTTGATCCTGTTCACCCTCGACGAGAGCAACTACGCGCGCGAGCTGGCGCCGCTGGCCGGGCACTATCCCAGTCTGCTGCTGGGACCGGCGTGGTGGTTCCATGATGCGCCCGAGGGCATGTGGCGTTTCCGCGAGCAGACCCTGAGCAGCGGTGGCTTCTACAACACGGTCGGCTTCAACGACGACACCCGCGCGTTCCTGTCGATTCCCGCGCGGCACGACGTGGCCCGTCGCGTCGACTGCGCGTTCCTGGCCAAGCTGGTCGCCGAGCATCGCCTGGACGAAGACGAGGCGATGGAGGTCGCAACCGATCTGGCCTACCGCCTGCCCAAGCAGGCCTATCGCCTGTGATGCGCCGCCTGGCCGCGGGTCTGTGCCTGCTGCTGTGTGCGCTGGCGGGCGGCACGGCGGCGGCGGAGTCGCCGCGCCAGCGCATCGCGCTGGATAGCGGCTGGCGTTTCCATGCCGGCGATCCGCCGCGCGTGGATGGCGCGCTGGACTACGACCATCGCCCCGCCGTGGCCGACAACGAAGACGGCAAGGCCGCCGACGCCCGGCCGCAAGTTGCCAGTGGCGCGGGCGTGACCGACCCGGCCACGCTCAAGCCCTGGATCCTGCCGACCGCGAACGCACTGATCGCCGATCCGGCCAAGCGCCATCCGCGCCCGGCCGGAACGCCACCCGGCGCCGGCATCGCCTTCGCCCAGCGCGACTTCGACGACAGCGACTGGCAGGCAGTGACGCTGCCGCACGACTGGGCCATCGCCGGGCCGTTCCTGGCCGACGGCCCGTATGGCGGCATGGGCCGGCTACCCAGTTGGGGCGTGGGCTGGTACCGGCGCACGCTGGACATTCCCGCCAGCGAGCGTGGCCGCCACCTCACCCTGGAATTCGACGGCGCGATGTCCTACGCCTCCGTGTGGTGCAACGGCCAGCTGCTCGGTGGCTGGCCGTATGGCTATACCTCGTGGCAGGTGGATCTGGATGATTGTGTGGTACCGGGAGGACGCAACGAGATCGCGGTACGCCTGGACAATCCGCCGGACTCGGCGCGCTGGTATCCGGGCGGCGGCCTGTATCGCCGGGTCTGGCTGCGCAGCACCGCGCCCACGCATGTGGCGCAGTGGGGCGTCACCATCCGCACGCCGGAAGTCTCCGCCGCGCGTGCACGGGTGGCCCTACAACTGGACCTGCGCAACCGCGCAGGCAGCGCCGCCACGCTGCGCGTGCGCACCACGATCCACGCGCTGGACGCCGCCGGCCGCCCCGAGCCCCACGCGGTAGCCAGCAGCACGGTGCGCGATGTCGCTCTGCCCGCCGCCGGTGCCACCACGTTGGCGCAGACGCTGGTGATTCCGCATCCACGCCTGTGGGGGCCGCCGCCGACCCAGCAGCCGAATCGCTACGTGGCGATCACCACCCTGCACGCCGGTGCACGCCTGCTGGACCGTGTGCAGACGCCGTTCGGCATCCGCGAGGTGCGCTTCGACCCGCAGCGTGGGTTGCTGGTCAATGGCGAACATGTGCCGATCCGCGGCGTGAACCAACACCACGATCTCGGCGCGCTGGGCGCCGCGTTCTCCCCGGTCGCCGCCGAACGCCAGCTGCGCCTGCTGCAGGCGATGGGCGCCAACGCGGTGCGGATGAGCCACAACCCGCCGGACCCGGCGCTGCTGGACCTGACCGACCGTCTTGGCTTGCTGGTCGTGGACGAGATCTTCGACAGCTGGCAGATGAAGAAGACGCCGCTGGACTTCCACCGCGTCTTCGATGACTGGCATGAGCCGGACCTGCGTGCGCTGCTGCGGCGCGATCGCCAGCATCCTTCCGTGATCCTCTGGAGCATCGGCAACGAGGTCGGCGAGCAGTACACCGGCGAGGCCGGCGCGGCGATCGCCCGCCAGCTGCGCGACATCGTGCGCGAGGAAGATCCGACCCGGCCGGTGACCGCGGCGATGAACTACGCCAAGCCGGACATGCCGCTGCCTGCGGCGCTCGACGTGATCGGCCTGAACTACCAGGGCGAAGGCATCCGCGACACGCCTGCCTTCGAGGGCACCGAGCGCATCCGCACGCCGCCGATGTACGCCGCGTTCCACCAGGCCTTCCCCGACAAGGCGATCCTCAGCACCGAGACCGCCTCCACGCTGAGCAGCCGCGGCGTGTATCTGTTCCCGGTCAGCGGCGAGCGCAGCGCGCCGGTGCGCGATGGGCTGGGCGGCGATCCGGCAAGCCACCAGGTCAGCGCCTACGACCTGTATGCCGTGGATTTCGGCGCCAGCCCGGACAAGGTCTTCGCCGCGCTGGACGCGCATCCCTTCGTGGCGGGCGAATTCGTCTGGACCGGCTTCGATTACCTGGGCGAGCCGACGCCTTACTACAGCTCGCGCAGCGCGTACTCGGGGATCATCGACCTGGCCGGCTTCCCGAAGGACCGCTATTGGCTCTACCAGTCGCGCTGGCGTCCCGACCTGCCGATGGCACACCTGCTGCCGCATTGGACCTGGCCGGGGCGCGAGGGACAGCTGACGCCGGTCCACGTGTTCACCTCCGGCGACGAGGCCGAGTTGTTCGTCAACGGCGTCTCGCAGGGACGTCGACACAAGGCGGCCGGCGAATACCGGCTGCGCTGGGACGCCGTGCAATACCAACCCGGCGAACTGCGCGTGCAGGCCTACAAGGCGGGCCGCCCCTGGGCCAGTGACCGGGTCGAGACCGCCGGCGCCGCCACCGCGCTGCAGGCCGGTGCCGAACGCGACACGCTCGCCAACGACGGCCGCGACCTGGCCTTCATCGCCATCGAAGTGCGTGACGCCGACGGCGTGCGCGTGCCACAGGCGGCAAACCGCCTGCGCGTGCGTGTCGACGGCCCGGGCGAGCTGGTGGCCACCGACAACGGCGACCCCACCGACATGACGCCCTTTCCCTCCGCCACGCGCGCCGCGTTCTCCGGCCGCCTGCTGGCCATCGTGCGCGCGCACCCCGGCGCGCAGGGCGCACTCACCGTCCACATCGATGCCGACGGGCTGGCGCCCGCCGACGTGCCATTGACCCTTGTCCCCGGAGCCACGCCATGACCTTGCGTTCCCCGCCCGCCCTGCTCGCCCTGGCGGTCACCGCCTGCCTGGCCATGTTGCCGGCCCTCGCCGCCCCGCCGCCGACGACCTTGAAGGATGCCTTCCGCGACGATTTCCTGGTCGGCGTAGCGGTGAACGACGCCATCGTCAGCGGTCGCGACGCGCGCTCGCAGCAACTGGTGGTGACGCAGTTCAACAGCATCACCGCAGAGAACGAACTCAAGCCGGAGAACGTGCATCCGCGCCCGGGCACCTACGACTTCAGCAAGGGCGATGCGTTCGTCGCGTTCGGCAAGGCGCACGGCATGTTCGTGGTCGGGCACAACCTGCTGTGGCATATCCAGACACCGGCCTGGATGTTCGTCGATGCACAGGGCCGCCCGCACGATGCCGACGCGCAATTGGCGGTGCTGCAGGATCATATCCAGCACGTGGCCGGCCACTACGCCGGCCGCATCCAGGCCTGGGACGTGGCCAACGAGGTCATCGACGAGGACGGCAGCTACCGGCAAAGCCCGTGGCTGAAGAACGTGGGCGATGGCGACCGCCTGCTGCGCGAGGCCTATCGCTATGCCGCGCAGGCCGCGCCCGGCACCGAGCTGTACTACAACGACTTCAACACCGAGAAGCCGGCCAAGCGCGCCGGCATCGTGCGCCTGGTGAAGATGCTGCAGGGCGCGGGGCTGCGCATGGATGGCGTGGGCATGCAGGGCCATTGGGGCCTGGAGAGCCCGTCGATCGCCGAGATCGAGACCAGCATCGACACCTTCGCCGCGCTCGGCGTCAAGGTGATGATCACCGAGCTGGACATCGACGTGCTGCCGCAACCGCCGCGCACCGACGGCATGCCCGCCGACCAGCGGCTGACGCTGCCGGACGATCCGCAGGCACGTCGCCAGCTCGATCCCTGGCCCGACGGATTGCCGCCGCAGATGCAGCAGCGGCTCGCCCAGCGTTATGCCGAGCTGTTCGCGCTGTTCCAGCGCAAGCGCGAGGTGATCGCCCGGGTCACGTTCTGGAACGCGCACGACGGCGACTCTTGGAAGAACGACTACCCGGTGCGTGGCCGCACCAACTACCCGCTGCTGTTCGACCGCGAGCGTCAGCCCAAGCCGGCGTTCGACGCCGTCCTGCGTACCGCCGGGTCCGACTGACACCCCCCGGCCGCCACGCGCGGAAGCGTTGCCCTAGACTGGCGCCCCGCGCCTGCCGACCCTGCCCATGAAGATGTCCGAGCTTCCCGCCATGCTGCGCCCTTGGCTCGGCATCGAACGCAACACCACCACGCATGCGGAGAAGTGGATATCGGGCGCCGGCGCGTTCCTCGGCATCCTGGCCGTGTACGCGGTGATCCACCAGGTGTTCCCGCAGGGGCTCGCCGGCGCCGGTCCGGCCGGCGCCATCATGCTGGCCTCGCTCGGCGCCTCGGCGGTGCTGCTGTTCGCGGTGCCGCATGGCGCGCTGTCGCAGCCGTGGGCGGTGGCCGGTGGTCATCTGCTCTCGGCCGCGATCGGCGTGAGCTGCCAGAAGCTGTTCCCGGGCCACGCCTGGACGCCCGCGCTGGCGGTCGGCATCGCGGTCGGTGCGATGCACTACCTGCGCTGCATCCATCCGCCCGGTGGTGCCACCGCACTGGCCGCGGTGATCGGCAGCGAGGAGCTGCATGCACTGGGCTACCACTACCTGCTGGAACCGGTAGGCGTGAGCGTGGCGGCGATCCTGCTGGTCGCCGTCGTGTTCAATGCACCGTTCGCGTGGCGACGCTATCCGCTGCACCTGCATCGCCGTCGGCAGCAGGCCGCCGACGTGCCGGCCGCGCAGCGCCACTTCGAGCTCACCCAGGAAGATTTCTCGGCCGCCATGGCCGAGCTCAACTCCTACGTCGACATCCCCGAGGAAAGCCTGACCGAGCTGCTGGAGCTGGCCAAGCAGCATGCCGAACGCAGCCCCGTGCATCCGCAGGCATTGCAGCCGGGGCAGTGCTACAGCAACGGGCGGCTGGGCCGCGAATGGAGCGTGCGTGAGATCGTCGCGTCCGTGGGCCGGCGCGAGCTGGACTACCGCGTGATCGCCGGCGAAGGCCAGGGCCAGTCCGGCCGCCTGGGCGAAGACGCATTCCGGCATTGGGCGCGCTTCGCGGTGACGCTGCGCCACGGCCGCTGGGTCAGGTAGCGCGCCCCCCGCTTGCCGCACCTCATGGCGCGCTCCGGCCCGAGCGGCCACCGCTTCGCCTGCTGCGACCGGCCTCGTCCTCGCCTAGCCGTTCCAGCCAGGCACAGAACATCTGCGCCATCGCCTCGGCATAGGCGCCGATCTCAGCCGCAGAACGCGGCTGTTCGGAGAACTGCTTGCCGGCCGCGCCCAGCACGTCGGTCAGCAGATCACCGGCCAGGGCGCGCTTGGCCGGTGATGCCGACGGCAGCGCCTCGGCCATGAAGCGCGTGAATGCCGTATCCGCCGCCTGGCGTGCCTGCCGTGCTTCTGGCGCGTCGCGATACAGTGGCGCGGCATCGCGCAATGCCACGCGCATCTGCGCCTCTTCGCATTCCGAATGCAGGAACGCATGCACGACACGGTGGATGCGCTCGGCCGGCGTATGCCGGGCATCGTCGAGGATGTCCACGAGCAGGCGCGTGGTGTCGCCCCACTCGTCGCGCTGCAGGCGGAACAGGATCGCCGCCTTGTTGGGGAAATACTGATACAGCGTGCCGACGCTGACGCCCGCGCGCTCGGCCACGCGCGCGGTGGTGAAGCGCGCCGCGCCCTCCTGGGCCAGAACCTGAGCAGCGGCCTGGAGGATGACGTCCACCGAGGCATTGGAACGCGCCTGGCGTGGCTGTTTGCGCTGGGAAATCGTGGGTTTCGGGCGTTCACGCATGGGCGGTGGGGAATGCGAATAACAAACCTGACGAATTCGTCGCATTCTAGCCTGGCACGCGCCGACCGGCGCACCCACCACCGGAAGCCCCATGAACACCCTCACCCACGCACCGCTCGCAGGCCTGCTCGAACGCCTGTTCGCTGACGCCGACGCCAGTTCCTTCGACATTCCCGCGCTGGCCGAACTGACCGCCGCCGACCGCGAGCGGCTCATGCACAGCCGCACCGAATACCGCGACTACTATGGCCGCATGAAGGATCTGCCGCTGCCGGTCTCGCGCGAGACCGGCCAGCTGCTTTACTTGCTCGCCCGCGCCATCCGCGCCGAGCAGATCATCGAGTTCGGCACCTCGTTCGGCATCTCCACGCTGCACCTGGCTGCGGCCCTGCGCGACAACGGCGGCGGCCGGCTCATCACCACCGAGTTCGAGCCCTCCAAGGTAGCGCGTGCCCGCGACCACCTAGCGGCGGGCAAGCTGCTCGACCTGGTGGAGATTCGCGAAGGCGACGCGCTGCAGACGCTCTCCATCGACCTGCCCGAACGGATCGACCTGCTGCTGCTCGACGGGGCCAAGGCGCTGTACCCGGACATCCTTGCCCGCGTCGAATCCCGCCTGCGCCCCGGCGCCCTGGTGATCGCGGACAACGCGGACTACAGCCCGGATTATCTCGCCTGGATTCGCGAGCCGGCCAATGGCTATCTCTCTCTGCCCTTCGCCGAGGACGTGGAACTGTCCTTGCGGCTTGGCTGAGCGCGCGCCCTTTCAGCCCGCCACGGCGGCCGCGCGCGGCCGCCAGCCCAGCAGCCGCGCCGGCAGGAACAGCAGCGCGCCGAGGAAAGCGAACAACGCCGAGAAGGTGACGCCGACCAGCCGGAACGGCAGCAGCAACAGCCACACCAACGGCCATGCCACCAGCGCCAGCACCGCCAACGGCCAGCACAGCACGAACAGCAGGCACCACGCGACCACGCCGAACAACGTCTTCATCCCTGGCTCCTTCGGGCACGCCGATCGTGCCCTGTGGGAACAGGCTCGCCGGCGCGCCGGCACCTCGCAAGCGGCGTGCGACGAACCCGCCGCATGTCGGGACGGGACGCCGCTGCCGCCGATGAACCTCCCCGCCCCGAGCGCTCAGGCCAGGCCGTCGACCTTGCGCATCCAATCCGGGGTCGCGACCTGGTGACGGCCATAGAACGCCTCCAGCCGCCTGCGATTGCCACGGCCCTTGCGCAGGCCGAGAAACTCGGTGGCGTTGGCACCGAAGAAGGCATCCGCCAGGTTCATCCCGCGTGGACGCAGCTGCGGGGCCTGCTGGCCGACGGCGCCGATGACCTTGATGAAGTCGGCCAGATAACGGTCCACGTTCTTCTCCTTGAGGATCATGGTCCAATCCGAGCCATACATCAGGCGTTCGCCCATCAGCCCGTTGGGGGCGTCATACAGCGTGTGCAACACCTGCTGCATGGTCTTCGGGTGGATCAACGTGCCGGCGAAGAAGCCGCTGTCGGAAAATGCGCGCGCGCCCTCGCCTTCGCCGCGCATCAGCGCCAGGAAGTCGCGGGTCCTCTTCGCACTGTGATCCTCCAGATCGGTATCGCCGAAATGGCCGAAGCTCACGCTCAGCCCGGGGAACTGGTGCAGCGCCGCCTCCCAGCCGGCGCTGCCCGCCAGCTTCCTGAAGTCCTCATAAGGCCCGTTGGAATGATTGGTGTGGGCCATGATCGGCACGTCCTGCGCCAGGCACCACGTATATAGCCGCGCCATGGCCGCATCCAGCTGCTTGCCGAAATCCGGCTGCGCCGCGACGGGCGGCAAGGTCTTCTTCTTGCGCCATACGTCGCGGCCCGCGTTCCCATAGGCGGCAAAGCCCATCGGCGGGTACAGCTTGACGCCGATGCAGCCGCCGTCGGTGACGGCCTGCCGCACCAGCCGCATCGAATCGCCTTCGCCATCCTGACCCATCGTCATGATCTCGCGCAGCGGGCAGAACGGCACGAAGCCATGCACGCGCCCACCGAGTAACACCGATATCTCCGACATCAGGGCGACCTGGTCGGGCAGCGAGGTGGGCGTGGGACGTCCCTTGGTCAGCCATCCGTCGTAATCGACCATGCTGGACACGACCAGGTCGATCTTGCGCGGGGAGTCGCGCGAGTAGGTGGTCAGGTAATCGATCGCGTTGACGTGCCGGTAGTTGAAGTGATGCAGGATGAAACGCAGGTAGCCGGCCACAGTGGGATGGCTGCCCAACACCAAGGCGCCATCGCTGCGCTGTGCCTCGAAATCCTCGAAGTTCTGCGGCAGCGTGTTGATCGCCTCGCCGAGCTCGCCCTGCGCATCTGCGGCGCCCAGTACGAGACTGCCCCCGGGATTGGCCCCTAGGCGCGCCGACGCCTGCTGCAATTCATCGCGTCCAATCGCATAGCCTTCCTGGAATGCACCGGCGGCCAGGCGCCGCACGCCTTCGCCCGGTTCGCAGTGCTGCATCCCTTGGGCGTAGCGCGCAATGGCCTGGCGCTCGCTGGCCGCATCCGGCGCACGCGACCACGCCAATGCCTGCAGCAGCCCGCTCACCGCGTTGACCAGCGAGTACAGCTCCGAGTCGGGGCCCACGGTGGTCTGGGAGAGGAACTCGCGCACCTGCAGGTCGCGGCCGTTGAAGAAATGCGCGTGGGTGTCGATGGTCAGCGGACTGCCCAGATTGGAGATCACTGGGTCGTCATTGCAGAGCGCCTTGGCCCACAGCGGCCCGGTGAAGGACGCCGCACAGCCACCGGCCAGCGCCGCCAGCACGCGTCGACGCAGCGGATCATGGATCGAGAGATCGAATTCCGTCATCGCACTTCTCCTTGTCCGATCAGGGGTAGACGAGCGTGGCTGCAGGATCACCGTAATAGGCGTAGAGCAGCCCCAGGGCATTGCCACGTTCTGCGTACAACTCGCGGCGCGTTGCGGTCAGCGCCTCGGGCACGGTCTGGCCACGGGCCAGCCGTGGAATCAGGCGGATGGCCATCTCGTGCCCCAGGTGAGCCCATACCGGGGACTCGGTGACCACCACCCCGCGCGCGCCCAACTGGAACATCGCCGTATCCAGCGCCAGATGCGGCATCTGCCTCGACGGCCCGGTCTCGCAGGCATTGAGGAAGACCAGCGGGCCGCGAGGCCAGTAGCGCACGTCCTGCTGGGCGTCCAATGCCTCCGAGTTCCAGAGCTGCTCCAACTGCACCGAGCTGATCTGGTCGCCGTTGCCGAAGCTCAGGTAGGGCGCGCGATCGGTCTGCGAGGAATCACCATGTAGATAGAAGACGAGCGCGGTGAGCTGCTGGCGGCGCGTACTCAGCTCTCCCATGAACCCATCGGCTTCGAGGAATTCCGAAAACGAGGCTTTCTCCATGGGCAGGCCGAGGATCATGTCGCGCTGCAGTTCGGCCAGCTCGGTCAATGTCGCGTTGTCACCGGCCTGCTCGTTCTCGAAGCGCGCCATGACGAGACGGCCCGGCCCCTCCGATTCGGGCGGGGAAAGGCCTTCGAGTGCCCCCGTGTCCTCGCGGATCACGCTGAGGCTGTAACGCATGCCCCAGAAGTCGTTGCCGTCGATGGGCTCGCCTTTCTTTATTGGCTTCGGATAGAGGTACTGCCAGGGCAATGCGCCTTCGGTGACGACCACGGTCAGCCGCAGTGGCGGGCGGCCCTGCCGGTCCAGCGCGGCCTTTTCGAGTTGTTCGCTCAGTTGCAACAGCGCTTTCCCGCCCTTGCCGAACAGCTGGCGATAGAGTTGGTATCCCGCATTGGCAATGATCCGGTTGACTTCCTCGCGGTCGTCGGGCGTCAGCTGCAGCGTGGTGGATGCCGAGGTGTCCAGGCCGTCACTCATCCCCTGTGCGCGCAGGCGCTTGGCTAACCAGCCATCCTTGTTCAACGCGAACATCACCCCGAAATCCTCGGCGGCGAGCTGTTGAATCAGCTCCTTGGGCACCTTCACTTCGAAATGCCGCGGCTGGTCGTTTTCGTCCAACGCCGCTGGCAGCAAATCGCGCATCTCCTCGCCGTGCGGGCGCACGCTGAGTACCAACTTGCGGTGGTCCGGCTCCCATTGCGCATGCAGGGTGACATCCGAGGCCGGCATGGCATCGAGCGACGGCGGCGCGCGACCTTCGCGCTGCACGCTCGCAGGCCCCAGCGCCACCGAAGGCGCGATGGCGGCAGGTGGCATCGAAACGCTCGCATCGCCGCCAACGACGGCCACCTTGATCACCAGCCGGTCGTACTCGCGCCCGCCGTGTCCATCGATGATGCCGATTTCCAGCCGGCCACGGCCGCCCGCCGCCTTGGGGCTGGGCGTGAAGGTGAAGGCGACTTCGTCGGCGCGCCGCGCGCCGGTGCGATATACCGTATGCCGCAGCCTCTCCAGGCCGGGCGCGCAGAAGTCGCAGGTCAACACGATATCCAGCGGGACATCTTCGTTGGCCATGAGCACTTTCGCATTGGGCATCGCGCTCTCGGCCGACAGTACCGAGCCGGCGCGCGGCGGGCCCATGTCGAAGCGCAGCGTGGTGGGCTTGCCCGCACGCAGCACCGGCATGCCCGGCAACGCGGGATTGCCCGGCGCCTGCGGCGCCAGCAGCGCGTTGTATACCGTGGCGTCGGTATCGCGCGGCGGCGGCTCGGACCAGGTCGATGGTGCCCGCGGAGGTTCATAGGCCGCCAGCACCAACACCGGCTCCGGCGCGACGGTGGGTTCGTAGACCGCGCTGACGGGAAATGGATCGTCGGGACCGCCGACGCTGGTCGGGGATGGCGGCGGCGCGGCATCGTCAGGCGGCGAGGGATCTCCCGCGATAGCGTCCACGGGATCCGGCGCGGTCGCGGCCATGTCGTCGCCGGGCTGCGGCGAGATGTCGATGCTGGGAGAGATCACCTGCTGCACCGTCTCGCTCGCCGAGCGCGGGCCTGCCCACCACACCAGCCATACAAGCAGCAGCGCGAACGGTGCCGTCCACAGGAGCAGCAGCCACGCGATACGTCGAATCCGCAGTTCCTTTGCCGCCATGATGTCACCCCGTCGGGGCAGTCTGGAGGGCGCTCCCCTGCCAGGCAGGCGAGCCGCAGCATCGTTCCTTTGCTCAACCGGCGTGCATGCGGATGATTCGGCGTGCACGGTGACGCACGTGCGCTGAAACCGCCGCGCGGTCGTTTTCCCCCGGCCGCCGCAGCCCTGTCGGCAACGTTAGGTCAGGCAAGCGACGCTGGCAATAGCCCCCGCTTGCCAGCGCTGCGACCGGCGGGATGCCACCTGCGGGCAGTGGCCGCCCCTCACACCGGATTGCGTTTGGCCACGATCAGCGGATCGGCGGCGGTGAACGGCAGCGCCGGCGCCTGCCCTGCCGCCACGCCAAGCGTGGCCGCCAGCACCGGCGGATCGAACGCGGACCCCGCCAGGCGATAGCCGATGTCGCCCGGGGTCGGCTGGTCGAAGAACACCAGGAAGTGGATGTCCTCGCCGAGCACCTCGATCTGGTGCGGATAGGCGCGCGGGATGAAATACACATCGCCCGCCTCCAACGTGTATGTGTCGGTGGAACCGTCGGGATCGAGGATCGTCATCCGCGCGCGCCCACGATGCACGTAACCCATCTCGGCGGTATCCGGATGCCAGTGCGGCTCGCGCATGCCGGTATCGGGAATCTGCAACGAGTACATCGACAGATGCTTCAGCGCTGGCCAGAACTGGGTGCGCGACACCCGGGCCTGCCCATAGGGGAAATCGACCGGCGGCGACTGCGCCTCGATGTCGAAGCGATGCGGATCCTTGCGCCCGGCATCGGCAGGTACCTGGGCCGGGCCAGGCCGGCGCAGCAGGTAGGCCGTACCGGTGTCGCGCTGGCGCTCGGCGAAGGCCTGCGCCGGCAGGTCATAGGTATTGCCCAGCACGCCGTCGCTCATCGCGGCGAAGGCCCCGCGCAGGGAGAAGTCCTCCGGCCGCTCATGGCTGAAGGCGATGATCAGCTCGGCCTCGTCCTCGCCGATGTTCTCGATCGCATGCAGCGCGCCGCTGTCGATATGGAACATCTGGCCCGGCCCGACGCGGAAGCGGCTGACGCCGTCGGCGTTGTCGACGACGGTCAGCAGCAGCTGGCCGGCGATCACATAGCCCAGCTCGCTGGCGTTGGCGTGCCAGTGCGGCTCGCGCAGTGCCCCTGGCTGCAGGCACAGGCGCTTGATGGACAGACGCTGCAGCAGCGGGAACTCGTCGGCGGTCAGGCGCCGCACCGATCCCAAGGCGCTGTCGTGGACGAGATCGCCCTGCAGCAGTGAACGAACGTGGCGGGAAGTGGTCATGGCAATCTCCTGGAGAATAGGCGGCGCGAACGGCCGCTCGGCTCAGCCGGCGGCGTCGTCGGCGCAGGGCAATGCAAGAACGAAGCGCGCCCCCGCGCCCGGCGTGGAGACGACTTCGACGAAGCCTCCTGCCTGCTGCACGGCGCCGCGCACCTGGGCCAACCCAAGGCCATGCCCACCGCGATCGGCGCGGGTGGTGACGCGCGGTTCGAACAGACGCGCGCACAACGCCGGGGTGATGCCGGTACCGTTGTCGGCCACTTCAAGGGTGAGATAGCGCCCCGGCCGGCGCGCGCCGGAACAGGGACTGGGGCGCACGCTGCGCAGTCCGCTGCGGATGCGGATCTGGCCGCCTTCGGCACAGGCTTCGCGTGCATTGACCACCAGGTTGAGCAGTGCGCGCTCCAAGGCCTGGCGATCACCGCGCACCTGGCCGGCGCCGGGTCGCGCCTCGATATGCACGCTCACGCGTGGCGCGGCGGCCTGGGCCAGCAGGGAGCGCATCGACAGCGCCAGTTCGGCCGGGTCGAACAGCGCGCTCGGCTCGGCCGGGCCACCGCTGACCAGGGCGCGGGCCATGCTGGCGCCACGCCGCAACGCCGACTCGGCCACGTCGAGCAGGCGCAGTTCCCCGCCCGCCCGCGCCAGCGACACGGCCGCCGAAGCGGCCTGCAGCAGATTGTTCAGATCGTGCGCGACCAGCGCGATCCAGGAGGCCTCCGCCTCGCCGACACGGAGGTCGGCGGGCATCGCACCGGGTAACGGCACGACGGGCGGCGTCTCGATCAAAGGCTCGGCATTCATCCCTGTCTCCTGGCCCGATGCGGTGGGGGCCGGCTCAGGCCGGGCGGCGGGTGCTTTCGAACAGGAACCAGGCACGGCGTTCGGCCTCGTCGATCCAGACCTCGATCAGGCTGGTCGAGGCGACATCGCCATAGCTGTCGCAGACGCCATGCGCCTCGCGCAGGAACGCGGAAAGGCGGCGGTTGTCGTCGGCCAGCTCCGCCAGCATGTCCTCGGGGGTGACGTACTCGGCGTCGTTGTCGGCCAGGCGCTGCAGGCGCTGGATATGGCCGATCGAGCGCAAGGTGGTGCCGCCGACCTTGCGCGCGCGCTCGGCCAGCACATCGGTGGTGGCGAAGATCTGGTCACCCTGCTCGTCCAGCATCAGGTGGTAGTCGCGGAAATGCGGCCCGGACAGATGCCAATGGAAGTTCTTGGTCTTCAGGTAGAGCGCGAACATGTCGGCCAGCACGCCGGTGAGCGCGCCGGCGATGTCGCGGGCGGCATCCTCGCCAAGGTCGTTGCGGACATGCAGGGCGGCGGCGCGGCGCGAAGCGGCGGATTGCGGGTTCATGGCGAAACTCCTGCGTTGGAGGAAGGGGTGCCGGTGCGGTGCCCGGCATGGCAGCCAACGTAACCAGATGGAGCGTCCGGCAACATCGGCGGATCGTTTCGCGGGCTCATACCTTGGTTTGGGGCGACCGAAGCGCACACCGTTACCAGCGCGGGGGCCGGTCCACGCCTATGATCGACGGGCCGTCCCCTTGCGCCATCCCCCACCCTGTGAAGACGGAGTCAGGCCGTATGTCCGACCGTGCCCGCGTAGCGCGCGACCGCGCCGCCCATGCCGAACGCCTGCAGCACCTGGTGCTGCGCGTGGTCGCCGCGCTGCTGGTGCTGGTGATCTTCCTGGTCGATACGATGACCACGCTGGAAGGCGCGGTGGCGGTGCTGTACGTCGTGGCGGTCATGCTGGTGGCGCGCACCACGCGCCGCGGCGACATCATCGCCGTGGCCGTGGGCGGCATCGCACTGACCCTGTTCGCCTATCTCGACACCCATGGCATGCGCCACGTGGGCGCGCAGACCTTCCGCGCCGCGGTGAGCCTGGCGGCGATCGCCATCAGCGCGGTGCTGGCGTTGGAGAACCAACGCTCGGTGCAGGCCCTGCGCTCGCAGGCGATGCTGCTGGACCTGTCGCACGACATGATCTTCACCCGCTCCCGCGACGGCCGGATCCTGTTCTGGAACCGCGGCGCGGCCGAAGTCTATGGCTGGAGCGCCGAGGAGGCGGTCGGACGCAGCGCCGACGAGCTGCTGCAGACCCGCTATGCGCAGCCGCGTGGCGAGGTGGAGGCCGTGCTGGTGGCCGAAGGCCGCTGGGAGGGCACGCTCGTGCAGACCACCCGCGCCGGGCGCGAGTTGACCCTGGAGAGCCGCTGGGCGCTGCAGCGCGACGCGGCCGGGCGCGTGCTGCAGGTGCTGGAGACGCATACCGATGTCACCGAGCGCCAGGCCGCGCATGCGGCGCTGGTGCAGAGTGAACGCCGCTACCGCCGCATGTTCGACGCCACGCGCGTCGGCGTGGTGCAGCAGGACTGGCGGCCGATCCAGGCGGCACTGACGGCACACGGCCTGACCGATCCGGCGGCGCTGTCCGCCTACCTGGCAGGCCACCCCGGATTCGCGGCGCAGGCGCGTGCGCTGGCGCGCATCGAGACCGCGAACCCGGCCTTCGCGGCAATCGCCGGACGCGACGATGGGCAGATGCCGCTCTCGCTGGCCGAACTGCTCGACAAGGCGGACGACACCTTCATTCCCTCGCTGCTGGCATTTGTCGCCGGCGAGCCGTTCTTCGAGGGCGAGACCGACCTGCTGCGCGGCGATGGCCAGCGCGTGCCGGTGCTGTTCACCATCACCTTCCCGACCGCCGGCGATCGCGAAGGCAGCGTGCTGGTGTTCGTGGTCGATGTCACCGAACGCAAGCAGGCGCAGGACGCCATGCTGGCCGCGCAGGCCGAGCTGGCGCATGCCATGCGGGTGGCGACGCTGGGCGAGCTGACCGCCTCGATTGCCCACGAGGTCAACCAGCCGCTGATGGCGGTGGTGACCAACGGCGAGGCCGGCATGCGCTGGCTGCGCCGCGACACGCCCGACCTGCACGAGGTCGAGACGGCGATCGCACGCATCATCGCCGAGGGCCGGCGCGCCGGCGAGATCGTAAGACGCGTGCGCGACTTCCTCAGCAAGGCGCCCGCGCCACGCCAGTCGCTGCAGGCCGGCACGCTGCTCGCCGACGCGGTGGAACTGGTGCGGCACGAATTCACCCGCGAGGAGGTGGACGTGCGGATCAGCGTCGCCGACGACCTGCCGGCCCTGCATGGCGACCGCGTGCAGCTGGAGCAGATCCTGGTCAACCTGCTGGTCAACGCATGCCAGGCGCTGGCGGGCCAACCGGGATTGCGCCAGGTCCGGCTGCGGGCCAGCCATGGCGACGCGGCCACGCTGTCCATCCACGTCGCCGACACCGGCCCGGGCATCGCCGCCGATGACCTGCCCCGGCTGTTCGATCCGTTCTACACCACCAAGCCACAGGGCATGGGCATGGGGCTGGCGATCTGCCGCAGCACCGCCGAGGCCCATGGCGGTACGCTGACCGTGGACAGCGCGCCGGGCCAAGGCACGGTGTTCCACCTCACCCTGGCCACCCACGACAGCGCCGAGACCCATGCCCGCTAACCGCACGCCCAGCCCAGACGCCGCGCCCCTGGTCGTCATCGTCGACGACGAGGCAGCGGTACGCGATTCGCTCGACAGCCTGTTCCGCTCGATCGGCCTGCAGACCCTGCTGTTCGCCTCGCCCGCCGAGCTGCTGCGCCAGCCGCTGCCCGATCTCACCGGCTGCATGGTGCTCGACGTGCGCCTGCCCGGGATCAGCGGCCTGGATTTCCAGGCCCAGCTGGCCGGCCACGGCATCGCCCTGCCGATCATCTTCATGACCGGCCACGGCGACATCCCGATGTCGGTGCGGGCGATGAAGGCCGGCGCGGTGGATTTCCTCGCCAAGCCGTTCCGGGACCAGGACATGCTCGATGCGGCCAGCGCGGCGATCGAGCGCGACCGCCAACGCCGCGCGCAGGCGGCCAGCCTGGATCACGTGCGCGGCCGCTACGAGACCCTGACCCCGCGCGAGCGTGAGGTGATGGCGCACGTGGTGGCCGGGCTGATGAACAAGCAGGTCGCGGGATTGATCGGGCTGAGCGAGATCACCGTGAAGATCCATCGCGGCAACGTGATGCGCAAGATGGCCGTGCGCTCGCTGGCCGACCTGGTGCGGCACGCCGAGGCGCTCGGCATTCACGGCCCCCAAACCTCCGTATGATGTTCAGCCTCGGCCCGGCGTGCCTAAATGGGCCATCGGGCTGGCTTGACGCACCTTCGTGCGCCGCGTGGCGCGAAGGAGTTGTCAGCATGAACCATCCCGCCCCGCTCGCCCACGCCAGCCATATCGCCGTGGTGGACGACGACAGCGGCGTCCGCACTTCGTTGTCCAGCCTGCTGCGCTCGTTGGGTTATCCGACACGCACCTATGCATCGGCCCTGGAATTCCTGGAGGCGCTGCCGCAGCAGGCCCCGAGCTGCCTGATCAGCGACATGCGCATGCCCGGCATGGACGGCGAGCAGCTGCAGGCCGCGCTGAAATCGGGCGGCCATCATTTTCCGGTGATCTTCCTCACCGCTTTCCCCACCGAAGCGGTGCGCACGCGCGTGCTGGCGGCCGGCGCGCATGCGTTCTTCGGCAAGCCGGTAGAGGCCGATGCCATCACCCGTTGCCTGGCGGACGTGTTGCCCCCGCAGTAGAAGCCACACCTTGGTATGAGACGGCGAACCGAGCGTACGATTTTCGCCGCCGGTGTTCCCCATTAGCGTTCACGTTGTACTCCACCACACGAGGAATTCGCTCATGAACACGATCACCACCCGCGACGGCGTCGAGATCTTTTTCCAGGATTGGGGCCCGAAGGACGCCCAGCCGCTGGTCTTCCATCATGGTTGGCCGCTGTCCAGCGATGACTGGGATGCGCAGATGCTGTTCTTCCTCGGCAAGGGCTTCCGCGTCATCGCCCACGACCGCCGCGGCCATGGCCGTTCCTCGCACGTCGCCGACGGCCATGACATGGCCCACTACGCCGCCGATGCCGCGGCGGTGATGGAACACCTGGACCTGCGCAACGCGGTGCACATCGGCCACTCGACCGGTGGCGGCGAAGTGGCCGCCTATGTCGCGCGTCACGGCCAGCCGGCCGGCCGCGTCGCCAAGGCGGTGCTGATCAGCGCGGTGCCGCCGATCATGGTCAAGACCCCGAGCAACCCGGGCGGCCTGCCGATCGAAGTGTTCGACGGCCTGCGTGCGCAGCTCGCCGCCAACCGCTCGCAGTTCTACCTCGATCTGCCGGGTGGCCCGTTCTACGGCTTCAACCGTGAAGGCGTCAAAACCATTCCGGGTACCGTGCAGAACTGGTGGCGTCAGGGCATGGCCGGCAACGCCAAGGCCCACTACGAGGGCATCAAGGCGTTCTCGGAGACCGACCAGACCGAAGACCTGAAGAAGATCGAGGTGCCGGTGCTGGTGATGCACGGCGACGACGACCAGATCGTGCCGATCGCCGATGCCGGCGAGCTGTCGTGGAAGCTGGTCAAGAACGGCGAGCTGAAGGTCTACAAGGGCTATCCGCATGGCATGTGCACCACCCATGCCGACGTGATCAACGCCGACCTGCTGGCCTTCATCCAGCGCTGAGCCCGCGCGGACGCGGCCCACGCGCCCGCGTCCCCGCTACACGCGCCATGTGGTGACCTTCTGCCTCTCCGCGCGCCGTTGGCGCGCGGGAAGGTAGCGGCCGGCCGCGTGTCGGCGGCCACCCTCCCTGCTTGCCATTGGAATCCGTCATGACCACGGCCCCCTCCTCCCCCGCTTCGCCGCGCGCCCCGCTGTTCGCGATGGCGCTGGCCGCCGGCCTCGCCGTGGCCAACATCTATTACAACCAGCCGATGCTCGGCGTCATGGCCAGCAGCCTCGGCGATGCGCGTGTCAGCGCCTGGATTCCCGCGCTCACCCAGGCCGGCTATGCAGCGGGCCTGCTGCTGTTGCTGCCGCTGGGCGACATGTTCGAGCGCCGCCGGCTGATCGTGGTGCAGTTCCTGCTGCTGGCCCTCGCGCTGGCGCTGACCGCGTGGTCGCCCGGGCTGGGCATGCTGGCGGTGGGCTCGGTGCTGGTGGGCGCCACCGCCACCGTGGCCCAGCAGATCGTGCCGTTCACCGCCATCCTGTGCGCGCCTGAAAAGCGCGGCGCGGCGATCGGCACGGTGATGAGCGGCCTGCTCACCGGCATCCTGCTCAGCCGCACCGTGGCCGGCGCGCTGTCGGGCGTGGCCGGCTGGCGCGCGGTGTACTGGATCGCGGTGCCGGTGGCGGTGGCCGCCGGCCTGCTGATGGCATGGCGCCTGCCACGCCATGCACCGGCCAAGCCGATGGGGTACGGCGCGCTGCTGGCGTCGCTGGGGCGGCTGTGGCGCGACGAGCCGCGCCTGCGCCGCGCCGCCACCGTGCAGGCGCTGCTGTTCGCCGCGTTCTCGGCGTTCTGGACCGTGCTCTCGTTGCACCTGGCCGAGCCGCCGCTTGCGCTGGGCGCGGCGTCGGCGGGCCTGTTCGGCATCGTCGGCGCGGTAGGCGTGGCGATGGCGCCGGTGGCCGGGCGCATCGCCGACCGGCGCGGCCCGGCGCCGGTAATCCGTCTCGGAGCGCTGGCCACGCTGCTGTCGTGGATCGTACTCGGCATCTGGCCCGGACTGACCGGCTTGGTGATCGGCGTGATCGTGCTGGATTTCGGCGTGCAGATCGCGCTGGTCTCGCACCAGCACCTGATCTACGGCCTGCATCCGGAATTCAAGAGCCGTCTCAACACCTTGTTCATGACCTCGATGTTCATCGGCGGTGCGCTGGGTTCGTGGGCGTCGGCCACGGTCTGGCACGCCTTCGGCTGGCCCGGCGTGGCGCTGCTGGGCGTGGTGCTGCCCGCGCTGGCGCTGCTGCTCACCGTGCAACGCACGGCCGTGCCCCACGCCACCGGCAGCGCTACCTGAGGAGATCGCCATGGCACTGGATATCGGCATCTGCGGCGGTTCGGTAGGCGGCCTGTTCAGTGCCGCGCTGCTCGCCCGGCAAGGCCATCGCGTCACCGTCATGGAGCGCTCGCGACACGGACTGGCCGGGCGCGGCGCCGGACTGGTGGTGCAGGATGCGGTGCTGCGCATTCTCGACGTGCTGGGCCTGGACGACGTGGCCGGCCGCGGTGTGTGGGCCGAGGAGCGCATTACCCTGGATGATCGCGGCGAGGTGATCGAGCGTGATCGGCGGCGGCAGATGCAGATGTCCTGGGATCTGTTGTTCACCGCCTTCCGCGGCTGCGTGCCGGACCGTGATTACCTGGGTGGGGTGGCGGTGGAACGCCTTGTCGCCCATGCCGACCATGTCGAGGTGGAGACCAGCGATGGCCGTCGCCGCAGCTTCGACCTGTTGCTGGGCGCCGATGGCCAGGCCTCGATCGTGCGTGCGCAGGTGGATGTCGACACGCAGGGCCATGTCGGCCAGCCCAGCTACGCCGGCTATTGCGCCTGGCGCGGCCTGGTGCCGGAACAGAACGTGCCCCAGGCCGCGGCGGACACGCTGTTCGAACGCTTCGCCTTTCATTTCGCCCCCGGCCGCCATGCGCTTGGCTATCTGGTGCCGGGATCCGCAGGCGAGACCCTGCCCGGCCATCGCCGCTACAACTGGGTGTGGTATCGCCTGCTGCCGGCGACGATGCTGGCAAGCCTGCTCGATCACGCACGCCATGCGCAGGCGCTGTCGCTGGCCCCCGGCGAAGTGCCCGAGGCCATCCGCGCGCAGCTGCTCGACGAAGCACGCCAGTGGCTGCCGCCGGCGTTCAGCGCAGTGGTCGCCGCCGAGCCGCGTCCCTTCCTGCAGCCGATCTACGACTACGCAACCCGCCAGATGGTGCGCGGCCGGCAGGTACTGCTCGGCGACGCCGCCTTCATCGCCCGGCCGCATACCGCGATGGGCGTGGCCAAGGCCGCCGGCGACGCGATGGCGCTCGCCCAAGCCTTGGCACCGGTGGCCGAGGGCCAGGTGGCTCTGGACGACGCGCTGCGCGACTATGCCCAGCATCGCGCGCCGGAGGGCCAGGCCGTGGTCGATTACGGCCGCCGGCTGGGCCGCTCCCTGATGTAGCCCGGCCCCGCGCGATAGCCGCTGCCTGCGCGCCGAGCCGACCGACGATCCACGTTCCCTTACCGATCCGAGGATTTCTCATGTCTCCTGCCCCGCTCCTTTCCGCCGGCACGCCGGCACCCGACTTCGCACTGCCCTCCACGCCGGACCAGCGCGTGTCGTTGTCCTCGTTGCGCGGACAGCCGGTGATCCTGGCGTTCTATCCCGCCGACTGGAGCCCGGTATGCGGCGACCAGATGGCGCTGTACAACCAGGTCCTGCCGGAGTTCCACCGCGCCGGCGCGCAGCTGCTCGGCATTTCGGTCGATGGCGCGTGGTGCCATGCGGCGTTTTCGGAACAGCGCAAGCTGCATTTCCCGCTGCTGGCCGACTTCGAGCCGAAGGGTGAGGTCGCGCGCCGCTATGGCGCCTATCGCGACGCCGACGGTATCTGCGAACGGGCGCTGTTCGTGATCGATGCACAGGGCGACATCGCCTGGAGCCATCTCTCGCCCTTGGGCATCAACCCCGGCGCGGACGGCATCCTGGACGCGCTCGACCGACTTTCCGCCAAAAAAGGAGCCAACGCATGAGCCGCCTCACTGTTGCGGTCAACGCCGCCGACCACGCGCAGGGCCCGGCCGATGCGCCGGTGACCCTGGTGGAATATGGCGATTACGAATGCCCGTACTGCGGTGAAGCCTATCCGCTGATCAAGGCGGTGCAGGCGGCATTGGGCGACAAGCTGCGCTTCGTCTTCCGCAACTTCCCGCTGACCGAAATGCACCCGCACGCCTTGCATGCGGCGCAGTTCGCCGAGGCGGCCGCAACGCACGGCAAGTTCTGGGAAGCGCACGACATGCTGTATGAAAACCAGGATGCGCTCCGCGACGCCGACCTGGCCGGTTACGCGCATACCCTGGGGCTGCCGAGCACGGCGTTGGGCCAGGCATTCTCGGGCCACTACGACGCGCGCATCGAGGGCGATTTCTCCGGCGGCGTGCGCAGTGGTGTCAATGGCACGCCGAGCCTGTTCATCAACGGGCAGCGCTACGACGGACCGCGCGACTACGACTCGCTGGTGACGTTGTTGACCGGGTTGGCCGAAGGACGTTGAGCGCCCGCCGCTGATCGCCCATCAGCGGGCACGCGGGCAGCCGCGCCCGCCCGGCTATGGTGTTGCCAGCGATCGGTGTCCATAGCTCAGCACGCGGGTGATCCGCCACTGATCGCCCACGTGCTGCCAGACGATGACGAACTTCGCCACGCCTTCGCACTGGCCGCTGGCCAGCTCGCAGAAGCGATGCTCGCCTTCGGCCAGCGCACCGTAGTCCTTGAGCGGATAGGCACGAAACGAATCGGCGATCAGCTCACGGCGCACCTTGTGGCAGATCCACTTGCGGGTGTTGTCGATCACCGTCTGGCGGTCATGGGTGACGCCACCGGTGTCGTGGTAGAACTCCACGTCCGGGGCGAAATAGCCCGCGAAGGTGTCCAGATCGCAGCGGTTGTAAGCGTCGAACACCGCCTGGTCGAGCTGCAGCAGCTGCGCGTAAAGCGGCCCGTCGCGCCCGTCATCCTCCGCCCGCGCGACGTGTGAGGCGAACAGTGCCGCCAGGGCCAGCCAGATGGCCGCCGATCGTTTCATCATGCGATGCACTCCCCTGTCCGATGTCGTCGGCGCAAGCCCCCTTGCGCCGTCGCAGCTTCCGGCAACGCCGCCGGCAGGTCAATCGCCTGGATGCCGGCCCCTGCCCGCACCGCCTGCGGGATGGACCGCCGCGCTCAGGCGAACAGCGCCTGGATCACCTTCGGCACGCCCCCGCGCCCGAGGCGCTGCGTGGCATTGGCGATATTGAGCTTCATCGTCACCTCCGCCACCTCTGCCAGCGCCGGGTCCACCGGCCGCTGCTGGGTATCGCGGAACCACGCCAGCACCTGGCGCAGATGCCAGAGCGACTGCGCGCCCTCATGCATCGCCGGCGGGAAGCTTTCCGGATGCGTGACCATCAGCTTGCGCATGTTCTGCCGGCTGCAGCCGAACAGCTCGGCCACATCCGTCAGGCCCACCAGGTCCGGCGTGGCCTCGACCAGCTCCGCCCCCGGAATGGCCGCCTTCACCGCCCGCACCGCCGATACCACCGCCTCCAGCGCCGACGCCGCATCACGCGCGAAGTCCAACGCCAGGCGGCCCGGCTGGCCGATACCCGCCGTCGCATCATCGCAGCCCGCATCGGCCAGCGCATCGAGGTACTGCTCCGGATCGGCATGCGGATCGGGCAGGCGGAACTTGAGAATGAATTCGTAGCTACTCATCTTCGACTCCTGTCAGGCATCTATGTGTTTGGCCCGTTCCAGCAAACAGCTGTCCACCACCCGTCGTAATTGTCTGGCGTGATGCTCCGCATTGCGGGGCGTGCTCCAGATGCTGACCAGACAGAACTCGCCACAGCGGCAGTGCACGTTGTTGTAGGGACAATACATTCGTCCCCACGCGTGACCGCCGCCCACCTTGACCCGCCATCCATGCGACTCGGCATGCCGCAACGCGGCTTCCACTTCGGGTTTGGGGTGTGATCTTCGGCTCATGGGCAGGGAGGACAGGTGGCAGTCTAAGGGGAATCGGCCGGTTGTCAAACGACAACTGACATGCGAATGACTGACAACCTTCCCACCTGCCGGCTTGCTTGAAACCGGCGCCCCCCCCAGATGCATCGGCACTTCGTCAGCGATGACGGATATAGCACGCACCACGCGCGTGCATCGCGCCGAAAAAGCACGCCATCGCGCTAGCGCGCTGTTCGTATGTCCAACGTCACGACGCGGATCAAACGCGCACGATCGCCCGTGACAACGCCATGTCGCCCTGCCCCTCCAGCGCGGCATACGCGCCGGTCAATGCCGCGACGAATGCAGGCTCGTCAGCCAGCGCCGCGAACACGCCGCTGTCTTGCACGAACATCGCCACATCCTGCGTTGCATCGCCCTGCATCCGCGCACCGAGTGTCGCCAGCCGCGCTGCCAAGGGATCCATCAGCGGGATGCCCGCCTGGGCCTGTCGCCGCACGAACTGCAGCCAGGCCGCCACCGGCAGGCATAGCGCATCGATCGGATGGGCGTTGGCGAGCGCCTGCGCCAGGGTGCCGAAGAAGCGCACCGGGATCTTCTGCGAGCCGTCCTGCGCAATCTGCAACAGGCGGTGACGCACCTGCGGATTGGCGAAGCGCGCCAGGATCGCGTCGATGTAGGCCGCGGTATTCATGCCCTGCGGCGGATCGAGATTGGGCGCGATATGCGCGCGCATCAGCGTGGCGATGAACGGACCCAGCGTGGGATGCCGCATCGCCTCGGCCACGGTCTCCAGGCCGAGCAGCGTCCCCAGGTATGCCATCGCCGAATGCGGCGCGTTGAGCAGGCGCAGCTTCGCGCGATCGTAGCCGGCGATATCCGTGCTCAGGGTCACGCCCACGCGGGCCCAGTCCGGGCGCCCCAGCGCGAAGTCGTCCTCGATCACCCATTGGGTATAGGGCTCGCGCTGCACCGGCCACGCATCCTCCATGCCCAGCGCGGCTGCCGCACGCTGGCGGAGCGCCTCGTCGCTGGCCGGGGTGATGCTGTCCACCATCGAACGCGGGAAGCGCGCCTGTGCATCGATCCACGCCGCCAACGCGGGGTCGACCTGCATCGCATAGCGCACGCATGCGCGCCGCAGCTTGCCGCCATTGTCGGCCAGGTTGTCGCAGCTCAGCACGGTATAGGCCGGCACGCCACGCGCGCGCCGCAGGCGCAGGCCGGCGACGAGGTAGCCGATCGCGCTTCCCGGCGTCGTCGGGTTGGCGAGATCCGCCACGATGTCCGGGTGCGCCAGGTCGAGGCTGTCGCCCGCCAGGCAATAGCCCTTCTCGGTGACGGTCAGCATCACCAGCCGCACGCCGGGGTCGGCCAGCCGGTCCAGCACCGCCGCCTGCTGCTGCGGTGCGCACAACACCTCGCGTACCGCACCGATCACCCGCCACGCGGCCGGCTCTTCCAGCAAGGCCAGGGCATACAGGCCGTCCTGCGGCTGCAATGCATCACGCACATCCGGACTGCGCAGCGAGACGCCGCTGATCGCCCAGTCCGGCTCGTGGGCCAGCACGTCGTCCAGATACACCGCCTGGTGGGCGCGGTGGAACGCGCCGATGCCCAGGTGCACGACGCCGATGCGCGTCGCCGCGCGGTCGTAGCCGGGCCGGCCTACCCCGGCCGGCAACTGCGCCAGGGTGGCATCGCACAGGCGCGACGGCAGCGACATCACTCGGTCACCGTGTAGACCTGCTTCAGCCGTACGTCGGCGCTCGATGCACCCAGCTGCACTTCATACCGGCCCGGATCGACCACGTAGGCCGCGCGCTGCGGGTCATAGACGCGCAGGTCGCGCTCCGGCTGCACCTCGAAGGTGACTTCGCGCTGCTCGCCCGGCTGCAGGGTGATGCGACTGAAGCCGCGCAGTTCCTTCAGCGCACGCGGGCGCGCCGGATCAAGCGGGCGCAGATAGAGCTGCACCACTTCGTCGGCGGCGACCTTGCCGCTGTTGCGCACCCGCAGCTTCACCTGCAACGGCTCGCCGGCCTTGCCCTGGCGACGATCGAGCTTGAGCCCGGCGTAGTCGAACTTGGCGTAGCTCAGGCCGAACCCGAACGGGTACAGCGCCTGCCCTTCGTAGTAGCGATATGTGCGTCCCCGCATCGAATAGTCGTCGAATGCAGGCAGCTTTGCGTCCGCTGTGTAGAACGTCACCGGCAGGCGGCCGCCCGGGCTGGATTTGCCAAACAGTGCATCGGCCACGGCATCGCCACCGCGCTGCCCGGGATACCACGCCAGCAGGATCGCCGGCACATGCTGCTGTGCCCAGTCGATCGCCAGCGCCGAGCCGGCGGTCAGCACCGCCACCACCGGCTTGCCGGTGCCCTGCAAGGCTTCGAGCAGTTCGCGCTGCGGTTTGGGCAGGCGCAGGTCGGTGCGGTCGCCACCGGCGAAGCCCGGATAGCTGACATCCATCTCCTCGCCTTCGACATCGCCGGTGAGTCCACCCACGAAGATCACCGCGTCGGCATCCCGCGCGGCCTGCAATGCCTCCTGCAACGGCGGCGCCCCGCCCGGCAGACGCCAGGCCAGGCGCACCGCGGCATCGCGTTCGTGCTCGTAGTATTCCAGCCGCAGGTCGTAGGCCTGGCCACCGCGCAATTCGACCTGGGCGTGCTCGGCCTGGGCACGATCGGCGTTGGTCCAGCGGTCGAGCACGCGCTTGCCGTCAATGTAGAGACGGAAGCCGTCATTGGCGGTGACACTGAGGTCGTAGGTGCCATCACGCGGCGGCAGCAGCTGACCGGTCCAGCGCACGCTGAAGTCGTCGTTGCCGAGCGCCTTGTCCCGGCTCAGCTCGCCGCGGGCAACGGCATCGTCGGTCGGGGCGCCGCGGTCCCAGCGGAAGGCGACGTGCGAATCCAGGCGCGTCAACGCCGGTTCGCCCTTCAGGTCCTTGCCACGGAAATATGCCCCCATCAGGCCGCGCTCGTTCGCCAGCGCGGTGGGGCGCAGGTAGCGCGGCTCGATGGGGCTGTCGGCGTCGGGGTCCTCGCGGCGCTCGACCAGGTCGCTGCCGCGGGCGTACACCACTTCGGCGTTGGGCAGCGCCTTGCGGATGCCGGCCAGTACGGTGACGGGCGCCGCCGGCGTGCCGTAGTAATTGCCGAGCAGCGCCATCGGGTCATCGGCGGTCGGGCCGATCACCGCAACGCGCTTGATCGATGGCGACAGCGGCAGCACACCATCATTCTTCAGCAATACCAACGATTCGCTGGCCGCACGCAGCGCCAGTTCGTCATGCGCCGGGGCCTGGTTCACCGTGTAGGGAATGTTGGCGTAGGGCACGCGCTCGGGCGGATCGAACATGCCCAGTCGCATGCGCGCGGTAAACAGCTCGGTCACCGCCGTGTCGATCTCGGCCTCGCTGACCAGTCCCTGCTTCACCGCCTGGGTCAGCGAGGCATAGGTCTTGCCGCAATCCAGCGCCAGCCCGCGTTTGACCGCCAGCGCGGACGCTTCCTCGGCGGTGCCGACCAGCTTGTGGTGCTTGTAGATGTCTTCGACCGAATCGCAGTCGGAGACCACATAGCCCTTGAAGCCCCAGTCGCGACGCAGGGTGTCCTGCAGCAGCAGCTGGCTGGCCGAGGCGGATTCGCCATTGACCCGGTTGTAGGCGCCCATGACCGCATCGACATGTCCCTCCTGCACCAGTGCCTGGAACGCCGGCAGATAGGTTTCATGGAGGTCGCGCGGATCCGGACGCACATCCACCTCATGCCGCGTCGCCTCCGGGCCGCTGTGCACAGCGAAGTGCTTGGCGGTGGCATCGACCTTGCGGTATTTCGGATCATCGCCCTGCAGGCCCTGCACGAAGTTCACGCCCATGCGCGAAGTCAGGTACGGGTCTTCGCCGTAGGTCTCCTGCCCCCGGCCCCAGCGCGGGTCGCGGAAGATGTTGATGTTCGGCGACCAGAACGTCAGGCCCTGGTAGCGGCCGTGCTGGCCCTGGCGCAGGAACTCGTGGTGCTTGGCGCGCGCCTCGTCGCTGATGGTGGTGGCGACCTGGTGCATCAGCGGTGCATCGAAGGTGGCCGCCAGGGCGATCGCCTGCGGGAACACCGTGGCGCCGCCGGCGCGTGCCACGCCGTGCAGCGCTTCGTTCCACCAGTCGTAGGCGGGCACGCCGAGGCGGGGAATCGCCGCGGCGCTGTTCTGCATCTGGCTGACCTTCTCCTCCAGCGTCATGCGCGAGACCAGATCGGCGGCGCGTTCCTCGAAGCCGCGATCCGGGTCCAGATACAGCGGGCGCTGCGCGGATGCCGGTGCATCGGCGGCGGCGGCCGCCAGCGGGAGCAGCGACAGCGCCACCGCCAGGGCGATGGCGCGGTGGCCACGGGGGGACAGCAATGGCATGTCAGTGCTCCTGGAAGGGGGCCGCTTCGGCCCTGGCATAAGGCCCGACCGTGACGCCGACGAAGCCGCCGGCCAGATCGGTGCTCAACACATGGATGTCCTCGCCCTCGCGCAGCGGCTGCCAGCCGGCGCCGCTGTCGAAGGCGAAATCGCCGCGCCCCGCATCCCCGTGGATGCGCAGGCGCAATGTCTCGGCCGCGGGCAACAACCGCTGCGCCACGATGCGCCGCCCCTCTGGCGTCTGCCGCTGCAGGAACAGCTGCAGGCCCTGCGCCGTGCGCTGGATACCGAACACGTACCAGTGCGCCTCGTCCTGGTATAGCGCCAGGCCGGCGGTCACGCCGGGAGCATCGGGCGCCTGCATTTGCACCTCGGCGTCGAAGCGCGCGTGCTGTTGGCGACGCGCGAGGAATGACGGCAGACCGTGGCCGTCCAGGCCATCGGCCTGGGGTTCGATCAACAGCGTGCCCGGTTGCCGGCGCACGTCCGCCCACCGCGGCGGCGCACGCAGGCTGATCCATTCCGGCCGCAATGCGGGCGCGGAAAAGTCGTCATGCCAGCGGAAGTTGCCGCTCAACGGCGCCTGCGTGGCGCTGGCGCGCATCCAAGACGGCGCGCTCGCCACCTGTGGAATGGCGTGACCCGGATCGAGGATCACCGGCCAGCCATCGCGCCACTCCACCGGCAGCAGGAACGTCTCGCGCCCCGTCTGGTAATGTCCGTCGCCGTAGATGCGGCTGGCGAGGAACAGCGCCCACCAACGCCCGTCACGGCCTTCGACGAGATCGGCATGGCCCGCGTTGGCGATCGGATCCGGGCGATCGGCGGGCAGATCACGCTGGGTGAGGATGGGGTTGTGCGCGTAGGGTTGGAACGGCCCCCATGGCGAGCGCGCGCGCAACACCACCTGCGAATGCTGCGGCCCGGTGCCACCCTCGGCACAGGACAGGTAGTACCAGCCATCGCGGTGATACAGGTGCGGCCCTTCGATCCAGATCGGCTGCGTCTCCGGCGCCACGCCACCATCGAGCAGCACCGTGCGCGGCCCCTGCGGCTGGCCGCTGGCCAGGTCGAACGCCTGCAGCCAGATGGCGCGATGCCCTGGATAACGCGGCGTGCCCTGCGGCGGGCCATTGTTGAGGAGGTAGGCGCGGCCGTCGTCGTCGATGAACAGCGACGGATCGATGCCATCCACGTCCTTGAGCCACACCGGGTCCGACCACGGCCCGGCCGGATCTTTCGCGGTGACGTAGTAGTTGCCGCCGTTGTCCACGGCGGTATTGAAGATGTAGAAGGTGTCGCCGTGGTGCGCGATGCTCGGTGCGAATACGCCGCGCGAGGTGCCCAGTCCGGAGAAATCGAGCTGTCCGGGTCGGTCGATGGCATGCCCGAGCAGCCGCCAGTGCACCAGGTCCTCGCTCTCGAACACCGGGATGCCCGGGAAATACGCGAACGTGGAGTTGACCAGGTAGTAACGGTCTCCCACCCGCGTCACCGCGGGATCCGGGTAGAAGCCGGCCAGCACCGGGTTGCGGTACTGCAGCGCGCCCAGCGGCACGGCGAAGGCGGCATCGTCGCCTTGATACACGAAGTCGTCGAAGGCGACCGGCGAGGCAGCCCACGCGGACAGGCTCGCGCACGCCAGCATCGCGGTGACGAGGCCATGCGACAGGCGGGCGCGCAACATGCTTACCAGTCCCACATCGCACCGTCCTCCAGCCGCGCGACCGGCAGCTGGCGTGGCACATACGGATAACGGGCCGCGAGCTTCTCGTCCAGCGACACGCCATGGCCGGGGCTGTCGCCGACATGCAGGCGGCCGGCACGGAATGCGTAGTCGTGCGGGAACACTTCCAGCATCTGCTCGCTATGGAACATGTACTCCTGGATGCCGAAGTTCGGCACCCAGGTATCGAAGTGCAGCGCCGCGCCCATGCACACCGGCGACAGGTCGGTGGCGCCGTGGAAGCCGGTGCGCACCTGGTAGAGCGCCGCGAAATCCGCCAGGCGGCGCACATGGGTGATGCCGCCCGCGTGCACGATCGTGGTGCGGATATAGTCGATGAGTTGTTTTTCGATGAGGTACTTGCAGTCCCAGATCGAGTTGAACACCTCGCCCACCGCCAGCGGCGTCACCGAATGCTGGCGGATCAGCTCGAACGACTGCTGGTTCTCCGCCGGCGTGGCGTCTTCCATCCAGAACAGCCGGTACGGCTCCAGGCTGCGCGCCAGCCGTGCGGCTTCGATTGGGGTCAGGCGGTGGTGCACATCGTGCAGCAGCTCGATTTCATCGCCGTGGTCTTTCCGCAGCTGCTCGAACAGGCGTGGCGCGATCTCCAGATAGCGCGGCGTGGACCACACGGTCTCCGCCGGCAGTTCGCTTTCCGCCGGCTCGTAGGGTTTGCCGGCGGTGGAGATGCCATAGGCCTTCTTCACACCGGGTACGCCGCATTGCGCACGGATCGCGAGGAAGCCCATCTCGCGGTACTTGCCGACCTCGTCACTGGCCTCGGCGATGTCGCGGCCGTTGGCATGCGCGTAGACCAGCGCGCCCTCGCGCGAACGGCCGCCAAGCAGCTGGTAGATCGGCAGGCCGGCCATCTTGCCAAGGATGTCCCACAGCGCCACGTCGACGGCGGCGATCGCGCTCATCGTCACCGGCCCGCGCCGCCAATAGGCCCCGCGATAGAAGAACTGCCAGGTGTCCTCGATGCGTCCGGCGTCACGGCCGATCAGGTTCGGCACCACGTGTTCCTGCAGATACGCTGCCACCGCCAGCTCGCGGCCGTTGAGCGTGGCATCACCCCACCCGACCACGCCGCTGCGGGTGACGATCTTCAAGGTGACGAAGTTGCGGCCGGGGCTGGTGACGATCACCTTGGCCTCGACGATCTCGCGGTCGCGATGGCTGCCCTGGGTCGGCGGAGCGGATTCGATGGCGGGATTCATCTGCGGGTTCCGTGGAAAGGGGTCATTGCACCGGGATTTCGAATGGGCCGGCCGGCAGGCCATTGCCGTCGTAGAGCGTGCACACCGGGCTGTCGGCCCAGCAGTAGCGCACGCGCTGCACGTCCATGCCGGCGGGCACCGCCAGCCATACGCGGTCGCCATCGAGGCGCGCGTCGGCGTAGCGGCAGCTGCCGACGGCCGTGCCGCACAGTTCGAAGCCAATCGGATGCGCGGCGCTGTAGGCCACCAGGCCACGCTCGATGTCGCCGAAGCGCAGCGCCACCGCCGTGCCCTCGCGCGTGGCGCCGAGGGGCACCGGGCCGGATGGGGCCAGTGCCTCGCCATACACGACGTGCCGGGCGGCACGCGCCAGGCGCCGGCCCAGTTCCTGCTTGTTGGCCGGGTGGATGTCGGTGCGTTCGCCGATATCCACCGCCACCGCGAGCCCGCTGCGGGGATCGTCGGCCGCCACGCGACGCTGCTGTTCGCGCAATGCCGCCGAGCCGCTTTCCACCGGCACGGTGGACGGCGCGCCGTAGCCGGCCAGTTGCACGATCAGCAGCGGCAGGTCATGGCCGAACTGCCGGCGCAGGTCCTGGCGATACAGTCGCAACAGGCGCCCATACAGTTCCGGCTCGAAGGTGTTGGACTCGCCCTGGTACCACAGCGCGCCGCGCAGCGCGTAGTTGCCCAGCGGCGCGATCATGCCGTTGTAGAGCGTGGACAGGCCGGTAGCCGATTGCCACGGCGCGCGTGGCGGCGATGGGAAATCGCGCGGCATGGCGCGATATTGCCAACCCGCCAGCGGCACGCGGCTGCCGTCGGCGAGGATCACGCCCTGCACGTCGGCCGGCCCGATCAGGCCGCCGTCGCGATAGGTGTCCAGTACCGCGACGGTGACGAGGTTGCGCCCCTCGTGCAGGGTGCCGGCCGGTAGCGCATAGCGGCGCGGCTCGCCGCCGTTGCTGCTGCCCACCGCGCGGCCGTTGACCCAGGTCATGTCGATCTCATCGGCGGTGCCGATGGCGAGCGTGCGCGCCTGCTGCGCCTGCGCGGCGGTCAGCGTCAGCTCGGCGCGGAACCACACCAGCCCGTCGAACGCGGCCAATGCCGGCACGCCCCAGTGCTCCCACGCG
>DJAN01000148.1 GCA_002429615.1 Lysobacteraceae bacterium UBA6001
CGACCCCGCCGCGCGCGTGCTGGCCGCCGATACCGAGGTGATCCTCGGTCAGCGCGTGTTCGGCAAGCCCGCCGATGCGGCGGATGCGGCGGCCATGCTGCAGGCGCTGTCCGGCCGTTCGCACGAGGTGGTGACGGTGCTGGCGCTGGTCGATGCGGCCGGGGCCGAGCAGGTGGAGACGGTGGTGTCGCAGGTGCGCTTCGCGCCGCTCGATGCGGCCACCATCGCCGCCTATGTCGCCACCGGCGAGCCGATGGGCAAGGCCGGTGCCTACGCCATCCAGGGTTTTGCCGAAACGTTCGTCCAGCACCTCGAAGGCAGTTACTCCGGGGTGATGGGCCTGCCGCTGTACCAGACCTCGCAACTGCTCAACCCCCACGGAGCGCCCTGATGTCGGAAGAGATTCTGGTCAACGTGACCCCCCGCGAGACCCGCGTGGCGGTGATCGAGAACGGCATGCTGCAGGAGCTGCATATCGAACGCGGCTGGCGCCGCGGCGTGGTCGGCAACATCTACAAGGGCAAGGTGCAGCGGGTCATGCCCGGCATGCAGGCCGCCTTCGTCGAGGTCGGCCTGGAGCGCGCGGCGTTCCTGCATGCCAACGACGTGGTCCGCGCGGCGACGCCGGCGGTGGTCGAATCCGGCGAGCCGCCGCTGACCCCGGCCACCGCGGTGCCGATCGTCGAGCTGCTGCGCGACGGCCAGGACGTGGTGGTGCAGGTGGTCAAGGACCCCATCGGCAGCAAGGGCGCGCGCCTGACCACGCAGATCAGCATCCCGTCGCGCTACCTGGTGCTGCTGCCGCAGTCCAAGGTGGTCGGGGTGTCGGCGCGCATCGAGGACGAGGCCGAGCGCGCGCGCCTGAAGGGCATCGTCACCGAGCTGGCGGCCACCCACGGCGGCTATGGCTACATCATCCGCACCAACGCCGAAGGGCAGCCGGCCGAGGCGCTGGCCGAGGACATCGCCTACCTGTCGCGGGTGTGGAACGTGGTGGAGCGGCGCGGCCGCGAGTCGCCGCCGTGCAGCATCATCTATGAGGACCTGAGCCTGCCGCTGCGCTCGGTCCGCGACCTGATCCGCAAGGACGTGGACAAGGTGAAGGTGGACTCCAAGGAGACCTTCGGCCAGTTGCAGGCCTTCGTCGCCAAGTACATGCCGGTATTGGCCGAGCGCATCGAGCTGTATGCCGGCGACCGCCCGATCTTCGACCTGTACGGCGTGGAGGACGAGATCGGCCGCGCGCTGGAGAAACAGGTGCCGCTCAAGTCCGGCGGCTACCTGGTGATCGACCAGACCGAGGCGATGACCACCATCGACGTCAACACCGGTTCGTTCGTCGGCCAGCGCAACCTCGAGGAGACGGTGTTCCGCACCAACCTGGAGGCGGCGCAGTCGGTGGCGCGCCAGCTGCGCCTGCGCAACCTGGGCGGCATCATCATCATCGACTTCATCGACATGGATGATCCGGAGCACCGCCGCCAGGTGCTGCGCACGCTGGAGAAGTCGCTGGCGCGCGACCACGCCAAGACCACCGTCTACGACTTCTCGCCGCTGGGCCTGGTGGAGATGACCCGCAAGCGCACCGTGGAGAGCCTGGAGCGGCAGCTGTCCGAGCCGTGCCCGGAATGCGGCGGGCGCGGCAGCATCAAGACCACCGAGACGGTGACCTACGAGATCTTCCGCGAGATCACTCGCGCGGTGCGCCAGTTCGATGCCGCGCGGCTGCTGGTGATCGCCTCGCCCAAGGTGGTGGCGCGGATCACCGACGAAGAGTCCACCGCGGTGGCCGAGCTGGAGGAGTTCCTCGGCAAGAGCATCAGTTTCCAGTCCGACGACCAGTACCTGCAGGAGCAGTTCGACGTGGTGCTGTTGTGAAGGCTGGCCGGGTCGCCCGGCGATGTGAAGGAACTTTCGTGATGCCGTTGCGGTGGAGTTCCGCCCGCAGCTGGCATGCTGTGCGGCTTGTTCCCGCCTGTCGTCCCGTTTCCGGTTCCTGATGCCCACCCCACTGCGCCGCCGCCTGCGCCTGACCCGCCGCTATGCCAGCTATGCGCTGGCGCTGGGCGTGGTGCTGGTCGCCCTGCTGGTGGGGGCGCTCAGCCAGGTGCTGCCGCTGGTGGAGCGGCAGCCGCAAAAGGTCGAGGCGTGGCTCAGCGCCCGCGCCGGCCAGCCGGTGCATTTCGACGCGATGCGCACCGAGTGGACCCGACGTGGCCCGCTGCTGCGCCTGCAGGGCCTGCGCATCGGCGCGCGCGACGGGGTCCAGGTCGGCGAGGCCGAGGTGCTGGTGGCGATGTACTCCGGCCTGCTGCCGGGCCGCTCGCTGACCGAACTGCGGCTGCGCAACCTGGCGCTGACCCTGCAGCGCGCCGACGATGGCGCCTGGTCGGTGCAGGGCCTGCCCAGCACCGGCAGCGGCGACCCGCTCGACGCGCTGCGCCGGCTGGGCGAGTTGCAGGTGGTCGGCGGTCGCCTGCGCATCCATGCGCCGGGCATCGGCATCGATACCGCGCTGCCGCGCATCGACCTGCGCCTGCGCGTGCGCGGCGGGCAGGTCAGCGCCGGCGGGCGTGCCTGGATCGACACCGCCCACGCCCCGCTCAGCGCGGTGCTGGATTTCGACCGCCATGCCGGCAACGGCACCGCCTACGCGGCGGCGTCCCCGGCCGACCTGGCCGCCT
>DJAN01000007.1:0-7559 GCA_002429615.1 Lysobacteraceae bacterium UBA6001
CGCTCTTCCGCCGCGCCGGTCTGCGGCACCACCACCGCGACCTCGCGCGTCTCGCCCGGCGCCAGGTGCCAGCGATACACCAGCGCGCCGGACGCCAGGCCGGTCTCGTCCTTGACCTGGCGGGTCTGCGGAAGCTGTGCCTTGGACAGCTGCTTGACCGCCATGCCACTGTCGAACGCGCTCACGAAGGCCGCATCCGGCGCCTGCGCGGCGAACACGCGTGGCTTGCCGTTGACGCTGACCTGGCTGCCGTCCACGGCGATCTGCTCGATCCGGCTGACGCCGCCGACGGTATTGAGGAACTGCGTCGGCGGGTTGACCTGGAACGGACGCACCGCCAGCGCCAGGCTGAAATCACGCGCCTCCTTGCCGGTGTTGCGCAGCTGGTAGCGCGCCACCAGCTGCGACTGCGCGGGGGTGCCCTGCACGAAGGCGGTCACGCGCAGGTCGAGCTGGTCGTGATGCCATTGCACGCTGGGAATCGGCAGGTAGTCGTCCTGCAGGCTCTGCTCGGCACTGACATCGGCCCAGCTGACCCACTTGCCGCCACTGAGCACGAACGGCTCCAGGCTGAAACCGCCCTTGCCCACTTCCACCGCGCCGTCCTCGCCGATCAGGCCCTGCTCGGTGCCGCCATCCAGGCCGATCAGCGTCCAGTACGGCTGCTCGCCGGTGTAGGCACGCGGGAACGCGCCACGCGGCGACAGCGCCGCCACCGAGGTGATGAAGTCGTTCGGCGTCGCCGCCCAGGCCAGCGGCTTGAGCGTGATCTCGCGGATGCCGTAGCGCCAGTTCGGGCCATCCTTGAGGTCGAAGCGCAGGTAGCGCGCCTCGGTATCGGGCAGCGCGAGGAAGTCGGTGCCGCCGGCGCCGGCCACCACGCTGCGCAGCGAGCGCCAGCTGCGCCCGTCCACCGAGCCGCGCACGTCGTACTGCGAGGCTTCCAGGCCCGGGATCCAGTCCACGATGGCGCCGCCGAACTCGCGCACCTTGCCCAGGTCCAGCGTGACGGTCTGGGTCTTGACCCCTCCACTGAGCCAGAAGGTATCGGTCTTGCCGTCGGCGATGCGCTGCTCCAGCGCCGGCGCGGTATCGGCAATGGCGGTGGCCTGCAGCGGCGTGTTGTCCGGCGGCGGCAGCGCGGTCAGCGCGAGGCGGTCGAAGCACACCGTGCCCTTGCCACCAACCTTGTTGTAGACGGTGAACTCGACGCTGGCGCTGCGCTTGAGCGTGGGGTCCGGCTCCGGTCCCCAGGCCTTGCTGATGTGCCGCTTGCGATAGACCTGCGGGGTCCAGTTCTTCGGGAAGTTGAAACCGGGCTTGTTGACCCACCACACGTTGTCGCCGCTGGCGTCGATCAGCTTGAACTGCAGGTCGTTGCCGGGCGAGTCGCCACGCAGGTTGAAGCTGAACTGGTAGTTGTCCGGATACTGGATCGGCAATTCGCGGCGGATGCCCACATAGCCGGACACGCCGTTGAAGTTGTAGTCCAGGCACAGCGCCTTGCCGCCGCCGGGCACGCTCACCGGGCGCAGCGAGCCGCTGACCTGGTTGGAGACCACCAGTTTCCACGGGGTGATGTCGTCGAAATCATCGAGCACCTTGGCCTCCTGCGCACTGGCGTGCAGCGACAGGCCGGCGCACAGCGCCAGCAGCATGCGGATCGGGAACCGGTGTTTGATCGAAGACATGGGGTCTCTGGAACGTTGGAACGGTGGTCTGGAGAGTCTGTGGCTGCCGTCCTTGGCGGAACCGGGTCGGCTCCGGCAAGTCCTGCCCGGCCATCCATGGCCGGGCGTTCGAGTGCGAGGCAGTGCCTCGCAAGATCCTCAGCCCTTGACGCTACCGAGCAGCAGGCCCTGGATGTAATAACGCTGCAGCGCCAGGAACAGCAGCAGCACCGGGATCACCGTGATCACCGCGCCGGCCATCATCAGCTCCACATCCATGATGTGTTCGCGCGACAGCGATGCCAGCGCGACCGGCAACGTGTAGTGCTCCTGGTCGGTCAGCACGATCAGCGGCCACATGAAGTCGTTCCACGCGCCCATGAACGTGAAAATCGTCAGCGTCACCAGCACCGGCTTGAGCATCGGCAGCACGATCTGGAAGAAGATCCGCATCTCGCTGGCGCCATCGATGCGCGCGGCCTCCAGCAGTTCGTCGGGGATGCTGCGCGCGTACTGCCGCACCAGGAAGATGCCGAACACCGTGGCCAGCGCCGGCAGGATCACCCCGCCGAAGCTGTTGACCAGGTGCAGCTGCTTCATCAGCAGGAACAGCGGCAGCATCGCCACCTGCGCCGGGATCACCAGCGCCGCCAGCAGGATCTGGAAGATCCGCTCGCGGCCGACGAAACGCAGCTTGGCGAAGGCATAGCCGGCCAGCGTGTTGACCAGCAGCGAGCCCAGCGTGATCGCCAGCGACACGCCCAGCGAGTTGATGAAGTGGCTGGCCATGCCGGTGCGTTCGAACAGCTCGTGGTAGTTCGCGGTGGTCCACTTCGACGGCAGCAGCGGCGGCGGGAACGTGCTCGCCTCGCCGGTCGGCATGAACGACACCGAGGCCATCCACAGCAGCGGCCCGAGCGCGACGAGCGCCAGCAGCAGCAAGCCGCCATTGACGAACCACGCGTTCCAGCGCGACTGACCGATCTCCCGGCTCATACCAGATCCTTCTTGCGGCCGAAGCGCAGCATCACCGTGGTTACCGCGAGGATGATCAGGAACAGCAGGAACGCCACCGCCGACGCGCGGCCGAGGTTCCACCACTTGAAGCCTTCCTCGAACATGAAATACAGCACGCTCACCGTGCTCTGCAGCGGATCGCCACGGGTCATCACGTAGGGCTCGGCGAACAGCTGGAAGTAGCCGGAGACGGTGATCACGCCGACCACCATCAGCACCGGGCCGAGCATCGGCAGGGTGATGTGCAGGAACTGCTTCCACTTCGAGGCGCCGTCGATGCGCGCGGCCTCGTACAGGTCCTGCGGGATGCCCTGCAGGCCGGCCAGGAAGATCACCATGTTGTAGCCGAAGTTCTTCCACACCGCGAACAGCATGATGGTCGGCATCGCCCAGCGCGGATCACCGAGGAAATCCACCGGGGAGATGCCCAGGTGACCCAGGCCCCAGTTGACCAGGCCGTACTTGACGTGGAACAGGTAGCGCCAGATCACCGCCACCGCCACCAGCGTGGTCACCACCGGGGCGAACAGCGCGGTGCGGAACAGCGCGCGGAAGCGCGCCGCCTTGGCGTTGAGCAGCATCGCCGCGCCCAGCGACACCGCGATCGACACCGGCACGCCGAGCAGCACGAAATACGTGGTGTTCCACAGCGACTTCCAGAACAGCGGGGTCTGCAGCAGGTCGATGTAGTTGCCCAGGCCGACGAAGCGCAGGTGGCTGCTGTCGGCCAGCGCATAGAGATCGAAGTCGGTGAGGCTGAGCACCAGCGCGGCCAGCACCGGCACGCCGAAGAACATGCCCAGCACCAGCAGCGCCGGCGCGGTGAACACCCAGCCGGCGACGGAGGAATGCTTCATGGCGCCGCCTCCGCCGTCTTGGCCGTCTTGGCCGCATCGGGGTGCTGCTGCGCCCAGATCCAGCGCCGCTTGGCGAGGATGTCATCCACGCGCCGATCCAGTTCCTGCACTGCTTTCTCCTGGCTCTCGCCGCCGCGCACCACCCGCTCGGTGACCAGGCGCATCTCCTGCACGATGCGCTCCCACTCCAGCACCTTCGGCGTCGCCCGTACCCGCTCCAGCTGATCGCCGAAAGCCTTGGCCAGCGGATCCTGCGCCAGCGACGGGTACTGCCAGGTGCTGCGACGCGGCGGCAGGTCGCCGATGATGGCGTGGAAGCGCGCCTGCTGCTGCGGCCGCGAAAGGAATTCGATCAGCTTCCAGGCCGCGTCCTTGTGCTGCGACTGGCGCAGGATCACCAGGCTGGCGCCACCGGCGATGCCGGCGCCCGGGCCGTTCGGGCCGGGCAGCGGCATCGTGCCCCACTTGCCTTCCAGTGCCGGTGGCTGGCGCAGGCGGAACTCGCGCACGTTCCAGGGACCGGACAGGTAGAAGGCGTAGGAGCCGTTGAAGAACTCGTACCAGACGTTGGAGATCTGCGTCTCGGACACCTTCGGCGCCCAGCCCTGCTCGAACATGTTGGCGTAGAACGCCAGCGCCTTGCGGAAGCCGGGGCTGCGGAAGTTGCCGTAGTTGTCATGGTCGCGCAGCAGCGGATCGTCCTGCTGCAGCGCGAACGACAGCTGCTGCTCGAACTCGTTGAGCGGCATCATGATCGCGTAGCGCTGCGGCCCCACGTGGCGCTTCACCGCCGCCATCGCCTGCTCGAACTCCGCCCAGGTCTGCGGCGCGCGGGTGACACCGGACTCGGCCAGCAGGTCCTTGCGATAGAACAGCAGGCGTGTGTCCACGTACCACGGCACGCCATACAGCGTGCCGTCGACGACGTTGGTGTCCCAGACGCCGGGGAAATAATCCGCCGGATCCACCACCTTAGAACGTTCGACATAGGGCTGCAGCGGCTCCAGCGCATCGAGCATGGCGAACTCCGGCAACCAGGTGTTGCCGAGCTGGCACACGTCCGGCAGGCCGTCTGCGGCGAACGCGGTCAGCAGCTTCTCGTGCGCGGCGGTCATCGGGATGTTCTGCACATCCACGTGGATGCCCGGATTCTCCTTCTCGAAGTCGGCCACCAGTTCGGTGACCACCTCGGCCTCGCGGCCCATCGCCCAGAAGCGCACGGTTTCGCCCTGCGGCGCACGCGCGCAACCGGCCAGGCCGGCGACCAGCACCAGCGCCGCGACAAGCTGTCGGCTCATGCCCGCACTCACTCCGGCTTCTGCTGCTGGCGCTGCGCGGGATTCTGCTGCGCCTCGGCGGCGGCCGCGCGCGACTCGGCGATGCCGATCGCCCGCGCGGCGGCGGCCTGCTCGTCCTTCTTCGGTTGCTGCGGGGTCTCGCCTTCCGGCGCCAGCCAGCCGCCGGTGAAGCCGGCGCGTTCCAGGCCGGTGCGGATGTACTTGTTCTTCTTCATCACGTTCCACACGAACTCGTTGCGGTAGTTCGCGATCATCGTGAGGATCGGCCCCTGGTCGATGGCGATGTAGTCGCTGGCCACCCAGCCGCGATCGGGCACCACGCGCCCGGTCTTGAGCGGGATGTCGTAGTTGAAGCTGGGGTTGAACGAGTCCAGGAAGCCGTAGCTGGAGTACAGGTAGTCGCCGTAGCGCTTGTGCATCTCCTCGGTGGCCGGGATCACCACTTCCGGCGCGAACACGATCGAGGAGATCGCCGCGGTCGGGGCAATGGTGCCGTCGTCGAAGTTCTCGCGCAGGCCGGCGCCACGCGAGGAATAGTGGCGGAACTGGCGCTGCTCGCCGCGGTAGTCCTGGCTGGTGTTCTGCGGGCCGTCGCTGGCGGTCAGGCCCCACACGTTCTCGCCGTAGTCCTTCCACTTCATCGGGTTGTCGATGGCGTAGTCGCGCTGGGCCAGCGTGGCACGGCGGCTGTTGAGGAAGTAGTCGATGCCGCGCTCGCGCATGTACTGGTCCTGGATGTCGCGGAAGTCGATCCAGACATGGCTGTACTGGTGGCCGAACAGCGGGCCGAAGGACAGGTATTCCTGGCCCTGGTACACGCCCCAGTCGTTGTTGTAGCTGCGCGTCCACACCGTCCAGGCATCGGGGTCGACCGGATGCGACGGCGAGCCCAGGGCCAGCACGTACAGCATCATCGCCTCGTTGTAGCCCATCCAGTCGTGGTTGATGAAGCCGCTCTCGGGGAACCAGCCCATCGAGATCAGCGGCGCGCGCTGCTGCAGCCAGGTCCAGTCCACGCGCTTGTAGAGGGTGTCGGCGATCTGGCGGATTTCCTTCTCGCGCGGATCGTCGCCATCGTAATAGGACTGCGCGAACAGCACGCCCATCATCAGCAGCGCGGTATCCACGCTCGACAGCTCGACCCAGCTGTCATAGCGCTGGCCACGCTGCATGTCGAGGAAGTGGTAGTAGAAGCCCTTGTAGCCGGCCTTGCCGGTGCGCTGCGGGCCCACCGGCGCATCGCGGAAGAACTTCAGCGTCAGCAGCGTGCGGTCCACCGCCTGGGTACGACTGACCCAGCCGTTCTCGATGCCGATCGGATAGGCGGTCAGCGCGAAGCCCACCGAGGCGATGCTGGCGAACGGCCGCGACGGGAAGCGGTCCGGGGTGAGGCCGTTGACCTCGTTGGTGGTGTCCCAGAAGAACTGGAAGGTGCGTCGCTCGATGTCGGAGAACAGCGGCGGCAGTTCCGGCTTCACCGGCTTGGGCGGTGCCGGCGGCAGCGTGGGTTCGATCAGGGTCACGGTCGGCGCGGGCCTGGCCTCGGGGGGAGAAGGCGCCTGCCCCTGGCAGGCGGCCAGCAGCAACATGCCCAGCGCCAGCGACATCCCGGGGAAGAAGCGGGCATGGCCGCGGACGTTGTGCTTGCTGCCGTGTTTCATGAAATCGCTTACAACCCTCACCAAGAAACTCCCTCTGAGACTAACCCGTGAACCAGTGAAGAAACGGGGTAAAACTGACGCCCGGCCCAACGGCGGCGCGGGTGGAGAACGATCAGCCGGTGGCGTGGATCCGGCTCATGCCTGGCCCGCGCCAGCCACGGTCGAATCACGCACGATCAACGCCGGCTTCAAGGTGACGCTGCCCTGCGGCGCGGCACCGGCCGGGTCGATCAGGCCGAGCAGGCGACCCATCGCCTGCGCGCCCAGTTCGGCGATGCTGACCCGCATCGTGGTCAGCCCCGGGTGGACGAAGCGCGCCAGCGGGATGTCGTCGAAACCGGCCAGCGCCACCTGGCCCGGCACCTGCACGCCGGCCTGGGTCAGGGCGTACAGGCAGCCCAGCGCCATCATGTCGTTGGCCGCGAATACCGCGTCGGGCAGTTCGCCCTGCAGCAGCTGCTGGCCGGCGCGATAGCCGGAGGCTTCGTCGAAATCGCCGTACAGCACCCGGGCGCGCGCGTCGGCGCCGTGCGCCGCCATCGCGTCCTGGAAGCCGCGCAGGCGCTCGCGGGCGTCGAAATTGAGTTCCGGGCCGGCGATGAAGACGATGCGCCGATGCCCCTGCGCGAGCAGATGCTCGGTCATGGTGATCGCGCCGGCGTGGTCGTCGATGCTCAGCACCGGGAAGTGGTCATCGTCCGGCAGGTGCGTGTTGATCAGCACCGTCGGCAGCGACTGCGGCAGGTTCTCGGTCAGGAACCCGGGATGCTCGGCGTAGGGCGAGAGCACCAGCAGGCCGTCGACGCGCCCGCGCATGGCGCGCAGCGCACGCCCCTGCTCTTCCTGGTCGCCGTGATAGCTGGACACCAGCAGGTGCTGCCGGCGCGCACGCGCCACCCCGTCGATGCCGCGGATCAGTTCGGAAAAGAATTCGCCGTACAGGTCCGGCAGGACCACGCCGATAGTCTGCGTGTGCCGGCTGCTCAGGCTGCGCGCCGCGGCATGCGGGCTGTAGCGCAGGCGGTCGGCGACCTCCAGCACGGCCTTGCGCACCGC
>DJAN01000007.1:7604-8353 GCA_002429615.1 Lysobacteraceae bacterium UBA6001
ACGGCCTTGCGCACCGCCTCGGCCACGTTGTCGTGGCCGTTCAGTGCGCGTGAAACGGTCGCCACCGAGACCTTGGCCTCTCGTGCCACGTCTTTGATGGTGATGGAATTCTTTGCCAACGTACCGCCCTCCACGGTAGAGACTCCGAATGCGTCATCCGACTGTAAACGTTTTCAGATGACACGTCATTCCGCACTGCAACGCAATTCTAACCAGACATTGTCCGATGGACAGGATCGGCCGCACGGATCGGACAGCCACCGGCCATGACGGCGGACACCGCCTAGCCGGCGGGCGCCTCGGCCTGGATCGACAGGGCGTGGATGTCGTCCTGCATCATCGTCCCCAGCGCGGCGTAGACCGCGCGGTGTCGTGCCAGCGGCGCCAGCCCGGCGAACGCAGGGGCGACGATGCGCACCGAATAATGCCCGCGGCCATCCCGGGCGCCGGCATGGCCGGCATGCTTGTGGCTGTCGTCCACCACTTCCAGCACGGACGGGGCGAAGGCGGCGCGCAGCGCGGCCTCGATGCGGGTGACCCGGTCGTTCACGGCAGCACCCGCTTGAACGGCCGGACCTCGACGCGGACATAGACCCCGGCGTCCATATAGGGATCGGCGTCGGCCCAGGCACGTGCGTCGGCCAGCGAGGCGAACTCGGCCACCACCAGGCTGCCGCTGAAGCCGGCCTCGCCCGGGTCCTCGGCGTCGATCGCCGGGCACGGGCCGGCCAGCAGCAGGCGGCCGGCCT
>DJAN01000205.1 GCA_002429615.1 Lysobacteraceae bacterium UBA6001
CGCTCCGCCGCAGTTGTTCGTCGACATCGACCGCACCCAGGCGCGCGCGCTCGGCGTGCAGCTCGGGCAGGTCAACCAGGCGCTGGGGGTGATGTTCGGCTCGGCCTATGTCAACGATTTCATCCACCAGGGCAACGTGCTGCGTGTGTTCGTGCAGGGCGAGGCGGCGCAGCGCATGCGCGCGGAGGATGTCGCCGACCTGCGCGTGCTCGGCAGTGCCGGGCAGTCGGTACCGTTCTCGGCCTTCGCGCGCTCGCACTGGACGGTGGGCGAGCAGCAGGTGGAACGCTACAACGGCTTTCTTTCCGCCACCGTGTCCGGGCAGGCCGCGCCCGGCGTCTCCAGCGGCGCGGCGCTGCGCGAGATGGAGCGGCTGGCCGCCGAGGTGCTGCCGCCCGGCATGCGCTTCGAATGGACCGGCACCGCGCGCGAGGAACAGGAAGCCGCCGGCCAGGTCGGTCTGCTGCTTGGGCTGGCGCTGCTGGTGGCGTTCCTGCTGCTGGCGGCACTCTACGAGAGCTGGACCACGCCGGTGGCGGTGCTGCTGGCGGTGCCGTTCGGCATCCTCGGCGCGGTGCTGTTCACCGGTGCGCGCGGCCTGTCGGCGGATGTGTATTTCAACGTCGGCCTGGTCACCATCATCGGGCTGGCGGCGAAGAACGCGATCCTGATCGTGCAGTTCGGCCTGGACGAGGAAGCACGCGGCGTACCCACCGACCGCGCGATCCTGGCCGCCGCGCACCAGCGCCTGCGCCCGATCCTGATGACCAGCCTGACCTTCATCGTCGGCATGCTGCCACTGGTGTTCGCCGCCGGGGCCGGCGCGGCCAGCCGGCAGGCGGTCGGCACCGGCGTGCTTGGCAGCATGTTCACCGCCACCGCGCTGGGCATCTTCTACACGCCGCTGTTCTACTTCCTGCTGCGGCGGCGGACGAAAGCGCGGCCGCGCGAACCGGCGCCGGAGCCCACGCCATGAAGCGTGTCGCCGCCCTGGGACTGGTGCTGCTGGCCGGCTGCAATCTGGCGCCGACCTATGCGCCGCCGGCGCCGGATGTGCCGGTGCGGTTCCCCGCATCGGCGGGTGACGCGGTGGGCGGTGGACAGGCGGCGGCCGACATCGCGTGGGAGGCGTTCTTCCAGGACCCGGTGCTGCGTGGGCTGATCGAACAGGCGTTGGCCAACAACCGCGATCTCGGCGCGGCCACCGCGCGCATCGAGCAGGCACGGGCGCAGTTCCGCATCCAGCGCAGCGAACGCCTGCCGGGCCTGGAGGCGGGTGCCTCGGCGCAGCGCCTGCGCACGCCGCTCAGCGCCGCGGACGACGCGCCGCGCGTCAGCGTCGACAGCTATGCGGTGCAGGTGGGGATGCCGGCCTTCGAACTGGATTTCTGGGGGCGCGTGGCCAACCTGTCCGAGTCGGCGCGGCGCCAGTATCTGGCCACGGTGGAAGCGCAGCAGGCGTTCCGGCTGTCGCTGATCGCCAACGTGGCGGCGAGCTATTACGCACTGCGCGCCAGCGAGGAAGGCATCGTGCTGGCGCAGCGCTCGCTGGACAGCCGCCGCGAGACCCTGGAGCTGGCGCAGCTGCGCATGGACGTGGGGCTGACCTCGTCGGTGGACTACCACCAGTCCTACGCGCTGGTGACCCAGGCGCAGACGCAGCTGGCGCAGCTGCAGCGCAGCCGCGAGCTGGCGCTGCACCTGCTGCAGTGGCTGGTGGGCGTGGCGCTGCCCGACCCGCTGCCGCCGGGCCTGCCGATCGGCGACGAACACCAGCTGGCCGCGCTGGATCCGGGCCTGCCGTCGAACCTGTTGCAGGACCGTCCCGACATCCGCATGGCCGAGCACCGCCTGCTGGCCGCCAACGCCAACATCGGCGCGGCGCGGGCGCTGTATTTCCCGATCATCGCGCTCACCGGCAGCGCCGGCTATGCCTCCTCCGAGCTGTCCGGGCTGGTCTCGGACAGCAACAAGGTGTGGTCGTTCGGCGCCGGCGCGGTGTTGCCGCTGTTCGACTGGGGGCGACGCCGCGCACGCGTGGAGCAGGCGCGCGGCGAGCGCGACGAACGCGAGATGGCCTACCAGTCCGCGGTGCAGAACGCGTTCCGCGAAGTGGCCGACGGGCTCAGCGCCGCGCAGCGCAACGCCGAGCAGATCGCCGCGCAGCAGCAGGCGGTGGCGGTGCAGGGCGCGTTGGTGGCCACCGCGCAGGACCGCTACGAGGTCGGCCTGACCCCGTACCTGGAAGTGCTGGATGCCGAGCGCAACCGCTTTTCCGCCGAGCAGGCGCTGCTGCAGCTGCGCGCGGCCGCGCTGCAGGACCGCGTGAACCTCTACACCGCGCTGGGCGGCGGCGATCTGCCGCGTCCCACCGAATGAGCCCCTCGCAGGAGATTGCCCGCATGTCGATGTCCCTGCCGACCCGAGTCCTCAGCGCCGCCATCGCCCTGGCGTTGCCCGCTGCTGCCCAAGCACAGAGCACCGATGCCCAGCGCGATGCGGAAATCGCCCGCCTGCGGCAGACGGTGGACAACCTGATGCAGCGCATCGAGGTGCTGGAATCCGAGCGTGCCACGCCTGCGCCGGCAGCCGTCGCGACAGGCACGGGCAACGGGCCACCGGCCGCAGCGCCTGCGACTCCGCCGGGCACCGCCGTGACGCCTTCCACCCCCGCACCCACCGTCGCGGCAGTTCCTGTCGCCTCGCTGGCCACGCTCGGGGTCGAGGCCTCGCCGCTGCCGGCGCACACGCCGTTCGACGAGGACGACCAGGCCGGCGGCCGCCCCGACAACGAAGCGCCGCCCGGCGACAACCTCGAAGGCTTCTTCGCCATCCCGGGCACCACCACCTGGCTGCGCCTGAGCGGCTACGCCAAGCTCGACGCGATGATGGACGACGATGACGCCGGCGACAGCGACCAGTTCATCACCTCCGATATTCCGGTCGGCGCGCAGCGCGGCGATGCGCGCTTCAACATGCATGCACGGCAGACCCGTTTCACGATGGAAGCGCGCCGCGAGACCAGCGCCGGGCAGCTGCGCTTCCTGCTGCAGAACGACTTCTTTGGCTCCGGCGGCAGCTACGGCTATCGCCTGCGCCACGCCTGGGGCCAGCTCGGCAACACCTACGCCGGCTTCGGCTGGTCGGCCTTCATGGACCTGGACTCCGGCCCGGACACGCTGGACTTCGCCGGCCCCGGTGCGTCGCCGTCGGCGCGGTTGGCCAGCATCCGCCAGTACTTCCCGCTGCGCGGTGGCAACCAGATCATCCTCGCCGCCGAGCATCGCGCGCCGGAGATCACCTACGACGATCCCGACGGACGCTCGCGTACCGCCGCGCCGAACCTGGTGCTGGCCGCGCGCCACGAGGCCGACTGGGGCAACGTGCAGCTGGCCGGCCTGCTGCGCTACCTGAGCTACGACGCGCCGGGCAACAGCGACAGCAGCGTCGCGGGTGGCGCGGCGTTGACCGGCAGCTGGGGCCACGACAGTGGCGACTATGTGGTGTACGGCGTGATGGGCGGGCAGGGCATCGCCGCCTATGTAGGCGATCTCGGCGGGCTGGACCTGGATGCGGTGGTCGATGCCCGCGGCCAGCTCGACACGCTGCAGACCTGGGGCGGCTGGCTCGGCTACACGCACCTGTGGAACAGCCGGTGGCGTTCGACGCTGACCTATGGGCGACTCTACCTGGAGCGCGACACCTTGCTGGCGGCCAGCGCGTTCCGGCGCAGCGATTACGCCGCCGCCAACGTGGTGTGGGAACCGGCGCCGAGCTGGAGCTGGGGCCTGGAGCTGCTATACGGCAAGTTGCAGCAGCAGGATGGCGAGTCGGGCGATGCGATGCGCCTGCAGACCTCGCTCAAGTACGACTTCATCAAATAGGGGCCTGCGATGACCCGCCCTCCTTACGTTTCCCGGCTTGGCCTGGCCACTGCCACGTTGTGCGCGGCGCTGCTCGCCGGCATGGCGCCGGCGCACGCGCAGGACGCCATGCTCGGCAACCTGCTCGAAGACCCCGGCAGCGGTGCGGCCGGCCTGGGCTTTCTCGGGCGCATCGAATCCTCGCCGTATCGCGGCGCCGATCCGCGCGTGGACCTGATGCCGCTGTACCTCTACGAAGGCGAGCGCTTCTTCCTGCGCTCCAACACCGCCGGCGTGCGCGTCAGTGGCGACCATGCCGCCGGCCTGGAACTGTTCGTCGAGCGCCGCCTGGAAGGCTTCCCGGAGGACGAGACACCGGACGTGCTCGAAGGCATGGAGACCCGCAACAGCGAGGCCGACCTGGGGGCGCGCTATTACGGCGAGTCCGGCCCGCACCACTGGGATGCCAGCATTCGCCAGGACATCTCCAGCACCTCGCACGGCACCGAACTGCGCGGCTCCTACGGCTACCTGTGGCAGGACGACCGCTGGAGCGTGCAGCCGGTGCTCACCGCCGCCTGGCGCAGCAGCAAGCTCAACGACTACTACTACGGCGTGCCGGCCGCCGATGCCACGCCGGACCGCGCCGCCTATTCGGC
>DJAN01000204.1:0-8084 GCA_002429615.1 Lysobacteraceae bacterium UBA6001
TGGCGCCAACGGTCCCGGAAAGGGCCTGCCCCCGAACGCCCGATCGTTCGGCGCGGGCGGACCCGAAATCAACGGCGGCTTCGATCATTGCCACGTTGTAGGAGCGGCTTCAGCCGCGACCGTGCGGCATCCGCCATCGGTGCTATCAGGTATTGCGACCACGCCGCCTTTCGTCACGCGCACACAGCGCGCGGTCGCGGCTGAAGCCGCTCCTACAGGTCGCCCAGCCGCGCCTGCAGGGCCGCGATCGCCGCCAGCCCCGCCGTCTCCGTGCGCAGGATGCGCGGTCCCAGCTGCAATCCCTGGAAGCCCGCTGCCGCCAGCGTCCGGCGGTCGCGCGGCGACCAGCCGCCTTCCGGGCCGATGGCGATGACGATCGGTGTGTCGGCCGCCGCCTCCAGCGTGGACAGCCTGTGCTCGCCCTGCGGATCCAGCGTGAGCTTCAGCGCGTCCGTCGGCACCGAACGCGCGGCGTCGGCCAGCGACTGCGGAAGTGCCAGCCCCGGCACCCGCGCGCGGCCCGATTGCTCGCATGCCGAGACGATCACGCTGCGCCAGTGCGTCACCCGCTTCTCCATCCGCTGCGCATCCAGCTTGACCTCGGTGCGCTCGGCGTTCACCGGCAGGATCGTGCTGATGCCCAGCTCGGTGGCCTTCTGCAGGATCAGGTCCATCTTCTCGCCGCGCGCGATGCCCTGCAGCAGGATCAGCGGACGCGGTGATTCCGTATTCACCGCCACCGGTGCGTCGAGCCGCACCCGCGCTTCGCGCTTGGCGGCCAAGGTGATGGTGGCGGGGTAGTCGTGGCCGTCGCCATTGAACAGCACACAGGCGTCGCCTTCGCCCAGGCGCAGTACGCGCAGCAGGTGATTGGCGGTGTCCTCCGGTAGCAGCAGTTCGCTGCCGGCGGATAACGGCAGGTCGACGTGGCTGCGGGTCAGGCGCATGCGGTGGCTTCCTCGATGGCGGCCAGCGTGGTCTCCGCCAGCAGCGCCAGCTGTGCGTCGTCAACGCAGTACGGCGGCATCCAGTACAGGATGTCACCCAGCGGGCGCAGCACCACGCCACGCGCGAGCGCGGCGCGATAGGCGTGCAGGCCGATGCGGGCTTCGGCCGGGAACGGGGTGCGGCGGTCACCGTTGCGGGTCAGCTCGAAGGCCACCACCATGCCGGCCTGCCGCAGGTCGGCCACATGCCGGTGCTCGCCGATGGGCAGCGAGAGCTCGCGCATCCGCTCGGCGATGGCGTGGTTGCGGGCGATGACGCCGTCGCTGGCGAAGATGTCCAGGCAGGCCAGGGCGGCGGCGCAGGCCAGCGGGTTGCCGGTATAGCTGTGCGAGTGCAGGAACGCGCGCTCGCGTGAGTCGTCGAGGAAGGCGTCGTACAGGTCCTGCGTGGTCAGCACCGCCGACAGCGGCAGGAAGCCGCCGGTCAGGCCCTTGGACAGGCACATCAGGTCCGGCATCACCCCGGCCTGCTCGCAGGCGAACAGCGTGCCGGTGCGGCCGAAGCCGGTGGCGATCTCGTCGGCGATCATGAAGGCGCCATGCGCGTCGCACAGTTCGCGGACCCGGCGCACGTAGGCCGGGTGGTGCATGCGCATGCCACCGGCGCACTGCAGCAGGGGCTCCAGGATCACCGCGCAGATTTCGCCGGGGTGCTGGTCGAACAGGTCGGCGAGCGCGTCGGCGGCCTGCAGGGCACGGCTCTCGGCCGACTGGCCGGGTTCGGCGAGGTAGGCATCCGGCGAGGGCGCGAACAGCGATTCGGCCAGCAGCGGGGCGTAGACGCGGCGATACAGCGGGATGTCGCCGACCGAGAGCGCGCCGATGGTTTCGCCGTGGTAGCCGTTCTCCAGCGCGACGAAGCGCGTGCGCTGCAGTTCGCCGCGATTGCGGAAATAGTGGAAGGCCATCTTCAGCGCGACTTCGACGCCGGCCGAGCCGTTGTCGGCGTAGAACACCTTCGACAGCGGCGCGCGGCCGGCCTGGCGCGGGGCGATCTCCAGCAGGCGTTCGGCCAGGCGGATCGCCGGTTCATGGCTGAAGCCGGCGAGCATCACCTGTTCCAGCGAGCCGGCCTGCGCGGCGATGGCGGCGCCAATGCGCGGCTCGGCGTGGCCGAACAGGTTGGTCCACCAGCTGCTCACCGCGTCCAGGTAGCGGCGGCCGTCATGGCCGACCAGCCAGGCGCCTTCGCCGCGGGCGATCGGCACCAGCGGCAGGGTGTGGGGGTGCTCGCGCATCTGCGTGCACGGGTGCCAGAGCACGGCGAGGTCGCGTTCTCGCCAGGCATCGGCCAGGGCGGCGGGGTCTGCTAGCATTTCGGTGTGATGAATCTCTTTGCGCATATGCCCATTCTATCGGCCCGCCGCGGCCCGGCGTTCTCCGCATGAGCCGGACCCTGCCGGTGATCCACGAGGTCCGCAGCCTGGGCGAGGGCCGCGAGCAGCTCGACCTGGAGTTCTCCAACGGCGAACGTCGCCTGTACCACCGGCTGGTCAGCGGTGGCCACGGTGCGGTGGTGGTGGTGCCGCTGCTCGACGAGGACACCGTGCTGCTGGTGCGCGAGTACGCCGCCGGCATGCACCGCTACGAGCTGGGGCTGGTGAAGGGCCGCATCGACGACGGCGAGACCCCGCTGCAGGCGGCCGACCGCGAATTGAAGGAAGAGGCCGGCTACGGCGCGCGCCGGCTGGACGTGCTGCGCGCGATGACCCTGGCACCGACTTACATGGCGCACCAGTCCTGGCTGGTGGTGGCGCGCGACCTGTATCCCGAACGCCTGCCTGGCGACGAGCCGGAGGAGCTGGAAGTGGTGCCGTGGAAGATCGCCGAGCTGGACCAGCTGCTGCTGCGCGATGACTTTTCCGAGGGCCGTTCGCTGGCGGCGCTGCTGATCGCCCGCCAGTGGCTGGCGGGCAAGCTGTGAGCGCGGTGATCGACAAGGCGCTGGGCGAAGGTGTGATCGCCATTGCCCAGGCGGCGGGCGCGGCGATCATGACCGTCTACCAGGACGGCTTCTCGGTGCAGACCAAGGACGATTCGAGTCCGTTGACGCAGGCCGACCTGGCCGCCAACCGCGTCATCGTCGATGGCCTGGCGCGGCTGACCCCGGATATTCCGGTGTTGTCCGAGGAATCGGCGCAGGTGCCTTGGGACGTGCGCCGCCATTGGCGACGTTACTGGCTGGTGGATCCGCTGGATGGCACCCGCGAATTCATCAAGCGCAATGGCGAATTCAGCGTCAACATCGCGCTGATCGACGAAGGCGTGGCGGTGTTCGGCGTGATCCAGGCGCCGGTGGATGGACGCGTGTGGCATGCCTGGCGGGATGAGGCCGCCTATCGGCGCGACGCTGCCGGCGAAGTGCGATTGCAGGTCCGCGTGCCGGCCACGGCGCCGCTGCGGGTGGCGGCGAGCCGTTCGCACCGGGGCGAGCGCACCGACGCGCTGCTGGCGCGGATGGGCGAGGTGGAGGTGATCGCGCAGGGCTCGTCGTTGAAGTTCTGCCGCATCGCCGATGGGGCGCTGGATGTGTATCCGCGTTTTGGGCCGACCTCGGAATGGGACACGGCGGCGGGGCAGTGCGTGCTGGAAGCGGCGGGTGGGCGGGTACTGGCCGCGCATAGCGGCGAGCCATTCCGCTACAACCAGCGCGAGACGCTGCTCAACGGGGATTTCATGGCGCTGGGCGATCCGGCGCTGCCGTGGCGCGAATGGGTTTGAGGCGACGTTCGCTCTCCTTGTAGGAGCGGCTTCAGCCGCGACCGTGCGGGTTCGGTTGCCATTGACGTCTGATGCCGCACGGTCGCGGCTGAAGCCGCTCCTACAGGGGCGCGGTGGAGCCCTGCATGGCCTGTCCCGCCCCTGGTGCCACGCGCACGATGACCGAAGCGATCAGGAAACTCGGGCATCATGCAGGCGTCCCCCCCAAGGAAAACTCCTCCATGACCCTGGCCTATCCTTCCGCCACGCAAGATATCCAGGACCTGCTGCGCATCATGGCGCGGCTGCGCGACCGCGAGCGGGGTTGCCCTTGGGACGTGGCGCAGGACTTCGCCAGCATCGCCCCGTACACCATCGAGGAAGCCTACGAAGTCGCCGATGCCATTGATCGCCAGGACCTGCTCGCGCTGAAGGACGAACTCGGCGATCTGCTGCTGCAGGTGGTGTTCCATGCGCGCATGGCCGAAGAGCAGGGCGCCTTCGCCTTCGGCGATGTCGTCGCCGCGATCAGCGGCAAGCTGCTGCGTCGGCATCCGCATGTATTTGGCGAAACCGTGGTCGACGGCGCCGAGCAGGTCACCCAGAACTGGGAGGCCATCAAGCGTGCCGAACGCCAGGCCGCCGGCGAGCAGGACGACTCCGCGCTGGCCGGCATCGCGCGCGGCCTGCCGGAATGGCAGCGCGCGGTGAAGCTGCAGTCGCGCGCGGCGCGGGTCGGCTTCGACTGGCCCAATCCGGCCCCGGTGCTGGCCAAGCTGCACGAGGAGATCGACGAAGTGCGCGAGGAATTCGCCCACGGCGATATCGACGCCCGCCACGACCGCCTGCAGGAAGAGATCGGCGATGTCCTGTTCGTCTGCGCCAATCTCGCCCGGCACGCCAAGGTCGACGTAGGTGCCGCGCTGCGCGGCGCGAACCACAAGTTCGAACGCCGTTTCCGCGGCATGGAAGCACTGGCGCGGGCTGCCGGTACCTCGCTGGACGCGCTCTCGCTGACCGAGCAGGACGCGCTGTGGGACCAGGTCAAGGCGCAGGAACACGCCGCGCCGTGAAGACCCTGCTGCTGTTCGTACTCACCGCGCTGGCCGAGATCGTCGGCTGCTATCTGCCCTGGCTGTGGCTGCGCCGCGATGGCAGCGCGTGGCTGCTGCTGCCCGCGGCCGCCAGCCTGGCGCTGTTCGTCTGGCTGCTGACGTTGCACCCCACCGCGTCCGGGCGGGTCTATGCCGCGTATGGCGGTGTCTACGTCGCCGTCGCGCTGCTGTGGCTGTGGCAGGTGGACCGGGTCGCGCCGTCCCGCTGGGACCTGCTCGGCGTGGCCCTGTGCTTGGCCGGCATGGCGGTGATCATGTTCTCGCCGCGACCTGCCTGACCCGCATCCGCCGGCGTATCCTGTCGCGGTCATCGTGCCCGGAGGGAGGGCCCATGCGCCGGTTCGCCAGTTTCCGCGAGTTCTATCCTTTCTATCTCGGCGAGCATGCCAACCGCACCTCGCGACGGCTGCACTTCGTGGGCAGCTGCGGCGTGCTGCTGCTGGTCGGCGTGGCGCTGGTCAGCGCCCGCCCGCTGTGGCTGCTGGCGGCGCTGTTCTGTGGCTACGGCTTCGCCTGGATCGGCCATTTCTTCTTCGAGAAGAACCGCCCGGCCACCTTCCGCCACCCGTTCTATTCGTTCGCCGGTGACTGGGTGATGTTCCGCGACATCCTGCTGGGTCGCATCCCGTTGTGACCCGGACGTGGGGCATACTCGGCCTTCACGGAAAGAATTGAGGAGGGAAGGGGATGTTCACGACAGGTTTCCTGGTGCTGGTGCTGCTGGTCGTCTGCGTCATCGTGCTGTTCAAGGCGGTGCGCATGGTGCCGCAGGGCTATGAATGGACGGTGGAGCGCTTCGGCAAGTACACCCATACGCTCACCCCCGGCCTGCACATACTGATCCCGATCGTCTACGGCGTCGGCCGCAAGGTGAACATGATGGAGCAGGTGCTGGACGTGCCGCGCCAGGATGTCATCACCAAGGACAACGCCGTGGTCGCGGTGGACGGCGTGGTGTTCTTCCAGGTGCTGGACGCGGCCAAGGCCGCCTACGAGGTCGCCAACCTGGAGCTGGCCACGATTGCCCTGGTGCAGACCAACATCCGCACCGTGATCGGCTCGATGGACCTGGACGAATCGCTGAGCCAGCGCGAAACCATCAACGCGCAGCTGCTCAGCGTGGTCGACCACGCCACCAACCCATGGGGCATCAAGGTCACCCGCATCGAGATCCGCGACATCCAGCCGCCGCGCGACCTGGTCGATGCGATGGCCCGGCAGATGAAGGCCGAACGCGAGAAGCGCGCGCAGATCCTGGAGGCCGAGGGTTCGCGCCAGTCGGAAATCCTGCGCGCCGACGGCGAGAAGCAGGCCGCGGTGCTGGAGGCCGAAGGCCGCAAGGAAGCCGCGTTCCGCGACGCCGAGGCGCGCGAGCGCCTCGCCGAGGCCGAAGCCAAGGCGACCCAGATGGTGTCCGACGCGATCGCCAGCGGCAACGTGCAGGCGATCAACTACTTCATCGCGCAGAAGTACGTGGAGGCGTTCAAGGAACTGGCCACCGCGCCGAACCAGAAGTTCGTGCTGATGCCGATGGAGTCGTCCGGCATCATCGGCTCGATCGCCGGCATCGCCGACCTGGCCAAGGAAGCGCTGGCCGACCGTGCCGCGCCGCCGCCGCGCAATCCGCAGCCGCCGCGCTTCGGGGGCTGAGCCATGCGTACCGAAGTGGTGGTGTGGGCGGCGGTGGCGCTGCTGCTGTTCGCCGCCGAGGCATTGGCGCCCGGCGCGTTCATGCTGTGGATGGGCTTCGCCGCCACGGCGCTGTTCGTGGCGGTATGGGTCGTGCCGGGCATCCCGCTGCTGGTGCAGGTGGTGGCCTTCGTCGTGCTGAGCTTCGTCTCGGTGCAGGTCTACCGCACCTGGTTCCGCCGTGGCGAACGCCAGAGCGACCAGCCGCTGCTCAACCGCCGCGCCGAACAGCTGGTCGGCCGGGTGGTGCGCGTGGATCAGGCCATCGTCGGTGGCCGCGGGCGGGTCAAGATCGACGACGCCTTCTGGGTGGTCGCCGGCCCGGACCTGCCGGTCGGTACCGAGGTGCGGGTGGTCGCGGTGGATGGCATGACCCTGAAGGTGCAGGCGGCCTGAGCGCGTCACGCTGCACTGCTCCGTGATCGCCCGCCTCGCGGCGGGCGATAATGGGCGTCTTTCCCCTGGAACCGACGCCATGAGCCTGAAGCAGACCATCCTCAACGCCAGCCACCGCGCCCTGGGCGCCAAGATGGTGGACTTCGGGGGCTGGGACATGCCCATCCATTACGGCTCGCAGCTGGACGAACACCACCTGGTGCGCCGCGACGCCGGCATGTTCGACGTCAGCCACATGACCGTGGTCGACCTGCACGGCGCGCGCGTGCGCGACTTCCTGCGCCACCTGCTGGCCAACTCGGTCGACAAGCTCAAGGTGTCGGGCAAGGCGCTGTACACCTGCATGCTGAATCCGCAGGGCGGGGTGATCGACGACCTGATCGTCTACTACCAGGCCGAAGACTTCTTCCGCCTCGTGGTCAACGCCGCCACCCGCGAAAAGGATCTGGCGTGGATCGGTGAGCAGGCCGCCGCCTTCGACGTGCGCGTCGAGGAGCGATCGGACTTCGCGATGATCGCGGTGCAGGGCCCGACCGCCCGCGAGAAGGTGATCTCGCTGCTGGCCGCCGACGACCAGGCGGCGGCGCGCAAGCTCGGCCGTTTCGCCGCCGTGCATGCGAAGTCGGCGACGGGCGTGGCGCTGTTCGTGGCGCGTACCGGTTACACCGGCGAGGACGGCTACGAGATCGTGCTGCCGGAAGCTGATGCGGTGGCGTTCTGGAACGCGCTGCTGGAAGCCGGCGTCAAGCCGGCCGGCCTGGGTGCGCGCGACACGCTGCGCCTGGAGGCCGGCATGAACCTCTACGGCCAGGACATGGACGATGCGGTGACGCCGTTCGAGGCCGCGCTGGCCTGGACGGTGGCGCTGGACGAAGGCCGCGACTTCATCGGCCGCGGCGTGCTGGAAGCGCAGCAGGTCGCCGGCGCGCCGCGCCAGATGATCGGCCTGGTGATGGACGACAAGGGCGTGCTGCGCCACGGGCAGAAGGTGCTCACCGCGCAGGGCGAGGGCGAGATCCTCTCCGGCACGTTCTCGCCGACGCTGGGCAAGGCGATCGCGTTCGCGCGTGTGCCGGCCGGTGAGCCGGGCGAGGTGCGCGTGGACATCCGTGGCAAGGAAGTACCGGTGCGGGTGGTCAAGTTCCCGTTCGTGCGCGAAGGCCAGGCCCAGGCCGGC
>DJAN01000204.1:8289-8596 GCA_002429615.1 Lysobacteraceae bacterium UBA6001
AAGGCCAGGCCCAGGCCGGCGTGCTGGCCTGAGCCACATGCCCGTCCGGCGCCGGGTGATGAATCCGGCGCCGGTTGGTTAAACTATCCATCCATCCCCGAACCCCGTTTTCCCGGAGCTTTCCCATGAGCGAGATCCCAGGCGACCTCAAGTTCCTCAAGTCCCACGAGTGGGCCCGCGTCGAAGGCAATGGCCGCGTCACCATCGGTATTTCCGACCATGCGCAGGGCCTGCTGGGCGACCTGGTCTACGTCGAACTGCCGAACGTCGGCGACACCGTCCAGGCCGGCAACGGCGCGGCCGTGGT
>DJAN01000204.1:8772-9154 GCA_002429615.1 Lysobacteraceae bacterium UBA6001
CGGCAACGGCGCGGCCGTGGTCGAGTCGGTCAAGGCGGCGTCGGACGTCTACAGCCCGGTCAGCGGCAAGGTCGTGGAGGTCAACTCGGCGCTCAGCGACAAGCCGGAGACCATCAACGAGGATGCCTACGGCGACGGCTGGATCTTCGTGGTCGAGGCCAGCGAGCCGGAACAGCTCAACGAGCTGCTGTCCCCGGACGACTACGCCGAACTGCTGGACGATGACGCTCACTGATTCTTCACGAATTGGGCGACAGGAAAAACGGCCGCGAAAGCGGCCGTTTTTCTTTGCGCCGATTACGGGCGCCGGCAGGTGCGCCTGCTCGGTGGCGGTCGCGGCCGACGCGTCGCGGCTCCCGGCGGGGGCGTCGTCGCGTCGCGC